>CAZHDF010000033.1:0-12949 GCA_964531525.1 uncultured Alphaproteobacteria bacterium | reverse complement strand
CCGATTCTTCGCGAGGGCGCCGTGGCGCTCGTGACCGGCGCGAGCGCGGGGATCGGCGCCGCGACCGCCGAGGCGCTGGTCGCGCGCGGCTGCCGGGTGATCGGCACGGCGCGCGGCCGCGCGCGGCTCGATGAGCTGGGCGCACGGCTCGGCCCGTTGTTTTACGCCCATCCCCTCGATGTTACCGACGCGCGCGCGGTCGCGCGGCTGCTCGACGACCTGCCGGCCGAGCTTCGCGAGATCGACATCCTGATCAACAACGCGGGCCACGACGCGGGCGGGCGGCGGCGGCTCGATCTCGGCGCGGTCGAGGGCTGGGCCGACATCATCGACACCAACGTCACCGGCATGGTCCGCGTCACCCACGCGGTCGCGCCCGGCATGGTCGCGCGCCGGCGCGGGCATATCGTCAACCTGGGCTCGATCGCGGGGCTCCGGGCCTATCCCGGCGGCGCGATCTACGCCGCCACCAAGTTCGCCGTGCGCGGCCTCAGCGACGCGCTTCGCATGGACTACGCCGAGCACGGCATTCGCGTGAGCGAGGTGTTGCCCGGCACCGCGCGGACCGAATTCGCGCTGCGCCGTTGGGGCGACGCGGCGCGCGCCGAGGCCTTCTACGACGGCTATCCCGAGTTGCTGACCGCCGAGGACGTCGCGCGCTGCGTGATCTTCGCGCTCGATCAGCCGCCCGACGTGACGATCGCCCAGATCGTCGTCATCCCGCGCTCTCAGGCGATTTAGAGGTCAAGCCCTTGGCGGCGAGGGCCTCGTCATAGACCGCGAGGTAGCGCGCGACCATTTGGTCGAGATCGAACCGCGCTTCGATCCGCGCCCGCGCCGCCGCGCCGTGACGCCGGCGGAGGTCCGCGTCGAGGACGTAGTCGCCGAGCGCCACGGCCATCGCCTCGGCGTCCCCGGGCGGCACCAGCCGGCCGGTCTCGCCGGCGGCGATCAGTTCGGCGTTGCCGCCCACCTCGGTCGCGACCACGGGCAGGCCGCAGGCCATCGCCTCGAGGATCGTGTTCGAAATCCCCTCGGTATCCGACGGTAGCGCGAAGACGTCGAAGCCGCGATAGAGCGCGGGCGTGTCGTCGCGCGCGCCCGCGAACCAGACCTGGCCGGAGAGCCCCGCCGCCTCGATCACCGAGGCGGCCTCGGCCCTGAGCGGGCCGTCGCCGACCATGACGAGACGCAGGCGCGCCGCCGCCCGCGCGTCGAGGCGCGCGGCGAGCACCGCGAAGGCGCGCGCGAGCAGCGGCTGGTTCTTGACCGTCGCCATCCGCCCGACGGTGCCGATGACCACGGTTTCGGTCGTTTCCCCGGGCGCGGCGAAGGCGACGTCGGGCAGCGGCGCGCGCCCGCCCTCGGTCGGATGGAAGCGCGCGGCGTCGACGCCGTTGTA
Organism: uncultured Alphaproteobacteria bacterium; assembly: GCA_964531525.1. Lineage (GTDB taxonomy): Bacteria > Pseudomonadota > Alphaproteobacteria > JAAXGF01 > JAAXGF01 > CAYYWV01. The sequence goes on along the minus strand of CAZHDF010000033.1, from coordinate 11,547 downwards.
GATGCGCGTGATCCTGGCGCGCGACACGCCGATTTCCTCGACGAGCCAGGCTTCGAGTTCGCGCGACAACGGAATGTAGCGGTCGACCAGGAGCGAGACCGCGCGACGGATCGCGCGGTACTTGCGCCGTCCGCCGGCGAGTTCGGTCACGTCGCGTCCGTGCTCGCCGTGAATGCGAACCGGCACCCGGGCGAGCGCCGCGGGCACCACCATGTCGACCGCGGGTAGGTTGCGCGTATGCACGATGTCGGGCGCGAGCCGGCGCAAGGCCCGCCACAACCGCCAATAGGCGGCGACATCCTTGCCGTCGCGCTTGCCGAGCGCGAGCACCGGCACGTCCGGGTCTCGGATCCGGTCGCGGAAATCGGTGTAGTCCGTCAGGCAGACGATCGCGTGGCGCACGCGACCGGGGGGCGTACGGTTGATCAGGTTGACCAGACCGTTCTCCATGCCGCCGTAGTCGAGCCGGTGGATGACGTGAACGACCAGAGGCGTGCGACGATCCCGTTGGGGTGTCGCCGGGTGGTCCGGGGTCTGGGCCATCGGATGCCGGGCTCGTTCGCTTCGATTGACGGCGTTGCGGGGCTTCGCGGCGGGCGCCGGAGCGATCGCCCGAACACTACTCCATTATCCCTTTGCGTGGAACGCGTCGCCGAAGAACGCGCTCGCGTGGTTCCTGCCGGTTCGACCGGCGGCGCCCCGAATCGCCTCCGGGGAAAACCGAGTCGAGACAAGGGGTTATGGCGCGCGAGTCTAGATCGGCGAAAAAAATTCCGCCGACCCACAATATCTTGTTGCAAAAAGGCTGCGTCGCTGATAAAAGGATGAGGCGTCAGGAGCGTGACCGAAGTCAACGCATGTGTCCGGGCGGGACACTCCTGACGCCTCTGGAGCCGGGCAGGCTCCCCGACGCGAGTGCGGGGAGGCGGCGTACCGCAGCAGCTACTAAACGAAGCACCCCGGGCAGAGCCCTCGTTCGCGGCTGCGCGGTGTAGCCCCGTGAGGGACTTGTCGCGCTCGACGACCTGTTCACCCACCCGCGATGCCGGAGGCCTGGGGCCGTCGGCCCCTCCGAAGAGGAACCCTCGACCGCGGGCCGGGATTGTCCCGGGTGGCTTTCCCTTTGCGCTTCCGACGTTCCGATTCCGAAGAACCGAGCCATCGATCGCGAGCAGGGAGCGCCGCGAGGGGCTTTCCCTTTCCGCTTCCGCGTTTCGGCCCCGAAGGACCGATCCGCGAGCCGCGGAACGCCCGGCGAAGAGCGGTGGCGGACCTGCCGCCCGACAATCGGCATCTCCGAAGAGAAGCTCGACCGTCGCCCGTCGATCCAACCCGCAAGCGGGAGAGGATCGCCGCGAAGCTAGGATTTCAGCGAAACCGACTAAACCCTCCGAAGAGAATCCGCCGACATCGGCAAGGAAATCTTCGCTTCGACGCCTTCGCGTCTGAGGATTATGTTCGTCGTTTTACTGCCGGGATGCAAGAAAAAACAGTTAATTCGATAGATTTTCTTGTGGATTAAAAGTATATTTGATTCCAAGCGTTTCCATTTTTATCCACAGATTTATTCACGAGACGCTCCGCGCCGGCAACGCTCGTCCGTGTTTTGGCCGCGGGCACGGGCTTGTGCGAGGGAAGCCCGCGCGGCGTCCGTGCGTCCGGCGGGCCGACTTAGCGGCTCACTGGCATAGGTCAAGGCGGTGCGCCGGCATTATCCGCCGCGCATCGACTTGGCGCGTGGCAGGGCCGAAAGCATCCAGGCGAGATCGAACTCGGCGCTATCGAAATTGCGTCGCTTGCCCGCGACCTCGGCAAGCGGAATCGCGCCCATGCGGTTGTCGGTCAGGCTGACCATGACCCCGGTCACGCCCTCGTCGAACAGCTCGGCCGCGCGCGCGCCGTAGCGCAGCGACAGGATACGGTCGAACGCGGTCGGCGTGCCGCCGCGCTGGATATGGCCGAGGATGGTGGTTCGCGAATCGATCCCCGCCGCCATGAGCTCGCGCGAGAGCTGGACCGAAACCCCGCCCAGTTTCTCGTAGCCCTGGGCCGTGTACTCGCCGCGCACCAGCGCCTTTCCGTCGTCGCGCAGGATCAGCGCTCCCTCGGCGACCACCAGGATGGCGTATTCGTTGCCGCGCTCCTTGAGCCCCCGCGCCCAGGCGATTACCTCGCCGAGGTCGACGGGATGCTCGGGCGTGAGCACCAAGTCGGCTTCGCCCGCGATGCCCGCATAGGCCGCGATCCAGCCGGCGTAGCGGCCCATGACCTCGACGATCAGAATGCGGCCGTGGGCGGCGGCGGTGGTGTGCAGCCGGTCGATCGCGTCGCAGGCGGTCTGTACCGCGGTTTCGAAGCCGAAGGTGCGGTCGGTACCGCGAATGTCATTGTCGATGGTCTTGGGCACCCCGACCACCGTCATGCCGAGCTTGTGGAAGCCGTAGGTCGTGGTCAGGGTTCCGTCGCCGCCGATCGCGACCAGCCCGTCGAGTCCGAGTTTGGCGTAGCCCTCGAGGACCAGTTCCTCCTCGCCCACGTCGAAGGGGTTGAAGCGCCGGGTGCGCAGCTCGGTCCCGCCGCGCGGCAGCCAGCGATGGGTCGTCCGCCGATCGAGCGGCATGGTGTCGCCGTCGCGCAAGCCCAGCCACGAGCGGCGGATGCCGATCATTTGGTGTCCGAGCGTCTCGGCGCGCAGCACGCAGCCCTGAACCACAGCGTTGATGCCCGGCGCGTCGCCGCCGCCGGTCAGAATACCGATTCGCTTGACTGTCGATTTCGCGGTCATGGGATCTCGGGCGCCTTGGGCCGTCTTGAAGGGGCGGCGCGAAGGGCGGAGAACGCCCGCGCGCGGCGGATCGCGGGATTGTCGCCGATCCGGCCTGCTTGTCAATGAAGGTCCGGGGGAAGGTCCGGGGGAAGGCCCCGCGAAGGTCGCGCCCGTCGCGTCCCGCGAAAGGGCGCCGCGGAGGAAGGGGCTTGCGCGCTACTGGGCGGCGGGTCGGTAGCTCGCGACGAGACGCCGGGCGGCGGCGAGCTCGGTCGCGCTCATGCGCCGGGCGATGCCGCTCCGGCTGGCGCGCGCGGCCCGGTTGCCCTGCTCGGCCGAGAGGCTGAGCCAGAGATAGGCCCGGCGGTTGTCGAGCGGCACGCCCTTGCCCTCGAAGTACATGATGCCGAGCCAGTATTGCGCGCGGTTGTCGCCGGCGCGGGCGAGCGGCTCGAAGGCCGCGCGCGCGGCGCGGTAGTCGCCCTCGGCGTAGGCGTCGATCGCGGCCTCGAAATCCGACCAGTAATCGGCCATCGCCGGGCCCGCCAGCACGAGCATCGCGGCGGCGGCCAGAAAACTTCGCAAAGAGGCGTTCATCTCGTCCCCCGGAAGACTTTGTCCCGAAGGCAGGCTAGCGCAAGCGCTCCCGCCGGGCCAGGGCCTCGCCGCGATCGCACGCGCATGTGACGCGCCGTGAGGGGCGCGTGATCCGGCGCGCCCATAACTTCGCTGGGTTGGCCGCGCGCGGCGGTCGGTGTACCGTCGGGCCATGGGCAACGACCGGCCTTCGATCGCGCAGGCGAGCGGCGACATCACCGTGCCCACCCGGGGGCGCGGGCTTTACGAGGTGACCGACGCGGTTGCTTCCTGGCTCGCCGCGCGGCGGGTGGGAGAGGGGCTGCTGACCCTGTTTCTTTGCCATACCTCGGCCTCGCTGCTGGTTCAGGAAAACGCCGACCCGGCGGTCCTCCGCGACCTCGAGGCGTTCTTCGCCCGCCTCGCGCCCGAGGCCCCGGGCCGCTACGCCCACGCGACCGAGGGCCCCGACGACATGCCCGCCCATATCCGCGCCGCGCTCACCCAGACGCAGCTTTCGGTGCCCGTGCGCGGCGGGCGCATGCTGCTCGGCACCTGGCAGGGGATCTATGTCTTCGAGCATCGCGCCGCGCCCCACGAGCGACGGATCGCCCTGCATCTGATCGCCGCGCCCAGGGGCATGGCGGACATCGACGCCGAACGCTGAGCCGCCGCGCCCCATGTCCGCGCCCAAGCCAGAGTCCAATCCCGCGCCGATGATCGTCCTGCTCACCGACTTCGGTCTCGACGGCCCCTATGTGGGCCAGGTCCGGGCGGTCCTGCTGCGCGAGGCGCCGGGGCTGCCCGTGGTCGATCTCTGCCACGACGTTCCCGCCGCCCGCCCCGACCTCGCCGCCTATCTCCTCGCCGCCTGGATCGGAACCTTTCCCCGGGGCAGCGTCGTCCTCGCCGTGGTCGATCCGGAAGTGGGCGGCGACCGCCGCGCGCTCGCGATCGAGGCCGGCGGGCGCTGGTTCGTCGGCCCCGACAACGGCCTGCTCGCGATCGTCGCGCGGCGCGGAGGCGCGACCGCCTGCCGGGTGCTCGACCCCGGAGACGCGCCCCTGTCGGCGAGCTTCCACGGCCGCGACCTGTTCGCTCCCGCCGCCGCCCGGATCGCGCGCGGAACGGAACCGCCCGGCCAGGCCTGCGAGATCGCCGGGCTCGTCGGCGCCGACTGGCCCGACGACCTCGCCCGCGTCGCCTATGTCGATCGCTTCGGCAACGCGGCGACCGGGCTGCGCGCGGCCGGGATCGAGACAAGCGCGACGATCGAGGCGGACGGGCGGCGGATCGGCCACGCGCGGGTCTTCGCCGACGTCGCCCCGGGCGAGCCCTTCTGGTACGAGAACGCGAACGGCCTGATCGAAATCGCCGCCAACCGCGCGAACGCCGCCGCCCTGCTCGGCCTCGCCCCCGGCGACCCGATCTCGATCGTTCCGATGGGATGAGACCTCGTGGCTGGTGTCAGCCGCCCAGGAACAGGCGGCCCACGTCGGGGTCGGCGAGCAGCTCGTCGCCGGGGCCGGCCATCGCGACCCGACCGTCGACCAGCACATAGCCCACGTCGGCGAATTCGAGCCCCTTCTTGGCGTTCTGCTCGACCATGACGATGGTCTTGCCCTCGCTACGCCGGAGGTCGTCGAGGATTTCGAACACCTGGTCGATGAAGCGTGGCTCGAGGCCGATCGATGGCTCGTCGACCAGCAGCACGCGCGGGTTCATGATCAGCGCCCGCGAGATTTCGAGAAGCCGCCGCTCGCCGCCCGACAGGACGCCCGCGCGCTGGCCGCGCCGTTCGGCGAGGCGCGGGTACTTCTCCAACACGCGCTCGGCGGCCTGCTTGGCCTCGGCCGGGCTTTTCATCAGAAAGCCGCCCATCCACAGGTTCTCCTCGACGGTCATGTTGGGAAAGACCGAGTTGTCCTGAAGGATGTAGGCGACGCCGAAGCGCAGCTTCTCGTTGGGGTCGAGGCGGGTGACGTCGTCGCCGCCGACCCTGATGCTGCCGCCGATGATGCGCGTGAAGCCGTAGATCGAATGCAGCACCGTCGACTTGCCGGCCCCGTTGGGACCGATCAGGCAGAGCGAGCGGCCCGCGGCGATCTGGAGGTTGACGCCGTGGAGGATCTCCATCTTGCCGTAGCCGGCGACCAGATTCTCGATCTCGACCAACGGTTCGCCGCCGGCGAGCTCGGCGATGCGCTCGGGGCTCGGCCCCTCGGCGGCGAGCTCGCGCGCCTCGCGGGCGACCGCGTCGACCGACAGGACCGCGCCGACGTCGCCGATGCCGTAACCGCTGATACCGCCGTTTTTGCCCTTCCCCTTGTCGTTTTCCGCGGACATCAATGGGCTCCGAGATAGGCGTCGATGACGCGCTGGTCGGTGCGGATTTCCTCGGGGCTTCCCTCGGCGAGCAGCTCGCCATGGGCCAGGCAATAGATATGTTCGGCCAGGTTCATGATGACGCGCATATTGTGCTCGATCACCAGCAACGTGACGCCGAACTGGGCGTTGGCGTATTTCAGCCGGTCGATGATGCCGTTGATCAGCGTCGGGTTGATTCCCGCCGTCGGCTCGTCGAGCAGCAGCAGCTTGGGGTCGTTCATCAGCGCCATCGCGAATTCGAGCAGCTTCTGCTGGCCGAAGGAGAGATCGCCCGCGCGCAGCCGCCGCTTTGAGTAGAGGCCGACGAATTCGAGTAGCGCCTCGGATTTCTCGAGAGCTTCGGACGAATAGCGCGCGACCATGTCGCGCAGTCCCTCGTGTCGGTGGGGCACGCTGATTCGCATGTTCTCGATGCAGGTCATGTTGCCGTAGATGCGCGTCTGCTGGAAGGTGCGCAGAAGCCCGAGGCGCGCGATCTGGGCGACGCGCAGCCGCGTGATCTCGCGCCCCTCGAAGCGGATCGAGCCGGCGTCGACCGGGTGGTAGCCGACGATCGAGTTGAACAGCGTCGTCTTGCCCGATCCGTTGGGGCCGATCAGGCCGATGATGCGGCCTTCCGGCACGGCGATCGAGATGTTGCTGTTGGCGACCACGCCGCCGAACGCCTTGGTCGCGCCCTGGACCTCGAGGATCGCGGTCACGCCTCGTCTCCCGCGCTCGCCGCGACGGTCCCTTCGTCGCCGCCCTCGTCGCCGCCTTCGTCGACCGTCTCGCCGAAACGCTCGGGCCAGCGCTCGCGGGCATAGCCCATGATGCCCTGGGGGAAGAACACGACGATAACCACGATCAGGACGCCGAGCGCGACCCGCTGCCAGCCCAGCAGGTAGGTCCAGAACAGCTCTTGCGTCACGTCGAAGATGACGGCCCCGATCACCGGCCCCCAAAGCGTGCCCTTGCCGCCGAGGATCGCCATCAGAACCATCCACACGCCGTAGGTCGCGCCGGCGAAGGCGACGTCGGTCGGGTCGATGAAGCCGACCAAGTTGCCGACGCCGCCGCCCGCCAACGCGAGGAAGAAGGCGGAGACGCACCAGGCCATGGTCTTGTAGCGGGTGGTGTGCAGGCCCATCGCCTCGGCCTTGTCCTCGTCGTCGCGGATCGCGTTGATGGCGAGCCCGAAGCGCCCGGCGTAGAGCCAGCGAAGGGTGAAGAAGGCGGCCACGGCGAGGGCCAGGAAGAAATAGTAGTAGAAGAACCCCCGTTCGCCGAGGGCGTCGGGGAGCCCAGGCGTGACCAGACCCGAGCCCGCTCCCACATAGTCCCAGCCCGCCGCGATCTCGCCGCCCGCGAGCGCGAGGCCAAGCGTGGCGATCGCGAAGTAGTGTCCCCGCAGCGTGAGGACGCCCATGCCGAGGACGGCGGCGAGCGCCACGCAGATCACGGCGGCGACCACGAGCCCGAGCCCAAACCCCCCGAGGTATTGCATGGCCGTCAGCGCGGCCTCGGCGCCGCCGGCGATGTTGACGTACTCCTCGACCCCGAAGAACAGGTCGCGCTCGACCACCGCGGTCGCGTACATGCCGACGCCGAAGAAGAAGATATTGCCGAACGAGTTGTAGCCCATCTGGCCGCCGACCACGTCCCAGGTCAGCGCGAACACGACCATCACCCAGAGGAAGGCCATCTGGGTCGTGTAGGCGGGGGCGAGCCAGGGCGCGGCGAGCAAGAGCGCGCCGAGCGCGACGATCGCGAACGGACGAGCGGCGATGCCGGTCATGTCCGTTTCCCCGTCATCGCAGGTATTTCCGCTGACGGCTCAGGATCAGGCTGCGCCCGACCAGGATCACGACCAGGAGCGAGAACAGGAACGCCGACTGGAACTCGGCGCCGAGAATGAAACTCGCAAAGTTCTCGACCGCGCCGAGGCCCAGCCCGACCGCGACGACGCTCGCGATATTACCGAGCCCGGCAATGATCACGATCATGAACGAGCGCACCGTGTAGGTGAGCCCGAAATAGGGGTGGATCACCCAGGTCATCGCCACCAGCGCGCCGGCCGCGCCGCAGATCGCCGCGTTGAGCCCCGACGTCGTGGCGTAGACCCGATCGGTGTCGATGCCCATGATTCGGGCGGCGCGCGCGTTCTGCGCCGTGGCGCGGATCGCCTGGCCGAGCCGCGTCGCCTTGAGGAACAGCACCAGAAGCGTGCCCAGCGCCAGCGCAAGAACGAAGGCGACGATCTTCACCCGGGCGACCGTCACCATGCCGTTGAACAGGAACATCGTGCCCAGGTCGGGGTTGGTGTTGCGCACGTCGGCGCCGAACACCTCGTTCATGAGCTGTTGGAGAAGGATGCTGATGCCGAAGGTGGCGAGCAGCGAGATGAACAGGTCCTTGTCGACCACTCGGTGGATGACCAACCGGAAAATCCCCCAGCCGACGAAGTACATCACGAACGCGGCGATCGGCACGCTGAGCAGCGGATTAAGTCCTGCCTGGAACAGATAGACGCTGATGAAGCCGCCAAGCATGACGAGCTCGCCCTGGGCGATGTTGATGACGTTCATCACGCCCCATTCGAGCGCCATGCCGTAAGCCACGAGCGCGAAGATCGCGCCCACCAGGACGCCGTCGAGCGCGAGCTGCACCATCAGGATCGGCGCATCGAAAAGGATTGCGAGATTATCCATGAGCCAAGCTCCGCGCCCGCCCGCGGCTATCGCGGGCGGGCGCGTGCGTCACTTGCGCGTTACGAGCCGGGCGCGCGTCTAGCGCTCGCTCCACTTGGGGCGCGGGTAGATGAGCGGCGCCTCGGCCCATTTGGACGGCGCCACCACGACGTATTTGCCCTTCTGGATCTGGCGCAAAGCCATGGGCTTGGCGATGTTCTTGCCGGTTTCGTCGAACTTGACGAAGCCATAGAACGTCTGCATGTCGGTCGCCGCGAGCGCGTCGCGCACCTTCGCCGGATCAAGCGAGCCGGCCCGCGAAAGCGCATCCGCATAGACCTCCACCGAAGCGCTCGACTCGGCCGCCTGATAGGGCGGAACGTAGCCGTATTCCTTCTCGAAGGTCTTGGCGTAGTCGGCGGCGGAGCCGAACAGGTCGTCGTTGTAGCTCATGGTCGGCGCCCATTGCGTCGCGCAGAGCGTGTAGTCGGCCTTGTCGCCGAACTTCTTCTGGTCGGTGACCTTGGCCGATTCGCAGTGCGTGATGGCGAGCATCGGCACGTCGATCTTCATGTCGGCGGCCTGGCGGGTGACCAGGGCCGCGCCCTTGGAGTGGCCCGAGACGACCAGCACGTCGGGCTTGAGTGCCCGGACCTTGGTCAGGGTCGCCGACATGTCGTTGAGCTCCTTCGGCAGCTTGTCGTCGATGACGACCTTCATGCCGTAGCGCTTGGCGTCGTCGATCACGCCGGCGCGGACGTCGAGCGAGAAGGGATCGTTTTCGACCGCGATCGCGACCTTCACCGAGCTCGGCTTGCGTCCGGCCTTCTCGGCCTGTTCGGCGGCGAGCGTGATCGCCGAGGAGAGGTACTGCTCCGACGTGGAGAGCACCGCGAACAGGTAGCGATAGCCCTTGTTGAACAGCGACCGCGAAGCGCCGTTCCCTTCGACCATGGGGATCTTGTACCGCTCGGTCACCGGCGCGATCGCTTTGGTCAGGCCCGAGCTGTACGGACCAAGCATGAACTTGACGCCGTCCTGCTGGATCAGCCGCTCGGCGAGCTGGGCGCCGCGCGCGGGCGTCGATTCGTCGTCGTAGTACTTGATCGCGAGCTTGTAGCTCTTGCCACCGACCTTGATGCCGCCCCTGGCGTTGATGAATTTGACGGCGAGATCGTAACCCTTCTTCGTGTGGTTGCCGGCGGTGGTGTACTTGCCGCTCAGCGACACGGCGGCGCCGAGGGTGATGGTGTCCTCCGCGGCCCGCGCGGGCACGGCGGCCGTGGTGGCGAGCGCGACCGCGGCGACGCCCAAGGCGAGGCCCGGAATCAGCTTGTGCCGGGTGTTCATGGGTACTTCTCCCTGTGTCGTTCCCTGTTTCGTTCGCTCTTCGTCGGCGACTCTTGCGGCCGCCAAGAACGTCAAGGCCTCGCCCGCGGCTCTTCGGTCGCGATCCGGACCCGTCATCCTATCCGATAGGGTGGTAATAGGCGTGATTGAAAATCAAGAGTCAATCCCCCGTTGCGTCGATTTCGGCTCCCGGCGCATCCCTGGACGCGCCGTCGGACGCGTCGATTTCGGCGATAATCGCGTCGCGCATCTCGGCCGTGGTCGCGACGCCGCCGAGGTCGGGGGTGCGGACCGCGCCGACCGCGCAGACCCGGGCGACGGCTGCCTCGATTCGCGCGGCGGCCTCGGATTCCCCCAGATGGTCGAGCATCTGGGCCGCGCTTCGGATTGCGCCGATCGGATTGGCGATCCCCTTTCCGGCGATGTCGTCGGCCGAGCCGTGGACCGGCTCGAACATCGAGGGAAAGCGCCGCTCGGGGTCGAGATTCGCGCTCGGCGCAAGCCCCAGCCCGCCGGTCAGCGCGGCGGCGAGGTCGCTCAGGATATCGGCGTGCAGGTTGGTCGCCACCAGCACGTCGAGAGAGCGCGGATCGCGCACCATGCGCTGGGTCGCGGCGTCGACCAGCACGCGATCGGTCGCCACCTCGTCGAACTCGCGGGCGAGCGCGGCGAAGATTTCGTCCCAGAGCACCATGCCATGACGTTGGGCGTTCGACTTGGTGACCAGGGTCAACCGCCGCCTTCGCCGGCTGCGGGCGAGCGCGAAGGCGAAGCGCATGATGCGCTCGACGCCCGCGCGGGTGAACACCGCGCTTTCGATCGCGACCTCGCCGGCGTGGCCCTGGTGGACGCGCCCGCCCGCGCCCGAGTATTCGCCCTCGCTGTTCTCGCGCACGATCACCCAGTCGAGATCCTCGGGGCCGATATCGCGGAGCGGTCCGTCGATTCCGGGTAGCAGCCGCGCCGGGCGAACGTTGGCGTACTGGTCGAAGCCCTGGCAGATCGCGAGCCGAAGCTGCCACAGCGTCACGTGATCGGGGATTTCGGGATCGCCCACGGCGCCGAAGTAGATCGCGTCGAACCCGCGTAGCCGCTCAAGCCCGTCGGCGGGCATCATGCGGCCATGGGCGCGGAAGTAATCCGACCCCCAGGGAAAGGTCTCGGTTTCGATCGAGAGGTCGGGCACGACCTCGGCGAGGTGGACGAGCGCGTCGAGCCCGGCGGCGACGACCTCCGGCCCGACCCCGTCGCCCGGGATGACGGCAATGCGATGACGGCCCATGGCGCAACTCCGGAAAATCCATGAAATCCGACGAACAGGCGCATTATCCACCGAAGCGGGGCCGTCGCCTCAATAAAAACCGTGCTTGCCTTCGGCGGCCCGGGTTACCAGTTTGGATACCAGTTTCGCTCCGCGACGAAAGACGGAAGGACCGCGACATGACCCAATCGGCGAGCGGGCGGCAATCGGGCTTCGCCGCCCATCCCGGCTATCGGGTGGATTTCGAGCCCGCGCCCGGCCGCGTGACCGTGACCCTCGGCGGCGTCGCGATCGCCGACAGCGCGCGCGCCATGGTGCTCCGCGAGACCGCGCACGACCCGGTCTATTATTTCCCGCGCGAGGACGTGCGCATGGATTTGGCCTCGGCGAGCGCGCATTCGACCTTCTGCCCGTTCAAGGGCGATGCGTCCTATTGGTCGATCGAGGCGGGCGGACGCCGCGCCGAGAACGCGATGTGGAGCTACGAGGACCCGTTCGACGAGACGGCGTCGATCCGCGACTATGTCGCCTTCTAC
>CAZHDF010000032.1:9305-26001 GCA_964531525.1 uncultured Alphaproteobacteria bacterium | reverse complement strand
CGATCCCGTGGGTGGCCGGGCGGGGGAGTGGGCCGGTGCCGACTTAAACACATCATGCCTTAACCCCAGTCGCCGCGCAGCGCCTGCCAGAGCGCGAGCGCCGCCGCGACCGCGGTTTCGGCGCGCAGGATGCGCGGCCCGAGGCTCACCGCCAGGCTTTGCGGCAGGGCGCGCAGCGCCTCGGCTTCGTCGGGAGCGAACCCGCCCTCGGGGCCGATCGCGATCGCCCAGGGACCGTCGTCTCCGGCGCGCGGACCGCCGAGCGCCTCGGCCGCCGGCGCGCCGCCGGTCTCGTCGCAGAACAGAAGTCGGCGCTCGGCGGGCCAGGCGGCGAGCAGGCGGTCGAGGCGCTCGGGCGCGGCGCAGTCGGGCACCTGGAGCCGCCCGCATTGCTCGGCGGCCTCGATGGCGTTGGCGCGCAGGCGATCGAGGTTGAGGCGCGCGACCGTGCGCCGGGTGAGGATGGGACGCAGCGCGGCGACCCCGAGCTCGGTCGCGAGCCGGGCGATATGGTCTACCGGCGCGCGCTTGACCGGCGCGAACAAAAGCCAGAGATCGGGGGTCCCCGCCTGGGGCCGGGTCCGGTCCTCGATTTCGACCTCGACCCCGCGTCCCCGCGCGACCGAGGCGAGACGCCCGCGCCACTCGCCGTCGCGACCGTTGAACAGAAGCAGCACGTCGCCCGGCCGGCGGCGCATGACGGTGGCGACGTAATGGGCCTGATCGGAGGCGAGCGCGAGCCGCGCCCCGGGGCCGAGCGGCGCCTCGACGAACAAGCGCGGGGCGGCGCGCGGGCGGTCGCGATCGCGTTGACGAGCCGGCGGCGGCGAGACCATAGTGCATCCTATCATGACGGGACCGAGCGACAGCGCGCGGACCGCGCCCGGCGGCTGGATCGATCGCTACCCGCCGCCCGGGCTCAGGCCCTATCTAAAGCTCGCGCGGATCGAGAAGCCGATCGGCACTTGGCTGCTTTTGTGGCCCTGCTGGTGGAGTCTCGCGCTCGCGGCCGCCGGACGCGCGCCCGATCTTCGGTTGCTGGCGCTGTTCGCCGTCGGCGCGCTAATCATGCGCGCGGCCGGCTGCACGATAAACGACATCGCCGACCGCGACTTCGACGGCCGAGTCGCGCGCACCCGCGACCGCCCGCTCGCGAGCGGCGCGATCACGCTTCCCCGGGCCTTCGCCTTCCTCGCGCTGCTGCTCGCGCTCGGGCTCGCGGTGCTGGTGCAGCTCAACGACGCGGCGATCGCGCTGGGCGCGGCGGCGTTGATCCCGGTCGTCGTCTACCCGTTCATGAAGCGGATCACCTGGTGGCCGCAGGCGTTCCTCGGCCTCACCTTCAACTGGGGAGCGCTGCTCGGATGGACCGCGGCGACCGGCGCGCTCGGTCCCCCGGCGGTCGCGCTTTACGCCGCCGGGATCGCCTGGACGCTCGGCTACGACACGATCTACGCCCACCAAGACAAGGCCGACGACGCGCTCGTGGGCATCAAGTCCTCGGCCCGGCGGCTGGGGGCGCGCACCCGGCCCTGGCTGTTCGTCTTCTACGGGGTCGCGGTGGCGCTGATCGGGCTCGCGGGGTGGCTCGCGGGGCTCGCCTGGCCGTTCTACGCGCTGCTGGTCCCGGCGGCGGCGCATTTCGCCTGGCAGGCGGCGCGGGTCGACATCGACGATCCCGCCGACTGCCTCGCCAAGTTCAAGTCCAATGCCTGGGCGGGCGCGCTGGTGTTCGCGGCCATCGTCGCGGGCCAGCTCGGCGGGTGACCCCGACGCGCCCCCGGGCGCGTTGGCAAGCGCGACCGCGCGCCCGAGCTTATGCGAGGAAGCCTGCGTGGCGTCTGAACGCCCGACGGGCCGAAGGACCGGCGGAAACAGAAACCGCGCGCCCGGCGCTCAGCTTCCCTCGGGGATTTCGTCCATCGCCTCGAGCGCGACGAAGCCCGGCGGCAGGCCGCCGACGGCGCGGGCGCGCAGGCGCGCGGCGGCGGCGCGGCGGAAGTCGGCGTCCTCGATGATCGCGGCGATGAAGGCGTCGAGATCGTCGCCGGGCGCGAGGAAATCGCGCGCGCGCGCGAGTACCTCGACCTTGCCGGCTTGCGCGAACCGCCGCCCCCGGGCCCCGATCCGGGCGAGCGCGAGCGGCGCGCCGCCGACGATGCCGAGACAGCCGCGCCGGGTCAAATAGGCGAACGCGCTCGTCCGCCGCCCCAGCCCCTCGAGGTCGAGCGCGAGGCCGTCGAGCCGTCCGTAGACGTAGTTTCCGGCCGAAAGCTCGGAGCCGTGCATGAGGTCGAGCTGATCGGGCGCGAGCAGGGTGATCGCGGTCTCGACCACCGTGCCGGGCGACGGCGCGAGCGTCGAGGGAATCGAGCCGTAGCTCGAAATATGGGTCGCGTAGACCACGTCGAAGCCCTCGAGCCGGGCGCGAATCACCGGAATCGCGGGATCGCCCCGAAACGCCCCGTACTTGCGCGCGAGCGCCTCGGGCGCGGCGTTGGAGCCGTGCGCGACGACCGCGACGCGCGCGGCGAGCGGCGCGGCGCCCAGATCGGCCAGCGCGGCGTCGATCGCCTCGGCATTCGGATCGGGCAGCGGATGGGCCGTCGCGTCCGCGAACAGAAAAGAATGCGGCGGGCGGGGATAGGGATAGGTCTTGGCGCGGCGCAGGCGCGCATCGTCCGCCACCGCGCGCGCCTCGCTCATGCCTGGCTTGGGATTGTCGTCCATCTTCGCCCTCGCTTTCCCGGGGGCGGCAGCCTAGCGCATGACCCGGCTAAAATGAATCCTGCCCTAGCAGGGCGGCAACCCGGCGTCGTCGGCGACGGCGCGTCCGAGGTCCTCGATCCCGCCGGCGGTCGCGCCCGCGCAGCTCGTGCTCGAATTACCGGCGAGCGCGGCAACGAACAGGAAGGCGACCGTCGCGACCACGGCAAGGGCGGCGAAGCGGCGCGCGGCGACGGGCGTGGCCGGCGCGACGGACGGGACGGAGGCGGGGGCGGGCGCGGGGCGGACCGCCGCGTCGTCGGCGAGCACGCGACGGCAGAAATGCCGTACCCAGACGGGCACCTCGCGGTGGAAGAGGTAGGCGACGAACACGGCCTCGAGCCGTTTCTCGTCGGCCTCGCGGGCGAACCAGGCGCGCCAGGCGCGCCGGAAAAGATCGAACTCGCCGATTTTCATGACCTCGCGCGCGGCCTCGATCGCCGCCAAGTCGTCGCGTCGCGCGCGCATATCGTTTTTCGGTTCCGTCATCGTTTCGCTCTCGTTCGTCATCCCGCGCGAGGCGCGCGGGCCGTGATCCGACGATAGCGGGCCACGCGTTAAAACACCGTGACCGGGGCCGCGCTTTTTCGCGCGCTTGACGCCGCGCGCCCGATCGGGCGCAATGCGGCCATGCAGCCCCATCGATGTTTTTGAAACGGCGGTTTCGTCGTGGCCTATCGTTCGCTTCGCGATTTCATCGCCCGACTGGACGCCGCCGGCCAGCTCGCGCGCGTGCGCGCCCCGGTCTCGCCGCGCCTCGAGATGACCGAGATCCAGACCCGCCTGCTCGCCGAGGGCGGACCGGCGGTGCTGTTCGAGAACGTGGTCGACGACGACGGGCGGCGCTTCGAGATGCCGGTGCTCGTCAACCTGTTCGGCACCGTCGAGCGGGTCGCCTGGGGCATGGGTCGCGAGGCGGACGAATTGCGCGCGCTCGGCGAGACCCTCGCGTTTCTCAAGCAGCCGACCCCGCCGGGGGGCCTGCGCGAGGCCATGGACATGCTGCCGCTCGCCAAGACGGTGATGGCGATGCGCCCGCGCGGCGTCTCCTCGGCGCCCTGCCAGGAGATCGTGCTCACGGGCGACGACATCGACCTCGCCCGGCTGCCGATCCAGACCTGCTGGCCGGGCGAGCCCGCGCCGCTCATCACCTGGCCGCTGGTGGTCACGCGCGGCCCCGGCGGACGCCGCGACGACGACGCCAACCTCGGCGTTTACCGCATGCAGGTGACCGGTCCGCGCACCACCTTGATGCGCTGGCTACGCCACCGGGGCGGCGCCCAGCATCACGCCCGCTGGCGCGACGGCGGCAAGACCGAGCCGCTGCCCTGCGCGGCGGTCATCGGCGCCGACCCGGGCACCATTCTCGCCGCCGTCACCCCGGTGCCCGACACGGTGTCCGAGTATCAGTTCGCGGGACTCTTGCGCGGCGCCAAGGTCGACCTGGTGGACTGCCGCACGATCCCCCTCAAGGTCCCGGCCGAGGCCGAGATCGTGCTCGAAGGCCACGTCTCGCTCGACGACTACGGCGACGAGGGGCCCTACGGCGACCACACGGGCTACTACAACGCGGTCGAGCGCTTCCCCGTCTTCACGGTCAGCGCGATCACCATGCGCCGCGAGCCGATCTATCTTTCGACCTTCACCGGCCGCCCGCCCGACGAGCCCTCGATCCTGGGCGAGGCGCTCAACGAGGTGTTCATCCCCCTGCTCCAGAGCCAGTTTCCCGAGATCGTCGATTTCTGGCTGCCGCCCGAGGGCTGCTCGTACCGGATCGCCGTGGTCTCGATCAAGAAGGCCTATCCCGGCCACGCCAAGCGCATGATGATGGGGGTCTGGTCGTTCCTGCGCCAGTTCACCTACACCAAGATCGTCATCGTGGTCGACGACGACATCGACGCGCGCGACTGGACCGACGTGATGTGGGCGATCTCGACCCGCATGGACCCGGGCCGCGACGTGACGATCGTCGAGAACACGCCGATCGACTATCTCGACTTCGCGAGCCCGGCCTCGGGCCTCGGCGGCAAGATCGGGCTGGACGCGACCACCAAATGGCCGCCCGAGACGACCCGCGACTGGGGCCGCGTGATCCGCATGGACGACGACGTGATCGCGCGCGTCACCCGCAACTGGACCGACTACGGCCTGCCCGGCTCGGGCAAGCCGATCTGGAAATAGATCGAACGTCGCCGAACAGGAGAGCCCGACGCCCATGCCCGCATCCCTTCCCGCCGACCCCCTCGACCTCGCCGCCGATCTGGTCGCGCGCGCCCGCAAGGCCGGCGCCGACGCGGCGGACGCCGTTCTGTTCGAGAGCGCGAGCCTCAACGTCGCCTGGCGTCTCGGCCGCTCGGAGGGGATCGAGCGCGCCGAATCGGTCGATCTGGGCTTGCGCGTCCTGCTCGGCCGCCATCAGGCGGTGGTCTCCTCGACCGACCTCGGCGCCGAGGCGCTGGATGAGCTGGTCGCGCGCGCGATCGCCATGGCGCGCGCGGTGCCCGAGGACCCCCATTGCGGGCTGGTCGAGCCCGAGCTGCTCGCCCGCGAGATCCCCGAGCTCGACCTGTGCGATCCGGCCGAGCCCGCGCCCGAGGAGCTGGTCGCGCGCGCCGCGGCGGCCGAGGACGCGGCCCGCGCGGTCGCGGGCGTGACCAATTCGGAGGGCGCCGAGGCGTCGTGGAGCCGCACCCGCATCCATCTCGCCGCGAGCAACGGGTTCGCCGGGGCCTACGCGGTCTCCCAGCACGGCGTCGGGGTCAGCGTGATCGCCGGCGAAGGCGCCGCGATGGAGCGCGACTACGACTACGCGGTGGCGCGCTTCGGCCTCGACCTCGAGGATCCGGCCGGGATCGGCCGCAACGCCGGCGAGCGCGCGGTGCGCCGGCTCAACCCCCGCAAGGTCGAAAGCGCGAGCCTGCCGGTGGTTTACGATCCCCGGGTGTCGCGCGGGCTGGCGAGCCATTTCGCGAGCGCCATCAACGGGGTCGCGATCGCGCGCGGCACCAGCTTCCTCAAGGACCGGATGGGCGAGCGCGTGTTCGCCCCGGGCATCACCGTCACCGACGATCCCCGGCGCCCGCGCGGCCTGCGTTCCAAGCCCTTCGACGGCGAAGGGGTGGCGACCACGCGCCGCGACCTGATCGCCGACGGGGTGCTGACGAGCTGGATTCTCGACCGTCGCTCGGCCCATCAGCTCGGGCTCGCGACCACGGGTCACGCCGCGCGCGGCACCGCCTCGCCGCCCTCGCCCCAGGCGACCAACCTGTTCCTCGCCGCCGGCACCGCGACGCCCGCCGAGCTGATCGCCGACATCGCCGAGGGGATCTACGTCACCGAGCTGATCGGCATGGGCATCAACGGCGTGACCGGCGACTACAGCCGAGGCGCGGCGGGCTTCCGGATCGAGAACGGCGAGATCACCCACCCGATCAGCGAGGTCACGGTGGCCGGCAACCTCAAGGACATGTTCGCGGCGCTGGTTCCCGCCGACGATCTCGTCTTCCGCTACGGGATCGACGCGCCCACGGTCCGGATCGACGGCATGACCGTCGCCGGAAGGTGAGCCCCGCGCCCCCGCCCGCGCCGCCCGCCGATCTCGCCGCCGATCACGCGCTGCTCGTCGCCGCGACGCGCGCGGCGGGGGCGCGCGCGCTCGCCGATTTCGGCACCGACGTCGAGCAATGGCGCAAGTCGCCCGGCCAGCCGGTGTCTTCGACCGATCTCGCGGTCAACGAACTCCTGAAAGCGCGCCTCATGGGCGCGCGGCCCGACTACGCCTGGCTGTCCGAGGAGGACGCCGACGAGCGACCCACGGCCCGGGCGGGCGCGCGCCGGGTCTGGGTCGTCGATCCGATCGACGGCACCCGCGCCTTCCTCAAGGGCCGGCGCGAGTTCGCGATCTCGGTCGCGCTGGTCGAGAACGGCGCGCCGGTCGCGGGCGCGGTGTTCAACCCGGCGACCGACGAGATGTTCGAGGCCCTCGCCCCCGGACCCGCGCGGCGCAACGGCGCGGTCATAACGGCGAGCGCGGCGCGCGAACTCGCGGGCGCGCGCCTCGGCGTGAGCCGGACCGAGATGCGGCGCGCCGACTGGCCCGGAACCCTTCCCGAAATGGTCGCCGAGCCGATCAGCTCGGTCGCCTACAAGCTCGCGCTGGTCGCCGCCGGGCGGTTCGACGCCACCGTGACGCTTTGGCCCAAGAACGAATGGGACGCGGCGGCGGGCGATCTTCTGGTGCGCGCCGCCGGCGGGCGGATCACCGACGCCGCCGGGGCGGCCATCGCCTACGACCGCCCCGACCCCCGGATCTCCACCATCGTCGCCGCCGGCGCCGCCCTCCACGGCCCGCTCCTCGCGCGGCTGGCGGCCCGGGGGATGACGGGTGGGACGCGCGGTGGAAGACCCAGGGGGAAGGGCCGCTGAACCCGCCGTCCCGCGCCGCTTGGCCGGCTCGCCCGCGCCGTGGTATGGTCGGCGCCCGATCTCAGGCATGACCCAGTTCCGCCGTTGACCCGAGGCCCCTCGCCCGCCCATCTTCCGACGCGCGTTCTCGTCGAGCGCCTCGTGCGCGACGAGGTGCGCCCCTATGCCGGCCGCCTGGCGCTCGCCGTCGTTCTGATGGCGCTCGCCGCGGCCGCGACGGCGGCCAGCGCCTGGCTGATGCAGCCGGTGCTCGACCAGGTGTTCGCCCAGCGCGACACGCGCATGCTGGTCTTGATGCCGCTCGCCGTGATCGCCGTGTTCGCGGTCAAGGGCGCGGCGGGCTACGGCCAGAACGTGATCATGAACACGGTCGGCCAGCGCATCATCTCGAACATGCAGCGCCGGCTTTACGCCCATCTCATGCGCGCCGACCTCGCCTTCTTCCACGCCACGGCCACGGGCACGCTGATCTCGCGCTTCACCAACGACGTGAACCTGATGCGCGCGGCGGTCTCGACCGCGCTCGCCGGGCTGGTGCGCCAGCCGCTGACGATCGTCTTTCTGGTCGCGGTCATGTTCTACCAGGACTGGCGGCTGGCGCTGGCGGCGTTCTTCGTCTTTCCGATCGCGATCCTGCCGGTGGTGCGCCTGGGGCGGCGCATGCGCCATGTCTCGACCGACGCCCAGGCCCAGATGGCGCGGCTGACGGCGCATCTCGACGAGACCTTCCAGGGCGTGCGCCACGTCAAGGCCTACGGCATGGAGGACCACGAGACCGGCCGCGCCGAGGAGACGATCGAGGGGCTCTACCGCCTGATCTGCAAGGCGTTGCGCGTGCGCGCGGCCTCGGCCCCGATCATGGAGACCCTGGGCGGGCTCGCGATCGCGGTGGTGATCTATTACGGCGGCTCGCGGGTGATCGCGGGCGAGACCACCACGGGCGCCTTCTTCTCCTTCGTCACCGCGCTGCTGCTCGCCTACGAGCCCATGAAGAAGCTCGCCAACCTGAACACCAATCTTCAGGAGGGGCTCGCCGCCGCCCAGCGGCTCTACGCGATCCTCGACGTCGAGCCCGCGATCCGCGAGCGCCCGGACGCCAAGCCGCTCGAAATCGACGGCGGCGAGGTGATCTTCGACGACGTGCATTTCTCCTACGACGCCAAGGACGTGCCGGCGCTCAACGGGGTCTCGCTCACGATCCCGGCGGGGCGCCGGGCGGCGCTGGTCGGCCCCTCGGGCGCGGGCAAGTCGACGATCCTCAACCTGATCCCGCGCTTCTACGACGCGAGCGCGGGCGGCATCCGGATCGACGGCCAGGACCTGCGCGACGTCACCCTTTCGAGCCTGCGCGGCGCGCTCGCGCTGGTCAGCCAGGAGGTCAGCCTGTTCAACGACACCGCGCGCGCCAACATCGCCTACGGCCGCCCGGACGCGAGCGAGGACGAGATCCGGGCGGCCGCGCGCGCCGCCGCCGCCGACGGCTTCATCCGCGCCCTGCCCGAGGGCTACGACACCCTCGTCGGCGAGCACGGGGTCCGGCTGTCGGGCGGCCAGCGCCAACGGATCGCGATCGCGCGGGCGATGCTCAAGGACGCGCCGATCCTGCTGCTCGACGAGGCGACCTCGTCGCTCGACACCGAATCCGAGCGCGCCGTGCAGGAGGCGCTCGACCGGCTGATGAAGGGCCGCAGCGTGCTGGTCATCGCCCATCGCCTCTCGACCGTGATCGACGCCGACGTGATCTACGTGATCGACGAGGGGCGCGTCGTCGAGACCGGCAGCCACGCGGAGCTGCTCGCCAAGAACGGCGTCTACGCCCGGCTCTACGACATGCAGTTCGCCGACGAGGCGGCCGGCGGCGGAGCGGCGCGCGCCCGCGCCTGATCCCGAGCCGCGATGATGAAGCCGTGAGCATCGCAAAACGCCTGTCGCGGAACGAGGGCTTGCGCGCGCTGCTCTGCGCGATCGCGGCGCTTTACATCCGCCTGGTCCGGGCGAGCGGGTGCTGGCGCGTGGTTGGGGCCGAGCATCCGGCGGCGTTCTGGGACGCGGGCCGGCCCTTCATTCTCGCCTTCTGGCACGGGCGGCTTTTGATGATGCCCTATTGCTGGCGACGCGGCGTGGCCATGAACATGCTGATCTCGCGCCACCCCGACGGCCGCCTGATCGCGCGGACCATCGGCCATTTCGGCCTCGGCGCGGTGGCCGGCTCGTCGGGCAAGGGCGGGCGCGCGGCGCTGCGCGAAATCCTGCGCGCGATCGGTCGCGGCGAATGCGTCGGCATCACCCCCGACGGGCCGCGCGGGCCGCGCATGCGGGCCTCTCCGGGCGTGGTCGATATCGCCCGGCTCTCGGGCGTGCCGGTGCTGCCCGCCGCCTTCGCGACCTCGCGACGCAAGGTTCTGGGAAGCTGGGACCGCTTCGTCGTCCCCCTGCCGTTCAGCCGCGGGGTGTTCGTCTGGGGCGCGCCTATCGCGGTGCCGCGAAACGCCGACGCCGGCGCCCGCGAGGCCGCGCGCCGGCAGGTGGAGGACGGGCTTAACGCGGTCACCGCCGAGGCCGACCGCCTGGTCGGCCAAGCGACGATCGACCCCGCGACCGACGATTCCGGGGCGGCGCGAGCGCGATGATGCTGCACCTTTATCGCGGCGCGACCGTCGCCGCCGGTCCGCTGATCGGCCTTTACCTGCGCCGCCGCCTCGCGCGCGGCAAGGAGGACCCGACGCGCTTCGCAGAGCGGTTCGGCGCGCCCGGACGCGCGCGCCCCCCCGGGCCGCTGGTCTGGATCCACGCGGCGAGCGTCGGCGAATCGGTCTCGATCCTGCCGCTGATCGACCGCCTGCTCGCGCGCCGCGCCGGCCTCTCGGCGTTGGTCACCACCGGCACCGTCACCTCGGCGCGGCTGATGGCCGAGCGCCTGCCCGAACGCGCGTTGCACCAGTTCGCTCCCATCGACCGACCCGACGCGGTGGCGCGCTTTCTCGACCACTGGCGGCCCGACCTCGCGCTTTGGACCGAATCCGAGTTCTGGCCCAACCTGATGACCGAGACCGGGCGGCGCGGCATCCCCCGCGTGCTGGTGAACGCGCGCATGTCGGCGGGCTCGTTCGCGCGCTGGCGGCGGTTCCCGGGCCTGATCGCGCCGCTGCTCGCGGGGTTCGACCTCTGCCTCGCCCAGAACCGGGACGAGGCCGCGCGGCTGCGGGCGCTCGGCGCGCCTCGGGTCGAGGCGCCCGGCAACCTCAAGGCCGCCGCCCCGCCGCTTCCCGTCGACGAGGGCGCGCTGGACGCGATGCGCGCGGCGATCGGCGCGCGCCCCCGCTGGCTCGCCGCGAGCACGCATCCGGGCGAGGAGGCGATCGTCGCCGCCGCCCATCGCGAAGTCGCCGCCCGGCGGCCCGATCTTCTCACCATCGTCGTCCCGCGCCACCCCGAGCGCGGCCCCGAAGTCGCGCGCGAGATCGCCGACGCGGGGCTCGCGGTCGCCCGGCGGGCGGCGGGCGAGACGATCGCGCCCGAGACCGCCGTCTACGTCGCCGACACCCTGGGCGAGCTCGGGTTGTTCTACCGCCTCGCGGACGTGGCGCTGATCGGCGGCTCTCTGGTGCCCCATGGCGGGCACAACCCGCTCGAGCCCGCGCGCCTCGACTGCGCGCTGCTCCATGGCCCCCATATGACCAACTTCAAGGACGACGCCGCCGCCTTCGCCGAGGCGGGCGCGGGCGAGACGGTCGCCGACGCCCCGGCGCTCGCGCGCGCGGTCGCGGCGCTTCTCGACGACGCGGACGAGCGGCGACGGCGCGCCGAGGCGGGCGCGCGGATCGCGCGCGCCGAGGCGCGGGTGCTCGACCGCGTCGAGGCGGCGCTCGCCCCCTACCTGGACGCCCTGGACGCGGAGGCGGCCGATGCGCGCGCCTGAGTTCTGGCGTCGCGACGGGCTCGCGCCGGCGTTGCTCGCGCCGCTCGGCTGGGGGGTCGATCTCGCCGGGCGCGCGCGGCGGCGGCTCGCCCGCACTGAGTCCGCGTCCGCGCCGGTGATCTGCGTCGGCAACCTGGTCGCGGGCGGGGCCGGCAAGACGCCGACGGCGCTGGCGCTCGGAACCCGCCTCGCGGCGATGGGCTGGGCGCCCCATTTCCTCACCCGGGGCTACGGCGGCCGGCTGTCGGGCCCGGTCCGGGTCGAGCTCGGGCGCCACTCGGCCGCCGAGGTCGGCGACGAGGCGCTGCTGCTCGCCGCGCGCGCGCCGACCTGGGTCGCCGCCGACCGGCCGCGCGGCGCGCGCGCGGCGGCCGAGGCGGGGGCGCGGGTGATCGTGATGGACGACGGCTTTCAGAACCCGGCGCTCGCCAAGACCCTGTCGCTGATCGTGATCGACGCCGGCTACGGCTTCGGCAACGGCCGGGTAATGCCCGCCGGTCCCTTGCGCGAGGACGCCGGGCGCGGCCTCGCGCGCGGCCAGGCGGTGGTCCTCGTCGGCGGCGAGGCGGACGCGGCCGCCCGGGCGCGGATCGAGGTCGCGGGGCTTCCCGTGCTGCGCGCGCGGATCGAGCCCGAGCCCGAGGCGGCGCGCGCGCTCGCCGGCAAGCGCGTCCTCGCCTTCGCCGGGATCGGGCGGCCCGAAAAGCTGTTCGCGACGCTCGAGGCGCTCGGCTGCGAGCTGGCCGCGCGCCGCGCCTTTCCCGACCATCACCGCTACAGCCCCGACGAGATCATGGCGCTGGCCGAGGCGGCGAGCGATCTCGGCGCCGTCCCGGTCACCACCGAGAAGGACGCCGCGCGCCTGCCCGAGGCCGCGCGCGCGATGATCGCCACGCTGCCCGTGCGGCTGACGTTCGACGACGAGGACGCGCTCGACCGCCTGCTCGCGCGCGCGCTTCTCGGGCGGCGGGAATGAGACGGGCGGCATGAGCGCCCAACCCCGGGTTTCGCTCGCGCGCCGCGTCGCGCGGCTGGCCGAGGCGGCGGCGGCGCGGATCGCGATCGCGGTCTTCGGCGCCTTGCCGCTCGACCGCGCCTCGGCGCTCGGCGGCTGGCTCGCGCGCAAGTTCGGCCCGCGCGCGGGCGTCTCGCGGATCGCCCGGCGCAACCTCGCCCGCGCCTTTCCCGAGCGAAGCGCGGCCGAGATCGACGCCATCGTTTACGCCATGTGGGACAATCTCGGCCGCGTGGTCGCCGAGTATCCGCATCTCGGCGACTTCGACGTCTACGGCCCGGACGGGCGCGTCGAGGTGATCGGGCGCGAGCACGTCGATCGCCTGCGCGACGACGGCATCGGCGGCATTTTCGTCTCCGCCCATCTCGGCAATTGGGAGATTGCCTCGTTGGGCGCGACCCAGAACGGCGTGCCGCTCATCCATATCTACCGCAGCGCCAACAATCCCCATGTCGAGCGTATCCTGCGCCAATTGCGCGAACCCATCGGCGGACAGCACTTTCCCAAGGGCGCGGCGGGCGCGAAGCACCTGATCCGCGCGCTACGCGAGGGCAAGCACCTCGGCATGCTGGTCGATCAGAAGTTCAACGACGGCATCGCGGTGCCGTTCTTCGGCCGCGCCGCGATGACCGCCCCGGCGGCGGCCGAGCTCGCGCTGCGCTTCGGCTGCCCGCTCGTGGCGGCGCGGGTCGAGCGCTTGGAGGGCGCGCGCTTCCGGCTCACGGTCCATCCGCCGCTGGAGTTGCCCAATAGCGGCGACCGGCGCGCCGACGTGGCCGAGACCATGCGCCGGATCAACGCCCTGTTCGAGACCTGGATCCGCGAGCGCCCCGAGCAATGGCTCTGGGTCCACCGCCGCTGGCCGGACGACTGACTCTGCCGGGCCCCGCGCGCGCTACTTCTTATCAAGCAACAGCGCCGGGTCGAGGCGGGTCTTGAACAGGTTCACCCGCCAGTCGAGATGCGGCCCCGTGACCCGCCCGGTCGCGCCGACGCGGCCGATCACGTCGCCCTGGCGCACGCGCTGGCCGACCCGCACGGTGACCGCGCTCATATGCGAATAGACCGAGGTCAGGCCGTAGCCATGGTCGAGCATCACCGTGCCGCCGGTGTAGTAGAGATCCTTTTCGGCGAGCGCGACGATCCCGTCGGCGGGCGCGCGGACGGGGGTTCCCGGCGGCGCGGCGATGTCGAGCCCGAAATGGGGCCGCTTGGGCTCGCCGTTGAGGATGCGCTGGCTGCCGTAGACCCCCGAGATCGGCCCCTCGACCGGGCGGACGAAACCGCTCAGGAACAAGGGCTCGGGCGTGTCGCGGGCGCGCACCTCGGCGATCATCGCGCCCTCGCGGTGGATGCGCGCCAGCGTCTCCTTGGGTGGCGTGACCATCTTCGACGGCAGGCCGTCGATGCGCTGGGTCTTGTAGTCGCGCTTTTTCGGCGCGAGGCTGCGCCGGGCGACGCTGCCGTCGGGGTAACGGATTTCGAGCGGATAGGGGCCAACGTCGTCGCGGCCGAAGCCGATCAGGAACCGGCCGTCGGGGGTGAGGCGCACGGGCGCGCCCTTGAAGAGAACCTGGGCGCCAGGCTCGACCCGGCCGCGCAGGAGCCCGCCCTGGACCAGCGGTCCGTCGAGAACCAGCTCATGCGCCCAGGCCGGCGCCGCCGCGAGCAGCGCGACAATCGCGATCAACAGTTTTCGCCGCATCGGTGGTCCTTCTCGCCTATGGTTTTTTCACTGGGGAGTTACTCGAACAGGCTTCCCTGGCCGCCCGCGCGCGGCGGCGTCTTGCCGGACGGCGTTTTGCGCGGCGCCGCGCGGTCGATGGTCGCGTGGCGCTCGCCGTCGCGGAAGGTGAGCGCGACGCCGAGCCCGGGCGTCGCCTCGGCGGCGGCGGTCACGGGACGGCCGGCGTCGTCGCGCACCAGCACGAAGCCGCGCGCGAGCACCTGCTGATAGCCGCAGCTTTCGAGAAGCCGGGCCTGCGATTCGAGCCGCCGACGCGCATCCTCGACGGCGCGCAAGCCCGCCTGGCGGAGACGCGCGCCGGAATCGGCGAGACGCTTGCCGATCTCCGCCGCCTCGCGCCGGATGGTCGCCGGGCGCAGCGCCGCCGAGGCCGAGGCGAGCCGCGTGCGCCGCCGCTCGAGGCCGAGGAACAGCGCGCTCGCCAGCCGCTCGGCCACTTGATCGAGCCGCTGGGTCGCGAGTTCGAGGACGGCGCGCGGATCGGGAAGCGCGCGGGCGGCGCTGCGGAGCGCGTTTCGCCGCGCCTCGATCAGCCGCGTGACCGCGCCGGCGAGTCGGCCCTCGAGCTCGATCACCCGGGCGGCGAGCTCGGCGCGCACCGGCACCGCCATCTCGGCGGCGGCGGTCGGCGTCGGCGCGCGACGGTCGGCGGCGTGGTCGATCAGCGTCACGTCGGTCTCGTGGCCGACCGCCGAGATCAGCGGGATCGTCGAGGCCGCCGCCGCGCGGACCACGACCTCCTCGTTGAACGCCCAGAGATCCTCGAGGCTGCCGCCGCCGCGCGCGACGATGATGACGTCGGGGCGCGGCGGCGCGCCGCCGGGGCTAAGCCGGTTGAAGCCCTCGATCGCGGCGGCCACCTCCTCGGCCGCGCCCTCGCCCTGGACCCGGGCGGGCCACAGGAGCACATGGCGCGGGAAGCGGTCGGCGAGCCGGTGCAGGATGTCGCGGATCACCGCGCCGGTCGGCGAGGTAATCACGCCGATCACCTCGGGCAGGAAGGGGATCGCGCGCTTGCGCTCCTCGTCGAACAGGCCCTCGGCGGCGAGCCGGCGGCGGCGCTCGTCGAGCAGCTTGAGCAGCGCCCCCTCGCCCGCGGGCTCGATCGCCTCGACCACGATCTGGTATTGCGAGCGCCCGGGATAGGTGGTGAGCCGCCCGGTGCAGATGACCTCGAGCCCGTCCTCGGGCTGGTGGCGAAGCCGTCCCGCCATGCCGCGCCAGCAGACCGCCGACAGGACCGCGCGCTCGTCCTTGAGCGAAAAATAGACATGGCCCGAGCCATGGCGCCTGAGCCCCGAGATCTCGCCGCGCACGCGCACCCGGGCGAAGCCGGCCTCGATCGTCCGCTTCACCGCGAACGAGATCTCGCTGACCGTGAACTCGGGGATGTTGTCGATGCCGGGGAGGTCGGGCGGGGCTGGTTCGCTCATGGCTCGATTTGGTTCATGTCCGCCCTATGCTACAAGAGGCGGCGACGAAACGACACGACCAAGACCGTCGGGGGTTTCCCATGAAGATACTGGTGGTGGGCGGCGGCGGCCGCGAGCATGCGCTGTGCCACGCGATCGCGCGCTCGGAGCGGGTCGAGGCGCTCGCTTGCGCGCCGGGCAACGCGGGCATCGCCGCGCTCGCCGACTGTCTCTCGATCGCCGCCGACGACATCGACGCGCTGGTCGAGGCGGCGCGGACGCGCGCGATCGACCTGGTGGTGGTCGGCCCCGAGGCGCCGCTGGTCGCGGGGCTGGTCGACCGCCTCGAGGCCGCCGGCATCCCCGCCTTCGGCCCGACCGCCGCAGCCGCGGTGCTCGAGGGTTCGAAGGGCTTCGCCAAGGATCTCTGCGCCAAATACGGCATTCCGACGGCGGCCTACGCGCGCTTCACCGACGCCGCCGAGGCCAAGGCCCATATCCGCCGCCGGGGCGCGCCGCTGGTGGTCAAGGCCGACGGGCTCGCCGCCGGCAAGGGCGTGGTCGTCGCCGAGGACGTCGAGACCGCGCTCGAAGCGGTCGACGCGCTCGCCGGCTCGCTCGGCGCGGCGGCGGCCGAGATCCTGGTCGAGGACCGGTTGGTCGGCGAGGAGGCGAGCTTCTTCGCCCTGGTCGACGGCGCGCGCGCGGTTCCCTTCGCCGACGCCCAGGATCACAAGCGCGTGGGCGAGGGCGACACCGGCCCCAACACCGGCGGCATGGGCGCCTATTCGCCGGCGCCGATCGTCACGCCCGAGATCGCGACCGAGGTCATGACCCGGATCGTGACGCCGACGGTGCGCGCCATGGCCGCCGAGGGCCGGCCGTTCAAGGGCGTCCTTTACTGCGGCCTTATGCTGACCGACGACGGGCCGCAGCTTCTCGAATACAACGTCCGCTTCGGCGATCCCGAGGCGCAGGTGCTGCTGCCCCGGCTCGCCTCGGACCCGATCGAGGCGTTGATGGCGGCGCGCGACGGGCGGCTCGACGAGATCGCCCTCGACTGGCGCGACGAGGCGGCGCTGTGCGTCGTGATGGCGACCCGGGGCTATCCCGGGGCCTACGCCAAGGGCTCGGAGATTCGCGGGATCGAGGCGGCCGAGGCGATCGACGGCGTGACCGTGTTCCACGCCGGCACCCGGCGCGAGAACGATCGTCTGGTCGCCGCCGGCGGACGCGTCCTCGGCGTCACCGCGCTCGGCGAGACCGTCGCCGAGGCCCAAGCCCGCGCCTATGCCGCCGTCGACCGCATCGATTGGCCCGGGGGCTTCTGCCGCCGCGACATCGGCCGGCGCGCGGTCGCGCGCGAGCGGGGGGACGACACGCCCGCGCGAACCTGAACGCCGCGCGCTTAG
>CAZHDF010000032.1:0-9205 GCA_964531525.1 uncultured Alphaproteobacteria bacterium | reverse complement strand
GCGCCGATGCGTTCCTCGGCGAGACGCCGGGCGACCACGCCGAGCGTGGCGTGCCTCGGCACGACCGCCACGCGCGCGCCCTTGGTCTTGAGAATGGTATCGACTTTCATGGGCCTCTCCTATTCGTCGGCCCCCCGCTCCATCAAGACTGGTTCGGTCCGGGCGCGCGGCAATCGACCCCGCGAGCGCGGCCGATCACAACCCCGTGCGCGATCCCGGCGCGGGACGGTGGCGATGCGTCTCGAAAAAGCCCCGGCCTATCGCCGGGCGCGGAAGAAATCCGTGAGCAGGGCGGCGGCGCGGCGCTCGTCGATGCCGCCGTAGACCTCGGGTCGGTGATGGCAACTCGGCTGGGCGAAGATGCGCGGCCCGTGCTCGACCCCGCCGCCCTTGGCGTCCGCCGCGCCGTAATAGAGCCGGCGGATGCGAAACAGGGAGATCGCCTGGGCGCACATGGGACAGGGCTCGAGGGTGACGTAGAGATCGCAACCGGTCAGGCGCGGGCCGCCCCGCGCGCGCGCCGCCGCGCGCAGCGCGAGAAGCTCGGCGTGCGCGCTGGCGTCGTTCTCGGCCTCGGTCCGATTGCCGGCGGCGGCGAGCAGCGCGCCCGTGGCGCCGTCGACCACCACCGCCCCCACCGGCACCTCGCCGCGCGCGGCGGCCGATGCGGCCTCGGCGAGCGCGCGCGCCATCGGCCGGAATGGGTCGTCGGCGGAGGTCGAACGGGTCATGGCGCCAGCTTCGGTGAGCGCGCGGGCCGGGTCAAGCCCCGCTCCGGTTGTGCGGCGCACAGGCCGAAAACGCGCTCTGGTTGACAAAAAGTTAAGGGTTTTTGCGGAATACTGGCCTTGTAGGTCCCGGCGGTCCACGTTACTATTGCGCCGCACAATAGTTTGGAATGGGTAGGGACGGGCATGACAAGCGTCTCGCAACAACCGGTGAACGGAAGCGTCGTTCGCGACGTCACGGAGCTCGACGGCTACGCGCTCGAGGAGTTGCACGTCGGCATGACGGCGATTTATTCGAAGACGGTCACCGAATCGGACATCAATCTCTTCTGCGCCATCTCGGGCGACACCAACCCGCTGCATCTCGATCACGAGTATGCGCGCTCGACCATGTTCGGCGGGCCGATCGCGCACGGCATGCTGTCGGCGAGCTTCATCTCGACGGTGATCGGGACCAAGCTGCCCGGGCCCGGCTGCGTCTACATCAGCCAGAACTGCCGTTTCCGCGCCCCGGTGCGCGCCGGCGACACGGTGCACGCCCGCGCCACGATCGAGGAGATCGTGACCGAGCGCCGCCGCGTCCTGCTGAAGACCGTCTGCATGGTCGGCGAGACCGTGGTGGTCGACGGCGATGCGCTGGTGATGCTGCCCGAGCGCCCCGGCAAGTCCAACGGCGCCTGAGCGGCCCGGGGCCCCCGAGCCGCGTCACGGGAACCCGCCACGGGGCCTCGACCTCGGCGTTCCGGCCGGCAAGCCCGGTTGAGTTCCCCTCCCTTTTGGGTTAAACGCCCCCAATGCGCATCGTCAGGCATTTCACGGGCGTCGAGGGCGCGGCGCGCGGCGCGGTCGTCGCGCTCGGCAACTTCGACGGGCTTCATCGGGGTCATGCCGCGGTGCTCGGCGAGGCGCGCCGGATCGCCCGCGAGCGGAACGCGCCGCTCGGCGTCGTCACCTTCGAGCCCCACCCCCGCGACTTCTTCGGCCGGACGACGGTTCCCTTTCGCTTGACGCCCTTCCGGGTCAAGGCGCGGCTGCTGGCCGGCGCCGGGGTCGATGTCATGTACAACCTGCGCTTCGACGCCGCGCTCGCCGCCATGGAAGCCGAGGACTTCGTCGCCCGCGTCCTGGTCGCGGGGTTCGGCGTGCGCCATGTGGTGGTCGGCCCGGGCTTCGTCTTCGGCAAGGGCCGCGCGGGCAATGACGCGCTGCTGCGTCGGCTGGCGGCGCGCGAGGGGTTCGGCTTCACCGAGATCGCGGCCGTCCACTTGGGCGAGCGGCGATGCTCGTCGACCGAGATCCGGGCCTCGATCCGCCGCGGCCGGGTCGACGAGGCGGCGGCGATGCTGGGCCGCCCCTGGGAGATCGAGGGCCGCGTCCACCATGGCGCGGGCCAGGGCCAGGAGCTCGGCTTCCCGACCGCCAATATCGCGCTCGACCACGTGCTACACCCCGACGCGGGCATCTACGCGGTGCGCGTGGGTGTCGCGGCGCCGACCCGCGACGCCTGGCGCGACGGCACCGACTGGCACGACGGCGCGGCCTATATCGGCACGCGGCCGACGTTCGCCGGGCGCGGCCTGGCGCTCGAAATCTTTCTTCTCGACTACGACGGCGATCTCTACGATCGGCGGCTGCGCGTCGCCTTCATCGAGCGCGTCCGCGGCGATCGGGCCTTCGACGGCCCCGAAAGCCTGAAGGCGCAGATGGCGCGCGACTGCGCGCGCGTCCGCGAGATCCTCGCCGCCGCCCGCGACCGAGGCGCGGACGCGGGCGGGCCGATTCCCAACCCGCCGCTCTCCAACCCATCCTCCAACCCGCCGGCCGCATAAGCGCGACGGTCAACCCACGAGCCCGCGATGACCACCGACTACCGGTCCACCGTTCACCTGCCGCGCACCGATTTCCCCATGAAGGGGCAGTTGCCCAAGCGCGAGCCCGAGACCCTCGCCCGCTGGGCGCGGCTCGACATGTACCGCCGCCTGCGCGAGGCGGCGCGGGGGCGCGAGAAGTTCATCCTTCACGACGGTCCGCCCTACGCCAACGGGCATATTCACATCGGTCACGCGGTCAACAAGATCCTCAAGGACGTGGTCGTCCGCTCGCAGCAGATGCTGGGCAAGGATTCCAACTACGTCCCCGGCTGGGACTGCCACGGCCTGCCGATCGAGTGGCAGATCGAGCAGAAGTACCGCAAGGCCGGGCGCGACAAGGACGCGGTGCCGATCATCCGGTTCCGCGAGGAATGCCGCGCCTTCGCCCAGCACTGGATCGAGGTTCAGGCCGAGGAATTCCAGCGCCTCGGCGTGGTCGGCGACTGGAAGAACCCCTATACCACCATGGCCCACGAAGCCGAGGCGCAGATCGTCGCCGAGATCGGCAAGTTCGTCGTCAACGGCGGGCTCTACAAGGGCTCGAAGCCGGTGCTCTGGTCGGTCGTCGAGAAGACCGCGCTCGCCGAGGCCGAGGTCGAGTATCACGACCACACCTCGACCACGATCGACGTACGCTTCCCGATCGTCAAGGCGAGCGACCCGGCCCTCGAAGGGGCGAGCGCGCTGATCTGGACCACGACGCCCTGGACCATCCCCGGCAATCGGGCGATCGCCTATGGCGAGGGCATCGACTATGTGGTGATCGAGGTGCTCGCCGCCGCCCCCGACAGCGCCGCCCGCCCGGGCGAGCGCATCCTGGTGGCCGCCGAGCTCGCCGAGGAAACCGCGCGGCGCGCCGGGATCACCGATTATCGCGTGGCCGACGCGCTTTCGGGGCGGGCGCTCGCGGGCACGGTCTGCCGCCATCCGTTCCACGGCCAGGGCTACGATTTCGACGTGCCGCTGCTGCCCGCCGACCACGTGACCCTGGAGCAGGGCAGCGGCTTGGTTCATATCGCGCCCGGGCACGGCGCCGAGGACTACGAGGTCGGCGCGCGCTTCGGCATCGACCCGCCCGACACGGTCGACGGCGACGGCCTCTATACCGAGAACGTGCCCCTGTTCGCGGGCCAGCACGTGTTCAAGGCCAACGACGCGGTCGCCGACAAGCTCGCCGAGGTGGGCGCCCTGCTCGCGCGCGGCAAGCTCACCCACAGCTACCCTCATTCCTGGCGCTCGAAGGCGCCGCTGATCTTCCGCAACACGCCGCAGTGGTTCATCTCGATGAAGGTGAACGATCTGCGCGAAAAGGCGCTCGCCGCGATCGACGCGGTGCGCTGGGTGCCGCCCGCCGGACGCAATCGGATTCGCGCCATGATCGAGGCGCGGCCCGACTGGGTGATCTCGCGCCAGCGCGCCTGGGGCGTGCCGATCGCGGTGTTCGTGCATCGCGAGACCGGCGAGCTTCTATGCGATCCGGCGGTGATCGATCGGATCGTCGCGGCGATCCGCGAGGAAGGCGCCGACGTCTGGTTCACCGCCGATCCCGCCCGCTTCCTCGCGCCCGAATACGACCCGGCCGACTACGACAAGGTCGACGATATCGTCGACGTCTGGTTCGAATCGGGCTCGACCCACAGCTTCGTGCTCGAGGCGCGCGACGATCTCGCCTGGCCCGCGTCGCTCTATCTCGAAGGCTCGGACCAGCATCGCGGCTGGTTCCATTCCTCGCTGCTCGAATCCTGCGGCACGCGCGGGCGCGCGCCCTACGAGGCGGTGCTGACCCACGGCTTCGCGCTCGACGGCGACGGGCGCAAGATGTCGAAGTCGCTCGGCAACGTGATCAGCCCCGAGCAGGTGCTCAAGACCTACGGCGCCGACATTCTGCGACTCTGGGTGGTGAGCGCGGACTACTCCGAGGATCTGCGCATCTCCGACGAGATCCTGCGCTATCAGGCCGACGCCTACCGCCGGCTGCGCAACACGCTGCGCTACCTTCTGGGCAACCTCGCGGCGTTCGACGAGAGCGAGCGGGTCGCCCCCGCCGAGATGCCCGAGCTGGAGCGCTGGGTGCTCCACCGCCTCGCCGAGCTCGACGCGCTCGTGCGTCGGGCTTGCGAGGACTTCGACTTCCACGTCCTGTTCACGGCGCTTCACAACTTCTGCGCGGGCGATCTTTCGGCCTTTTATTTCGATATCCGCAAGGATGCGCTCTACTGCGACGCGGTGGACGCGCCGCGGCGCCGCGCGGCGCGCACGGTGCTGGACGCGTTGTTCAACTGCCTCACGGCCTGGCTTGCGCCGATCCTCTGCTTCACCGCCGAGGAGGCCTGGCTCGCCCGCTTCCCGAGCGAGGACGACAGCGTGCATCTGCGCCTGTTCCCCGAAATCCCCGCCGACTGGCGCGACGATGCGCTGGCCGCGAAATGGGCGAAAATCCGCCGCCTGCGCCGGGTGGTGACCGGCGCGCTCGAGGTCGAACGCCGCGAGAAGCGCATCGGCTCGAGTCTTCAGGCGCATCCCACGGTCTATGCGCCGGCCGAGCTCATCGCCGCCTTCGACGGCGTCGACGCCGCCGAGATCGCGATCACCTCGGGCCTCACCTTCGCGGCAGAGACCCCGCCCGCGGAGGCCTTCACCCTCGAGGACGTGGACGGCATCGGCGTCGTCGCGGCGCCCGCGAGCGGCGAAAAATGCGCGCGCTGCTGGCGCGTGCTCGCCGAGGTCGGCGAGGACGCGGCGCATCCCGGGCTTTGCGGCCGCTGCGCCGAGGCGATCGCCGAAGCCCCGGTCGCCGAAACGGGATGAACCCGCGCGCCCTCCGCCTCGGCCTCGGGATCGCGGCGGTCGCGCTGGCGCTCGACCAGATCGTCAAGACCATGGTGGTCGCCTATTTCGACGGCGCGCCCGGCGGAATCGAGATCACGCCGTTCTTCAACTTCGTCATGGTCTGGAACCGGGGCGTGAGCTTCGGCATCCTCGGCGGGATCGCGCCGCCGCCCTGGCTGCTGGCGACGGTCGCGGGCGGGGTCGCGATCGGACTCGCGATCTGGCTGGCGCGGGTCTCGGAGCGCCCGCTCGTGGTCGGCATCGGGCTGCTGATCGGCGGCGCGCTCGGCAATGTCGCGGATCGCCTGCGATTCGGCGCGGTCGCCGATTTTCTCGATTTCCATTGGGGCGCGCGCCACTGGCCCGCCTTCAACCTCGCCGACGTCGCGATCACCACGGGCGTGGCGATCCTGATCATCGATTCCTTGCTCAATCGCTCGGAAAAGCCTAATTAATGGGCATGGCTCGTTTGCCGAGGAAAAGCGTCTCGTCGGTTCGCCGCGCGGTCGTCGTGATCGCGGCGGTCATGCTGCTCGCCGGCTGCGCGAAGGTGCGCGAACAAATGGGCCTCGGCAAGCAGTCGCCCGACGAGTTCAACGTGGTGACCCATGCGCCGCTGAGCGTTCCGCCCGACTTCTCCCTGCGTCCGCCCGCGCCGGGCGAGGAGCGCCCGCAGGAAAAGACCGCGCAGGCCCGCGCCCAGAGCGTGCTTTACGGCGCCGCGGAGAGCGCCGCCAGGGCCGGCGATACCCCGGGCGAGCGCGCGTTGCTGAGCCGCGCCGCCGTCGACAAGGCGCAGCCCGACATCCGCCGCGTCATCAACGAGGAGAACGCGATCCTCGCCGCCGATGACCAGTCCTTCGTCGACCGGCTCATGTTCTGGCAGGACAAGGAACCGCTGGGCCAGATCGTCGATCCCCAGAAGGAGGCGCAGCGCGTGCAGGAGGCGATCGCGCTGGGCAAATCGCCGACCGAGGGCGAGACGGCGGTCATCAAGCGCCGCAAGAAAGCCCTCCTCGAAGGAATCTTCTAGGTGCGCTTCGCCTTGCTCGGCGCCCTTCGTCTCGGCCGGGCGCGCGTTTTTCTCGCCCTTCTGGGACTCGTCGCGCTGCTCGCGTTCGCCGGCGCCGACGCGCGCGCCGCCGTCTTCAACCCGACGACGTTCACGCTCGCCAACGGCATGCAGGTGGTGGTGGTCGAAAACCACCGCGCGCCCGTGGTCATGCATCAGGTCTGGTACAAGGTGGGCGCCGCCGACCAGCCCGAAGGCAAGTCGGGGCTCGCCCATTTCCTCGAGCACCTCATGTTCAAGGGCACCAAGAGCCACGGCCCGGGCGAGTTCTCGCGCATCGTCGCGCGCAACGGCGGCAACGAAAACGCCTTCACCAGTCAGGACTACACCGGCTATTTCCAGAAGGTCGCGCGCGACCGGCTCGAGATCGTCATGGCGCTCGAGGCCGACCGGATGACCAACCTGGTGCTCACCGACAAGATCGTGCTGCCCGAGCGCGACGTGGTCTTCGAGGAGCGCCGCTCGCGGATCGACAACCAGCCCGCCGCGCTGCTCTCCGAGCAGGTCGGCGCGGTGCAGTATCTGGTCCACCCCTACCGGATTCCGGTGATCGGCTGGCCGGACGAGCTCGCCTCGCTCACGACCGAGGACGCGCTCGCCTACTACCGGAGATATTACGCGCCCAACAACGCGATCCTGATCGTGGTCGGCGACATCACGGCGGCCGAGCTCAAGCCGCTCGCCGAGAAGTATTACGGCGTCATTCCGGCGCGGCCGATCGCGCCCCGCGTCCGCCCGACCGAGCTCGCGCCCCGGGCCGCCAAGCGCGTCGTCTTGCGCGACGGCCGCGTCCGCCAGGCATCGTGGAGCCGGAGCTATCTCGCGCCCAGCCGCCATGCCGGCGCGATCGAGCAGTCCTACCCCCTCGAGGTGCTGGCCGAAATCCTGGGCGGCGGGACGACCAGCCGGCTTTACCGCGCGCTGGTGATCGAGCAGCGCGTCGCGGTTTCGGCCGGCGCCTGGTACGACGGGGTC
Organism: uncultured Alphaproteobacteria bacterium; assembly: GCA_964531525.1. Classification (GTDB taxonomy): domain Bacteria; phylum Pseudomonadota; class Alphaproteobacteria; order JAAXGF01; family JAAXGF01; genus CAYYWV01. The sequence goes on along the minus strand of CAZHDF010000032.1, from coordinate 1,730 downwards.
GCCTACGATCTCACGCGCTTCGGCCTCCATGCGACGCCGACCCGGAGTGGGGATGTCGCCACGGTCGAAAAGGCGATGGACGCCGAGATCGCGCGCCTGCTCGCCGACGGCGTCACCGACGAGGAGGTCGAGCGCGTCAAGTCGCGCATGCTCGCCGAGGCGGTCTACGCCCGCGACAGTCTTTACATCGCCGCCCGGGTCTTCGGCGAGGCGCTGACCGCCGGCCTTACGGTCGAGGACGTCGAGGCCTGGCCCGACCGGATTCGCGCCGTGACCGCGGCGCAGGTGAACGCCGCCGCGCGCGCCGTGTTGCAGTCCAAGGCGTCGGTCACCGGCGTGCTGCTGCCCGACAAGACGAGCTGACCGCCATGCGCCGCCTTTTCCTCCTGGCCTTCCCGGCCGTCCGCGCCCTGCCGGGCGCGTTCGCGGTCCTGGTTCTCGTCCTCCTGACCCTCGCCGCGCCGGCCCGGGCGACCACGGTCACGCGCGTCGTCAGCCCGGGCGGGATCGAGGCCTGGCTGGTCGAGGCCCACGAAATCCCCGTCCTTTCGGTCTCGGTCGCCTTCCGAGGCGGCGCCGCCACCGACCCGGCGGGCAAGGAGGGGCTCGCCAACATGGTCTCGGGGCTGCTCGACGAGGGCGCGGGCGATCTCGATTCCCAGGCCTTCCAGACCCGGCTCGAGGATCTTGCGATCAAGCTCGGCTTCGACGCCGGGCTCGACACTTTCGGCGCCGACATGAAGACGCTGACGAAGAACACCGACGAGGCGTTCCGGCTGCTGCGCCTCGCGCTGACCGAGCCGCGCTTCGACGACCGCCCGGTCGAGCGCATCCGCTCCCAGATCCAGGTCGGCCTCGCGCGTCAGGCGAGCAGCCCCGACTACATCGCGCGCCGCGCCTGGTTCGAGGCCGCCTTTCCCGACCACCCCTATGGCCGCCCGACCTCGGGCACGCCCGAAAGCGTCGCCGCGATCACCGTCGACGATCTGCGCGCCTTCATGGGCCGCGCGATCGCCCGCGACCGCATGGTCATCGGCGTGGTCGGCGACATTACGCCCGAACGGCTGGCGCCGCTGCTCGACGCGACCTTCGGCGCGTTGCCGGAAAAGGGCGCCGCCCTCGACATTCCGCACGCCACGCCCCAGGCGCCCGGGCGGCTGATCGTCGAGGAACGCGACATTCCGCAGAGCATCGTGATCTTCGGGGCCGAGGGCATCCGGCGCAATGATCCCGACTACTACGCGGCCTATGTGATGAACCATATCCTGGGCGGCGGCGGCTTCACCTCGCGGCTGACCAACGAGATCCGCGAGAAGCGCGGCCTCGCCTACGGGGTTTACAGCTATTTCTCGCCCTACGACCACGCCGAGCTGTTTCTCGGTCGGGTCGCGACCCAGAACAGCCGGGTCGCCGAATCGATCCGCCTGGTCCGCGCCGAGATCGCCCGGATGCGCGACGACGGCGCGACCGAGGCCGAGCTCGCCGACGCCAAGACCTATCTCACGGGCTCGTTCCCGCTGCGGCTCGACACCAACGACAAGATCGCCGGCATGCTCGTCGCCATTCAGCTCGAAGACCTCGGGATCGACTACCTCGACAAGCGCAACGACTATATTGAGGCGGTCACCCTCGCCGACGTGAACCGGATGGCGGCGCGGCTTCTCAAGCCCGAGGAGCTCGAAATCGTGGTCGTCGGCAAGCCCGAGGGCATCGAGCCGACGAACTAGCCG
>CAZHDF010000031.1:0-26066 GCA_964531525.1 uncultured Alphaproteobacteria bacterium | reverse complement strand
CGTTGTGCACGATGGCGACGTCGGCGAAGCCCGTGGCCCAGAAGGGGTGCGAGGCCACCGGCGAGACGTTCGATTCGGTCGCCAGCCGCACGTGCCCGATGCCGTGGGAACCGTCGAAATCGTTGACATGGTAGCGTTCGTCGACGTCATGGGCGCCGCCGACGTCCTTGACGATGTCGAGGCTGGCGCCGATCGAGATCACCTTGGCGGCGTGCTCCATGTCGTAGGCGAAGCGCTGGAGGTCGCCGTCGAACTCGACGATGAAGCGGTGGGTCGAGGCGACGGTTTCCTCGTCGAGGATGCGCGCCTGATGCTCGCGGAGCTTGTCCTTGATCCGCGCGATCGCGGCCTCGGCCTCGGCGCCCTCGCCGACGAAGAAGCGCAGCCGCAGCCGCCCCGGCATGGGTTCGCGGTAGAGCGCGAAGCCGGTCGAATCGGGGCCGCGATGCTGGCAGCCGTCGAGCATGTCGAGAAGGGCGACGCCGACCGGCGTTCGGGCCGTCTCGCCCTTGTAGAGAATTCCCGCTATTCCGCACATGGCAGCGCTTCCCGGCGATTTGATCTCGTTATGAACTGCGTCGCGCACTCTAGCGGAGCGGCCGGTTCGAATCAAATGATTGGAAAAAGTCTTGCCTGGCAGGAACAAGCGCGACGGTGGGCGGGAGTCGCGACGGTTTCCGAGCCGCGACCCCCTCGGGGCGCTCGCCCTATTGCACCGGCTTGAAGTCGAAGGCGCTGTCGGCGTGGAAATAGAATTCGCAAGGTTCGTTCGACACGCAGGCCGTCTTGTGGACCGCCTCCGCGGGAACGTACCAATAAGACCCCGGCGGCATCCGGGGCGGATTGGCCTCGCCCTTGAAGGGATTGGTCATGACGCCCTTGATGACGACCCCATGATAGGCGGCGGTGTGGGTGTGGAGCGGCGTCACGAAGTTGGCCGGGAAGGTGCCGAAGGTGCCGTGCGCGCCCTTCGCGCGATCGCCGTAGGCATCCGCCATCTTGATCATGGGGTTGAGGTTCTGGAAATCGAGCTTGGCCGCGGGCATCGCGACCTCGGCCTTGGGGTCGAACGCCGGGATCGTCGTGCCGGCGCAACCGGCGAGGACGAGTCCCGCAAAGGCGCCCACGGCGCCGAGACGCCCGAGCCGCCAGCCGGAAAAGCGATGTGATCGATGCGACATGAAAAACCTTCCCTCCGTCCGTGATTGGGTCCGATAGACCATCGATGGATGGAAAGGATAGGTTTTATGAATTGGCTGATGAATGACTGATTTTCCAATTTATCAAACAATTCATCCGAATTTTTATTCGAACGTGGATTTTTGCTTATGATGGCCGCCGTCTCGAGAGCCGGAGCCGATCCGTGGACGATGTCCTGACCAGCGTCTTTCGACTTCTTCGTCTCAAATCCTGCGTCTATTTCCTGCACGATTTTCACGGCGCCTGGGCGATGGAAATCGATGGCGGGCCGCACGCTCAGTTCCACGTCGTCGCCCGGGGCCATTGCGTCGTCGAGACCGATGATGGGACGCGAATCGCGGGGCCCGGCGATGTTTTCCTGTTTCCCCGGGGTATGCGTCACGTGCTGGGCGACGCGCCCGGACGGCCACCGGTTCCGGGCATGGCGGTGATGCGGGCGATCAACGAAAACCGGCCGATCTTCGCTCGGGGCGCGGTATCGACTCGGTTGATATGCGGGCATTACGAAACCCGACATGACATGCGGCATTCGGTCTTGGGGGCGTTGCCCGAGATGATTCACGTCCGGGCCTTCGACCGCTCGACGCCCGCGGCGCTCGACACCCTTCTGCCGCTGATCATGCGCGAGCTCGACGGCGGCGAGATCGGGGGCCGGGCGATCGCCGCGCGGCTTGCCGAAGTGCTTCTGGTTCAGGTGCTGCGGGCCTATCTCGCCTCGGCCACGCCCGAAACCGGGTTTCTCGCCGCCCTGGCCGACGCGCGTCTGCGGCCGGCCCTCGAGGCGATCCATGCGCGCTATTGCGAGCCGCTCACGCTCGCCGCCCTGGCCGCCGCCGCCGGCATGTCGCGCTCGGCCTTCGCCGCCCGCTTTCGGGCCGTGATGGGAGAATCGCCGATCGCCTATCTCGCGCGCTGGCGGATGATCCAGGCGCGCGAGCTGTTGCGCGACACCGCCTTGCCCGTCGCCGAGATCGCCGCGCGCGTCGGCTACGAGTCCGATATCGCGTTCGCGCGCGCCTTCAGGCGAATTTTCGCCGATACCCCGTCGCGCGCGCGGCGAAACTACCGCGTCGTCGCCACGCAGCCCGAAGCGGTCGCATCGTCGCGGGCGTAACGAGGGCCGTGGTGCTCGCCCCAAATCCGCTCATTTCTTCACCGAACCCGACAAGCCGCCGTTGACGAGGGCGGCGATATCGATCGACACGACGTAAGGATCGAGACTGCCCGACGTGGCGAGATACTTCGCGCGCCATATGGGGTCGAACTTGTCCTTGAAATCGCGCAGGCCGGCGAAATTGTAAAAATGCCCTCCGTATCGGAACAGAAAGGAACCCAGGCGGTCCCAGGTCCGGGCGTAGGGGTGACCGGAAAGACCCGCCAGCGGCGCCATTCCCAGGTTGAACTCGGCGAACCCCTGGCGGTGCAAGGCGAGCATCAGTTCCGTGAAGAGAAAATCCATCGTCGCCGGCGATGTACCCGGCAGGTGGCGCATGAGGTCGATCGTCGCTTCGGCCTTCGTCTCGGTGACGAGAATATTGGCGAAGGCGATCAATTTTCGGTCCCGGTAAACCAGGGCAAGCGGAAAGCGTCGCAGGTAATCCGGATCGAAGCGCCCGAGCGAGAATGCTTTTTCCCGAGTGCTCTTGGCCTTCAGCCAGGCGTCGGAAATTTGTTTCAAGGAGCCGATGAGCTCGGCGTTCGCCGGTGGCTCGATCAGGGAAAAGCGCAATCCGTCCCGCAACGCGCGGTGATGGCTTTGTCGCAACCGCCGCCGCTTCGATCCTTCCAGGCCGAATTCGGGAAGCGGCACTCGCGCTTCCTCGCCCGTCTTGTGCAGGACGAAACCCGCATCCGCATACCAGTCGAGATGCGTCGCCGCCACTTGGTAGAAGGCCGCGCGCCCTCCTTGCTCCAGCGCGTGCTCCTTGAACGACCATACCAAGTCGGGCGCTTCCTCGGGCAGGCCGATGGGATCGCCGAGAGCGATGTAGCTCCGTCCCCTGATCCCGTACATGACGAAGCTTTTTCCCGAATCGGAAAACATCACCATCTTGTCGCCGGTCAGGGCGAGGTTGGCGTCGGCGTTGTCCTGATCGCGGACAATGTCTTCCACCCGGGCAAGCGTTTCCGGATCCGGAAGGGCCGCCCGCGGTCGCGGGATACGGAGAACGGCCGCGATGTAAAGGATGAGAACCGTCGCCGTCGCGGCGACCGTCGTGCGCATGCCGCGCGGCGCCTGCTTGTCGAACGCGAACTCCCACCAGAGCTCGTGCCCGTAGGGAGTCGCCTTGTAGGAGAACAGAAGCAGCCAAACCAGCGCGAGCAGCGCGGCGCCCGACGCCAGGATCCAGCCCGGGCCCATGGAACGGGAAAACAGCCGCGCATGGCGCCAGAAGGAATGGCGGCCGAGAATGAGAAAGACCGCGACGGCCACGAGAATGAACGGGCGGTCCAGATCCAGGCCCTGGCCGAAGGAAAAAACGGCGCCCGCCAGTGAAAGCGCGACCGTGAACCACATGGCCGAGCGAATGCGCCGCCACAATCCGTGCGACAGAACGATGAGGATAATGCCGACGACGCTTCCGAGCAGATTGGAGATCTCCACGAAGGCGAGCGGGAAAAGGGTTTCGAGCTCCTGCGCGGTTTCCGCCGCGAGCGGGAGCGCCGGTCTGAGAAGAAGCAGAAGGCCGGAAACGAACGCCATGCCGGCCGCCGCAGTCGGCAGGACCGTCCGGGCCGTTCCCGCCAGCGAGGAGGACAGAAGCAGGCCCGCCTTCTCGATCAGGCCCCGTTTCCTCAACGGCGCGATCAACTCGCCCAGAACGAGCAGGACGAACGCGGCGGTGAAAGGCAGGAGGTAGTAGATGATCCGGTAAAGCAGCAAGGCCGCGGCTACCCCGCCCGACGGCATGGTCGCCGGCATCGCCGCGAGGATTATGCTCTCGAAGACCCCGACCCCTCCCGGGACATGACTGATGACGCTGGCGGCCACGGCCAGGGCGAAGAAAGCGAGGAATCCCGGAAAGGACAGGCCGCCTTCGGGCAGCAGCACATAGAGGACGGTGCCCGCGAAGCCGATGTCGAGGACCGAGAACAGGACTTGGCCGAGAAGCAGGCCGCTTCCGGGAAGGCGCACGAAACGGTGGCCGAGACGCAGCGTGATTCCCCCGCGAACGCTCGCGGCGATGAATGTGGCGATGGCGATGAGCATCAGCGCCGATCCCCAGCGGGCCATCGCCGGAGAAACCGAGATCAGGCTCGCGAAGGCCTCGGGGCGCACGACCAGGGCCGTGCCCCCCACCACCAGAATGCCGAGGGCGAGGCCGGCCGCGCAGAACGCGAAGACGATCGCGATCTCGTCGCCCGCCAACCCCAATCTCGAGTACACGCGATAGCGCGCCGCCGCTCCCGCCAGCGTGCCCAGGGTGTTGCTGAGCGCGAAACCGATGAACGAGTTTATGGCGATGACCGGCAAGGGAAGCTTGTGGCCGACGTAGCGAAGCGCCGACCAGTCGTAACCGGCGAGCGCCGCATACCCGAGAACGGTCGCCCCGACCGCCAGGATCAGGGCGTATGTGGGGATGCTCCTGATCCGTTGCAGGACGTCTTGGGGGTGAACCTCTCCCAGCAGCCGATACATGGCGAAGAGACCGGCGGCGAACAGCACCGCCACGGCGAGCGTCGGTCCCGTCTTGCGCAGGAAGCGAAGGCCGGGTCCGAGAGGAATGCCGAGGGGATTGACTTTCATCACGGCGGGGTCCGCTTCGCGAGGGCGAGGAAAAGACCGTCGACCGGAACGACGCGGATCGTCGTCGCCGTTCGCAGTCGGGCGAAGAACATGGCCGTTGTCGCTCCCGACGCCGCGTCGTCCTTCAGGGTCGTCGCCAGGCCGAAGGGGTGACGCGCGGTCTCGACGGTCAAGGAGCCGGGAAGAATACGCCTCTTTTCGCCTGCTTGGTCGGTCACCGCCACCCGGGAGGGCCAGAAGCGGAGCACCAGGCGGGAGTCGTCTCGCGCCGATCGGGGGCGGGTCATCGTCAGCGCCGGCAGGCGGCCGTCGTGCATGAGGGGCAGGGGCGGAAAGTCCGCGAGCTTCGCGGACGGGTTGGCGAGCCGCGCGATCGTCGCTGCCGACCAGGGCCGCGCCCGCGTCCAGCCCGCCGCTTGCAGCGCCTTTTCCAGCGGCGCCGTGGCGCCCAGCCATTGCACGGCGAAGGGCTCCTCGATCTCGCCCGCAAGGTCGATCCGCGCCGCCGGCACCTTGCGCCAGCCGCCGGCCGTCCACGCCGATAATCGCATCGCCTCGATGACGGACTGACGCGCATAGAACGAAAGACTGCGATCGAAGCCGGTCGTCGCGTGCCACGTGCCGACGATCGCCAGGGTCGATAGGGCGACCAGGCCGATCCGGAGGGAAGCGGCGCGCGGCGTCGGCAGATGCTCGAACACCAGGGCGAAGGCGGAGGTCATCGCGATGCCGAAAAGCAGCCCGCCGATCACGTCCGACGGCCAATGGGCCGAGAGATAGATGCGTGAAAAGCCAATGATCCCGGCGAGCGTTCCGGCGGCGCAATAGGTCATGATTCGCGCCTGCCGGGACAGCGCCCGCGCGACGAGGACCGCGACGAGACCATAGAGCACCGTGGCGAGCGTCGCGTGGCCGCTCGGAAAACTGAAGGCGTCCGCGCCGCTGTAGAGCGGGATGGGGCGCGGCTTTTCGACGATCGCCTTGACCACGGTCACGAACACGGTCGCGAACCCGAGGGTCAAGGCGAAGCCGGCCGCGGCCCGCTTGGCGCGATACCACAAAAGGCAGGAAACCACGGCCACGGCGACCGCGCCGATCACGATCGTGTCGCCGAGCGAGGTGATTACCACCATGACCGCGTCGCCGAACGGCGTGCGCAGGGATTGGACGAAGCGGTTGATCGCGACGTCGGCGCGGACCAGCGGATCGCCCGCGAGCAGGTCTTCGACCACGCTCAGGAAGCCGAGGCCCGCGGCCAGCAGGATCGAGCCCCAAAGGGCGAGCGCCAGGGCTCGCGGACGCGCGGGGTCGAGGATGCGGGCGGCGGCCTTCGAGGCGGGATCGTCCCGGCGACCCAGCGCGTCGACGGCGCCGCGATAAGCGCCGGCGGCGACCGGCGCGAGGCGAACGACGAAGACCCGCGCGCCCCACAGGGACAAAAGCGCCAGCAGCGAGACGATCGTCATGAGCACGACCAGTCGTCCGCTGACCGCCCCGAGCGTCGCGACCGCCAGGCCGACGCCGGCCGCGGGCAGAACATGAAGGCCCGCCCAGAGGACGGCCGAGATGACATTGGCGGAGTAGAACCGGGCGGGAGCCATGCCGAGCAGTCCGGCGACGGCCGGAACGGTGGCCTTCACCCCCGGCACGAAGCGGCCGAGGAAAACACTCTTGCCGCCGTGGCGCTCGAAGAAGGCCGTGCCGCGCTCGAGAAGCTCCGGGCGCTTGGCGAAGGGACGCATTCGCCGCAGGCGATCGCCGTAGCGATGGCCGATCCAGAACGAGACGCCGTCGCCGACGACGGCGCCCGCCGCGGCCCAGAGAACCAGGGTCCAGACCCCGGTCTGCGCCGCCCCGGCGAAACCCGCGATCGCCAGGACGATCACGGTTCCGGGAAAGAGCGTGCCGACGACGATGATCGCTTCGGCGATCGAACAGAAAAACACGATCGCGCCCGCGAGGGACGGATACTGGGAGATCAGTTGGATGACCTGATTGACGAGCTCGGTCATGTCCGCCGGCGATGACCGAAACGCACGGCGACGCGCAGCCCGGGCGCGTTGTCCCGGAGCGCGATTTCGGCGTCGTGAAGATCGGCGATCGCCCGGACGAGCGAAAGCCCGAGGCCGCTGCCCGGCGTCGTGCGGCTGGTCTCGAGCCGGTAGAAGCGGCGAAGGACCTTGTCGCGCTCATCCGCCGGGATTCCGGGGCCGTCGTCGGCGATCTCGATCACCGGGCCTTCGGCGCCGGCCGCGAGAACCAGGGTGATCGTCGTTCCGGCCGGGGTATGGCGGATCGCGTTCTCGACCAGGTTCGCGAGCATTTGGGTCAAGAGATCGCGATCGCCGCGCAGCGCGAGATCGTCGGCGATGGTCGCGCGCAGGGTCTGGCCGTTGTGCTCGGCGACCATCTCGTAGGCCTCGACGATGGTTCGCGCGAGTTCGGAAAGGTCGACCTCGGTGAAATGCGTCTTCCGCGCCCCGGCCTCGATCTGCGCGATTCGAAGCAGGGCGTTGAAGGTGTCGAGGATGGCGTCGATCTCCTCGATCGCCTGGTCGAGGGCGGCCTTGTGGCCCTCGACGGTTCGCTCGCGGCGGCGGGCGGTCTCGAGTCGCTGGCGCAACCGGCCGAGCGGAGTGCGCAGGTCATGGGCGATGTCGTTGGTGACTTGGCGCAGACCCTCCATCAACTCCTCGATCCGGTCGAGCATGTGGTTGATGTTGCCGGCGAGCCGGTCGATCTCGTCGCGCGCGTTCCCGGTCGGGACGCGCCGCGAGAGATCGCCGTCGACGATCGCCTGGGTGGTCCGGCCGATCTCTTCGATGCGGCGCAGCGCACCGCGGCTCAAAAGCGCGCCGCCGGCGAGCGCGAGCACCAGGGTCGTGGCGATCGCCCAGCCGAGCGAGCGAAGAAGGATCTCCTGGACCTCGGTCACTCTTCGCATGCTGCGCCCGACGAGCACGAAGGCGCCGTCGAGCGACACGCCGAGCGCGATCACCCGCTCGCTCCGGTCGCGATCGCGGTCGGAATCGACCACGGTTTCGAAAACGATCTCGCGCCAACCCGAGAAGGGGGCGAGGGGTTCGAGATTGCCGGCGAGCGCCTTGCCCGACGGCGTTTGCAGAAGATAGAACGCTTCGCCGCTCATCGCGGCCCGGGCGCGCTCGCGGACCGCTTCGACGAGTCGCGAAAGGCGGCCGTCGTGATAGGCCGTGACCAGGGGACGCATGTCCTGCTCGATCGCGCCCTTGATCTCGGTCGTCATCTCGCGCGTGGTCGACCACAGGACGACGCCGAACAGCGCCGCGACCGAGACCGCGAACAGCGCGGCGTAGGCGGTGGCGATCCGGAAGGGCGCGCTGCGGACGTATTCAGCCAGGCGCATGCAGGCTGTATCCGGCGCCCCGGACCGTGTGAATCAACTCCTGATCGAAGGGCTTGTCGACCTTCGCGCGCAAGCGGCTGATATGGGTCTCCACCACGTTGGTCTTGGGGTCGAAGTGGAAGTCCCAGACATGCTCGAGCAGCATCGTCCGGGTGACGACGCGCCCGGCGTGGCGCGCCAAATATTCGAGCAACCGAAACTCGCGCGGCTGGAGATCGATCGTCCGGCCGTCGCGCGCGACCTTGCGCCGGATCAGGTCGATCTCGAGATCGGCGACCCGAAGCACGGTTTGCTCGTCGACCAGGGGCGGCCGCCTGCCGAGCGCGTTGACGCGGGCGAGCAGCTCGGAGAAGGCGAACGGCTTGACCAGATAATCGTCGCCGCCCGCTTCGAGCCCCTCGACCCGGTCGTCGACCCCGGCCATGGTCGTCAGAAAGATTACCGGGGTCTTGACGCCGGCGCCGCGAATGGTCTTGACGATGCTCAGCCCGTCGATGCCTGGGAGCCGGCGGTCGACGATGATCACGTCGAAGGATTCCGCAGCCGCGAGCAAAAGTCCGTCGCGCCCGGTCGCGGCGTGGCTGACGACATGGCCCTCCTCGCGAAGCCCTTGGGCGACGTAGTCGGCCGTTTCGGCGTCGTCCTCGATCACCAGGATATTCATCCCGCGACTCCCCTCATGGTCGCGCCGTAGTCTAGAGCATGATTCATTCGAAATGAATCGATGCCGGCGAGTGCCGCGGCGCTCAGGCGATCGCGCGGGTTCGCCGCCGACGCCACAGAAACATGCCGACCAGAATAAACGGCACGCCGAAGGCGACCGGCGTCACCCGTCGCGATTCGACCACCGGCTTCTGCCGGACGCCGAAGGATACGAACGGGCTGGCGGTCAGCTTCGTCGCGCCGCGGCTCGCCGCGCTCACCAGAACGCGGTAGCTTCCCGCCTGGATCAGTCTCATGGGCCAATCGGTCTCGATCGACTGCCCCGGCGCGAGTGTCGCCGCCGTGATGGCCTTATGCGCGCTCCAGTCCTCGAGGTCCATGGGTTGTTCGTTGCCCCGGTCCATGCGAACCAGGCCGATCCAGGCGGTGAGCCCCTTGATGGTCGTCCCGCCGGTATTGCGGATCACGCTGTGGAAGGCCAGGCGGTCGCCCATCATCGGCGACGGAGGATTGGCCGCGTCGGCGGTGACGTCGATAGACAGCGCCGCCGGCGCGCCGGCGTTCGCGGGCAGGGCCGCGAAGGTCAGAAGGGCGGCGCAGAGAAGACTCGCGAGTTTCATCCTGTTGTCCTCCCGTTCCTAGCGCGCGATCCGCTTGACGGCGGCGACCGCGAAGGTCGCTCCGACGACGAGCCAGACCAGAACGACGACGAATCGGTCCCACTGGGCGATGATCGCCTGTGAATCGATGATCACCGAATCATAGGCATTGAGCGCCGCCGAGAACGGGTTCACGGCATCGAACGCTCGGCCGATGGCCGATTGGCGCAGGCTCGGCCCCAGAAGCAACGGGCTCGCCGAGACGATCAGGCCGATGATCATCGTCATGAGCGCGCCCCGCGCCTGACGCATGCGCGCGCCGAGGCCGAGCGAAAAGAAGCCGAAGGTCAGCACCACCGGCGTGCCGAACAGCGCGACGACCAGGATGCTGTCGAGCAGATTCTGCCCCGTGCTTCCGACCGCCCAGAGATAGGGGATCGCGAGAACGAACATCGCCGCCCAGGTCATCGCTTGGCCGCCCATCTTGCCGGCCACGATCTCCGTGCGCGAAATCGGCGCGAGAAGCAGCGGAACGAGGCTGTTTCGCTCGCGCTCGCCGCCGATGGCGTCGACGCCGACGACGACGGCGAGCAGGGCGCCGAGCGCGGTCACCGTGCCGGTCATGTCGTAGACGACTTGCGCGTTGTCGAGCAGGCTGAGCTCGGTACTGCTCACGAACAGGAGGCTGAACACCGAAAGGACCGCCGACACCGCGAGGAGCCAGGCGGTGCCTCGACTGCTGATGACGAGTTCGCCGCCTTCCTTGGCCGCGATCAGGCGGATCGGGTCGACGCGATGGCGCGACGCGGGCCGCCCCGGCCGGAGCGGCGCCCGCGCGGTCGATGCCCCCACGCGGCCCATCACGCCGATCCTTCCGTGAGCGAGAGATAGAGGTCCTCGAGACCGCCGCCCTCGCGCGCGATCTCGGCAATCGGCCAGCCCATGAAAAGGAGCTCGCGCCAGGCCTTCTCGGGCGTGAGACTCGCCGCGACCTCGACCAGCCACCATTCGCCGTGATGCCCGAGCACGCTGATCCGTTCCGGCTTTCCCGCGTCCGCCGGCGGCGCGCCGGTCAGCCGGAGCTTGAAGCGCGACAGCGCCTCGTTGCGGCGGATCAATTCCTCGATGCTACCCTGCGCCACGGTTTCTCCATCGACGATGATGCCGATTCGCTGGCAGAGGCGTTCGACGTCGTCGAGCAGATGCGTGCACAGGAGCACGCCGACGCCGTCGCGACCGCTCAGTTCGAGAAGGACGTCGTGAATCTCCCGGCGGCCCCGCGGGTCGAGGCCGTTGGTCGGTTCGTCGAGGATCAACAGGTCGGGTTGTGGCAGCAGCGCCCGCGCGAGCCCGAGGCGTTGCTTCATCCCGCGCGAGAACGTCGCGATCGCCTGGCCGCGGCGAGGGGCGAGGCCGACCCGCGCGAGCAGATCGTCCATTTCGATTTCGCGCAAGCGCCGACCATAGAGCCGAGCGAAAAAGGCGAGGTACTCGCGCGCGCTCATCCATTCGTAAAACCCGTTTTGCTCGGGCAGCACGCCCAGTCGCTGACGCACGAATTCGGGCTTGCGCAGAGGGTCGTTGCCGAAGACCTCGATCCGTCCGCGTTCGTGGTCGAGCAGCCCGAGCGCGGCTGCGATGGTCGTCGACTTGCCGGCGCCGTTGGGACCGATCAGGCCGTAGATCTCGCCCGGGCCGACCGAGACATTCACATCGCGTAGAATCGGCGTCCCGCCAAGGCCCAGGGAGAGATGCTCGACGACAAGAAGAGGGGGTTGCATGGGGTTTTCTCCGTTTGGCGACATCGCACGCGAACTCCCGACCGGGACATGAAGCCCCGGCCGGGGGGGGCGTCAGTCCTCGCCGTTGTTCTCGTGCCCGCCTTCGTCCTCGTCGTCCTCGGTGAGCATCGCGGTCTTGATGACCTTGCCCGATGCGCCGTCGACGAAGGCCTTTCGGATCTTTCCATCCTTGGCGATCTCGACGTGGAACACGGGCGTGCCGTTTTCGTTGCCGAAATCGGCTTCGAGCGCCTTGCCGCCGGTGACCTTCTCGGCCGTCGCGATCGCGCCGGCGAGCGATGCCGTCCGCTTCGTGAGCAGGCCGAAGTCCTCGGCCCGCTCGTTGTCGCCCGAATGCTTGAGCGCGCCTTCGTTCTCGCTCTTGAGGACCTTGCCGGTCCGGGCGTCGATCCTCTGAACGTAGACCTTGCCGTCGGCGACGGTCGTGACGCGGTAGAACACGGTGCCGTCGTGCTCTTCGGCCGTCGCCTTGAGCGCGCGGCCTCCGATCTTGCTCTCCGCGGTCGTGATCGCCTTGTCGAGCGAGACGGAGGCCGACGTCACGGCCGCGATCTCCCGCGCTTCGCTTTCATGCGCCACCGCCGCTTGACCGACGGTCAGCGCGCCACCCGCCACGCCGAGCGCGATCGCGACGGTCAAGGGGGGCAGCTTTCTCCTGGAGGGCGTTCTCGCGAACATGGGTCGGTTTCCTTTCGCTGAGTCGCCGGCTGTTCTCGGCCGGCTTCAGCACGTATATTCGGCGCCGCGAGCTTGCCGCCCTTGGTCGGCGGCTATACGGATTGGTAATCGCCCCTTCTCTAAAGCTCGAGCCCCGGGATCAGGCCGTTCTCGCTGGTTTCGAGAATGAAGGGCGGATTGAGGCAGCCTTCGCGGGGGCCGCCTCGCCGGCTGCCGCATTGCGCGGGCGATGGCGGAAGCGCATCGAGCGCCTGGGGCGCCGGGAACGGAACGTTGCTCGGGTCGAGCTTGGCGAGGGGCTTCACGAAGGCGGGAGTGCCGAGATCGGTCGACGGATGCTCGAAAACGCTCAAGGTGAAACGTCCCTCGCGACAGGCCGATACCACCCAGAAATAGGTCGCCGAATTGAGCCGTCGGCCCGCGGGCGTGGGCGTGAAGGCATCGCTCGCCTCGAGCGCCGAGATCAAGGCTTCGGTTTCCGTCTTTCCCAGCCGCCGCTGGTTCAGGCGCGTTTGCCATGGGGCGAGCGGATCGCCGAGCTCCAGGGCCGCCACCTGGGTTCCGCCGCGCACGCGGGCCGACAGAAGCGCCCCGCCGCTCGAAGGCAAGGCAGTGATGTCGTAAACGCGGACCTGCTCGTTATAGCGCGCGTTATAGACCAGTCGGTAATGCTCGGGTCCGGCGGCGGCGGCGGTACAGGCCGCGCGGATGTCCTGGCCCCCGACATAGGAGAACCAGGAGAGATTGCGCGCGACCGGCGAATCGTTGTTCGATCCGCGCGTCGCGCAGCCGGCGAGCACGAAGGGAAGCGCAAGCACGGCGATGATCGATAGATTGCGCATGTTCATCCGAGAAGACCCCCTTGATGGCCCGTTCTGGGCTTGTTTCGATGGGAAGCGTCGCCGAGAAGCACACCGCCGCGAGACGCGATCAAGCGCGCCCGGGCATGCGAGTCTCGACGCGAGGGCATGTTGGACGCGCCGGGATTACCGTTTCTCGTCGACGGCTATACGGTTTCGTAACCTGGAAGGGTGAAAAAGGGCGGAAGGCCGGCCGGTCCCCCCGGAGGCAAGGCCGACCTTCCGCGCGCGACGGGCATCCCGGGGGCGCGTGGGAGCGCCCGTCACGATGACGATCAGGCTCCCGCGAGCTTGAGCCCGACGAAGATGTCGTTGCCGCCGCGGTTGATAAGCAGCAGCACCGCATGGGTCGTCGCCTTGTCGAGCGCCTGGAGGACGTCGGCCGGGGTGTTGACCTCGGTCGAGCCGACCCGCTCGATCACGTCGCCGACCCGGAGCCCTTCCTCGGCCGCGCGGCCCTGGGGATCGAGCGCCGTGACGACCACGCCCCGGCTGTCGGTCGGCAGGTTGAGCCTGGCCTTGATATCGCCGGTCAGCGTGGCAAGGGTGGCGCCGAGCCGCTCGGACTTGGCCGAGCCGGGCCGGACGTTCTCGGTTTCGGCGGCGGCCATCGTCCGAGGCTTGAGCTCGGCGATCGCGACCGGGATGCGCTTGGTCCGCCCGTCGCGCCAGACCTCGATCTCCACGGTCGAGCTCGGCGCCGTGGCGGCGACGAGTCGTGGCAAGGCCCGCATGTTGTCGACGGGCTTCCCGCCGTAGTCGACGATGACGTCGCCCTGCCGCACGCCCGCCTTGGCCGCCGGGCTGTCGGGAATCACCTCGGAAACGAGCGCGCCCTTGGGCGCGTCGAGGCCGACGGCCCGCGCGATATCGGGCGTCACGTTCTGGATCTTCACCCCGAGCCAGCCGCGCTCGACGCTTCCGTGGTCCTTGATCTGGGCGATCACCTGTTTGGCGATGGAGGAAGGAATCGCGAAGCCGATGCCGACCGAGCCGCCGTTGGGCGAGAAGATCGCGGTGTTCACGCCGATGACCTTGCCCTCGGTATCGAAGAGCGGGCCGCCCGAGTTGCCCCGGTTGATCGAGGCGTCGGTCTGGATGAAGTCGTCATAGGGGCCGGCGTTGATGTTGCGGTTGCGCGCCGAGACGATGCCCGCCGTGACCGTGCCGCCGAGGCCGAAGGGGTTGCCGACGGCGAGAACGACGTCGCCGACGCGCAGCTTGTCCGAATCGCCGAACGTTACGTAGGGCAGGGGCTTGGAAGCCTCGACCTTCAGCAGGGCGAGATCGGTCCTCGGGTCGGTGCCGACGACGGTGGCGTCGAATTGACGGCCATCCGGCAGCTTGACCTGGATCTTATCGGCGCCGTCGACCACGTGGTTGTTGGTCACGATGTCGCCCTGCGCATCGATGATGAACCCCGAGCCGAGCGCGACCATCGGCCGTTGCGGCTGTTGCTGCATGCGCTCCTGGAATTGCTTGAAGAACTCGTAGAACGGCGAGTCCGGAGGAAACGGGCTCCGGAACGGCGCCCGTTCGGACTGCTGCGCCGGCTTTTTCGGCGTATGCGTCGACGAGATGAAGACCACGGCCGGGCTCACCTTCTCGACGAGATCGGCGTAACCCTGGCTCGGCAGGGCGGCGGACGCTGTCGCCGTCCACGCGATCATGCCCCCGGCGAGCGCCGCGGCGCCGAGCGCGAGTGCCCGACGCGCCCGTCGCGGCCGGGGGGCTCTGGTAACGATGGTCATGGCTGCTGTCTCCTTCGCGCTAGACCGTTGGAAATCGATACTTGCGACGAGGCGGGGCACGTTCGTGATGCCGCGCCGCGATCGCGCCTAGCGGTCAGATGGGACGCAAGGATGGCGGTACGATCGCGCGGTCTATACGGATCGGTAATGTTCCGCGTCGCGCCGTTTCCCGGATAAACAATCGGTAATGTCGCGACAAGAGGCCGCAAAGGATTGCCCCCCATATTCGGTATGACGCGGATCGAAACCACAACAATCCACGTCGCCGGAAATGTCACCCCGAACGGAAACGCAACCCGAATATGGAGGGTTCTACCGATGAAAAAGTCACTCGCGCTCACCGCCGTCGCCGCCGCCCTGATGATCGCGGCTCCCGCCTTCGCCGGCCAGCGCGCGCCGGAGCGTGCGATCGGCGAGGTCCAGCAAGGGCGCCAAGCTCAGATCAATGCGTCCGACAGGGTCGACATGGCGAGCTGCCAGGCGCTGATGAAGCAGGTCGATACGGCGATCGCGACTCACGCCACCTCGCCCAAGCTCTCGCTTGCCAAGAAACAGCGGATGGCGGGCGAAAATGCCTGCCTCGACGGCAGCTACGGCGAGGGTCAGGCGATGCTCAAGGGCGCGCTCAAGGATCTCGGCGCCTGACGCCGACGTTCTCCCCCTCGACCCCACCTCGCCCCACGGCGGACTTGCCGTGGGGCGCATCGTGTGATCGAGAGCGGATCAGTACTTGTAGAAATGCTGGGCGAGTTCGAAGGCTTCGTCCTCGTTGCTGAAGGTCTCGTTCTCCGAGCGCTTGACCGCCAGGAAGGCGCGTCCCAGCAGGTCGCCAAGCGCCTCCATGAGCAGGCTGTCGCGCTCGAGGGTGTCGAGCGCCTCGCCGAGGCTCATCGGCAGGCGGTGAATGTTGAGCGCTTCGCGCTCGCTCTCGCTCATCGTGCCCGGATCGCAGGTGACCGCCTCGCCCGGATCGAGTTCGCGCGCGACGCCGTCGAGGCCCGCCGCGATCAGCGCGCCAAGGGCGAGATAGGGATTGTTGGTGTTGTCCGACGGCTTGAGCTCCATGTTGAGCGAGGGCGTCTTCTCGTCCCACAGGACCGAGGCGATCCGGACCGAGGCTTCTCGATTGTCGAGTCCCCAGCAAGTGAAGGCCGAGCTCCACATATGCGGCAGCAGCCGCCGGTATGAGTTGAAGCTCGACGCCGTGAGCGCCACCAGCCCCGGGAGATGATCGAGCACGCCCGCGATCCAATGGCGTCCGAAGGCGCTCAGGGTGTTGGGCCCCTCGTCCGAGACCATCAGGTTGCGGCCGCTCTTGGCGTCCCAGGTGCTGAGGTGGATATGGCAGCCGTTTCCGGCCTGATCGGCGAAGGGCTTGGGCGCGAAGGACGCGACGAAGCCGTGCTTGCGGGCGACCGCGCGGATCGTGTCGCGGTAGCGAAGATGATTGTCGGCGGCGCGCAACGCCGAGGCGTGGCGGATGGTCAGCTCCTGCTGGCCGTGGCCGAGCTCGGGGTAGAACTGCTCGACCGGAATACCCTGCGCCTCCAGCGCGGCGACGATATCGTCGATCATCTCGACCGAGGTTTCCCAGCCGATCGAGCTGAAGCACAGGCTCGTGTCGGCGGGGGTGTACGAGCCGTCCTCCTCCTGTCGCGCGAGCGACCATTCGGGCTCGAACGCCGCCTCGATGAGAATTCCGGCGTCGCGCGCCCGGTCGATCATGCGCTTGAGGAAGCCGCGCGGGCAGGCGTCCCAGGGCTCGCGGTGGAGCGTGACCATATCGGCGAGCATCGAGGCGCTGTGCGGCGCATACGGCAGGCGGGTGTAGCTCTGGACGTCGGGCACCAACCGGATCTCGCCGACCGGCCCCATGCCCTCCACGGACTGAAGATGATCGAGCATGTTCATCGCCGGCATGGCGACGGTCAGCCCGATGCCTCCCTTGATGCGCTCGGCGAGCTTGTCGATATGCACCGACTTGCCGCGAATGATGCCACTTGTATCGCAGTATAAAAAGCGGACGAAGCGCACGTCGTCGTTGCGAACCTTGCGCTCGAAAGCGTTCAAAGCCATCCCTCTATTCTCCGAACGATGCGTATTCCCTCGCGGGCGGCTGCCCGGGCCGGGACCGAACGACGCGCGTCCGGCCCCGGTTCGGGCGATGGCATGCGGTCATCCGGGAGCGAGACCCCCGGAAACCGGCGTCAGGGAGCGGGCACCTTCTCGGGCACCATCTCCGCGCCGAGCGTGAACTTGCCGCCCTTGACCGCGATCATGGTCACGCCCTTGCGCGGCACATGCGCGCTGGCGCTGTAGTTGAGCTCGCCGGCGACGCCCGGGAAGCCCTGGGTCGCCTCGATGGCCTTGGCGATCGCCTTGCCGTCGTTGCTGCCGGCGCGCCGGACCGCGTCGACGATCAGGCGCATGGTGTCGTAGCCGAGCGCGGCGAACGCGTTCTCGACCTCGTGGCCGAATTCGGCCTTGTACGCCGCCATGAACTTCTTGACCGCGGGCGAGCCGTTGTCGGCGTCCATCAGGGCGTGGGTCGTGAAGTAGGTGTTGTCGGCCGCGGCCCCCGCCACCTGGACGAGAAGCGGCGTGTCATAGCCGTCGCCGCCGACGATCGGACCGGAGATCCCCGCCTCGCGGAACTGCTTGACGGTCGTGCCGATGTCGTCGGGCATCGCCGAGATGTAGTAGAAGTCGGGCTGCTTGGGCAACGACTTGACCTTGGCGATCTGCGCCGAGAAATCCTTGTCGCCGAACTGATAGGTGTCCTCGAGAAGCAGCGTGCCGCCGAGTTCGGCGAAGCGCTTCTTGAAGTAGTCGGCGAGCAGGGTCGTGTACTCGGTGCCCTTGTCCCACAGAAGATAGGCGGACTTGCCGAACTTCTTCACGGCGAACTCCGCGCCGACCGCCGCCTGGACGTTATCGCCGAACGGCGCCAGGAACATCATGTCACCGACCTGGGCGGGAAGCTTGGGCGAGGTCGCGCCGGCGGTGATGAACGGGATCCCCGCGCGCTGGGCCAGCGGCCCGGCGGCGAGCGCCGAATCCGAATCGGTGAAGCCGATGATGGCCAGCACCTTGTCCGATTCGATGAGCTGGGTCGTGATGTTCGCGACCGTCGCCGGATCGGTCTTGCCGTCGCGCATGATCAGCTCGACCTTCTTGCCGTTCACGCCGCCGGCGGCGTTGATCTCCTTGAGCGCGAGCTTCGCGCCGTTGGCGGCCGGTACGTCGAGCGAGGAAAGCTCCCCGGTCAGGTTGAACGCACCCCCGATCTTGATGGTCTCGGCCGCCTGGGCCGAGGCGAGCGTTCCCAGCGCGCCGAGCGCTAGAACCGTTCCCAGCATGAGTGCCTTGGTTTTCATCGGTATTTCCTCCTCGTTATCTTTCCGTTTCCCTGTTTATCCTCCACCGGCGCCTTCCGTGACGCGTGTGGAGAAAGGCTAAATTATTCATTTTTCTCAGCAGATTGTCGTCGCTTTGAGAACAATCGCATGAAATTGATTTCGGTGTCGCCGAGCAAACCTTCCCGACGGAAGATGAGCACACTAATGAACGCCACCGCCATCAGAATCTGACTCAGGCCGTAGAGCGGCGGCACCTGGACGAAGCCGAGATCGAAGCCGCGCTCGAGCTCGCGCAGGGTTTCCGTCAGCAGAACGATCAACACGGTGCCGATGACCGAGCCGCTGATCGAGCCCATGCCGCCGACCACCAGCATGGTGATGATCGCGAAGGTCTCGGACCAGTAAAAGGCGTTGGGCGAGAACGACAGGATGTAATGCCCCCAGAGCGCGCCCGCCACGGCGGTGAGAAAGGCGCTCAGCACGAAGGGCAGCATCCGAGTCCGCTGAACATTGACGCCGATCGCCAGCGCCGCCACCCGGTCCTCGCGTTGGGCGAGCATCGCCCGCCCGTAGGGCGAGCGCAGGATGCGCCAAGCGATGTAAATGGTGATCAGGACCCAGGCGTAGACCCACCAGACCGAGGTGTAGGCGGGGGTGCCGAAGAAGGTCCGCGAGCCGCGCGTGAACGGGGTCGCGTTGATCAGCACCACGCGCACGATCACCAGGAACGACAGGGTCGCCACCGCCACGTAATGCCCGCTAAGACGCAGCACGGGCAATCCGATCACCACGGCGACCGCGGCGGCGAACAGACCGGCGATCAACATGGACGGCAGGAAGCCGAGCTCGATGCTCGCGAGCCAGGCCGGCAGCTCGGGTAGGTTGATGGCCTTGTGCGCGATTGGCATGCTGAGGATCGCCGAGCTGTATGCGCCCAACGCCATGAAGCCGACGTGGCCGAGCGAGAAGACGCCGGTGAAGCCGTTGAACAGGTTCAGGCTGAGCACGAGCATGATGTCGATGCCGAGCACGATGATCACGCGCTGTTCGTAGGCGCTCGCGCCGAAGGTCGCGTAGAGCGGCAGCAGCGAGAGCAGCAGAAGCGGCGTCGCGATCGCCGCCACCCGCCGCCAATCGAGCGCCGCGCCCTTTGTTTCCGGTCGGGTTTCGATGCCGTCCATCGCGTCTAGATCTCCTCGCGCGCGCGGGCGCCCAGAATGCCGTTGGGCCGCACCAACAGCACCACGATCAGAATGCCGAAGACCAGCGCGTCGCGATACGAGCTCCACTGCCCCGGGAGCAGCCCCTGGAGCGAGATTTCGAGCGAGCCAAGGACGAAGCCACCCAGCACCGCGCCGGGGATCGTCCCGAAACCGCCGATGACCGCGGCGACGAAGGCCTTGAGCACCGGAAAGAAGCCCATGTAGGGATCGACCTTGCCGACCTTGGCCGTCCACAGAAGACCGGCGATCGCCGCGAGTCCCGAGCCGATCGCGAAGGCCGCGGCGATCACGCGATTGATGGGGATGCCCATGAGCTGCGCCGCGGTCATGTCGTCGGCCGCCGCGCGCATCGAGATCCCGATATCGGTGCGGGTCACGAACAGCGTCAACAGGACCAGCAGGATCGCGGTCGCGATGATGGCGACGACGTTGACGCTCGCCACCGTGACGTTCCCGTAGTGATAGACCGTGCGCAGGAATTCGGGCACCGGGAAGGGTCGCGAGCGCGCGCCGATCATCATCACGACGCTGTTCTCGAGGATGATGGTCACGGCGAACGAGGTCAGCAGCATGGCGACGTCGGGCGCGCCGCGAATCGGGCGATAGGCGAGGCGCTCCATCAGGATGCCGGCGAAGGCGGTGATGAGAACGACGATCGGCACCACGACCCAGTAAGGCAATCCGGCGAGCAGCAGCCCCAGCGCCGAATAGCTCGCCACCATCATCATGTCGCCATGGGCGAAGTTGATCAGGCGTAGGATGCCGAAGACCATCGCGAGCCCGATCGCCATCAGCGCGTACAGACTGCCGATGCTGAGCGCGTTGATGGTCTGCTGGAGCATGTATTCGAAAAACGACATCGACATCAGCCCCCGAGGTAGGATTGTTCGACCTGCTCGTTGGCGCGCAACGCTTCGGCAGTGTCGTGAAGGATGAGGCGTCCGGTTTCGAGCACGTAGCCCCGGTCGGCGATTTCGAGCGCGAGGCGGGCGTTCTGCTCGACCAGAAGAATGGTCCGCCCGCTTTCCTTGAGCTGGCGCAGGACGTTGAAGATCGTGTCCACCAGCACCGGCGCGAGCCCCAACGAGGGCTCGTCGAGAAGGATCAGGCGCGGCTTGCTCATCAGCGACCGGCCGATCGCGAGCATCTGCTGCTCGCCCCCCGACAAGGTGCCGCCGAGCTGGCGCAGGCGTTCGGCGAGGACCGGAAAGAGGCTGAACACCCAGTCGCGATCGCGCCGCACTTCGCTCGTGTCGCGCCGCTGGATCGCGCCCAGCCGCAGGTTCTCGTCGACCGTGAGGTTGCCGAAGATATGACGCCCCTCGGGGCAATGCGAAATGCCGCGCTGAACGATGTGATAGGGCGAAAGCGCGTGGATCGGCTCGCCGTCGTAGACGATCGTGCCCTGGCGCGGATGCAGAAGCCCCGAGATCGCGCGCAGGGTCGTCGTCTTGCCGGCGCCGTTCGAGCCGATGAGCGTCACGAGTTCGCCCTCGCTCACATGCAACGAAACGCTCTTGAGCGCCCGGATGCCACCGTAGAAGACGTCGAGATCGCGCAGATCAAGCATCGGACCGAGGCTCCCCGGCGCCCGCCGTTTTCCGGGTTCCCGCCTGGGCCGTTCCCGAGGTGCCGAGATAGGATTCGATCACTCCCGGATGGCGGCGCACCTCCTCGGGCAGGCCCTCGGCGATCACCTGGCCGTAGCTGAGCGCCTGGATTCGCTCGCAAAGGTTCATCACCAGGCGCATGTCGTGCTCGACCAGAACCACCGTGAGCTCGAAATCGCGGCGCAGCGAGAGAATCAGCTCGTGAAGCCGGTCGCTCTCGTTCGGGTTCATGCCGGCGGCGGGCTCGTCGAGCAGCAGCACCTTGGGGCGGGTGGCGAGCGCGCGCGCGATCTCGAGCCGGCGCTTGTCGCCGTAGGCGAGCCCGTCGACCCGCCGGTCGCGTTGATCGGCGAGCCCGAGAAGCGCCAGAAGCTCGAGCGAATCGTCGCGGACGCGCCGCTCCTTGCGCCAGAAAGACGGCCAGCCCGCGATCACCTCGGGAAAGCTGTAGCGGGTGTGAAGCTGGGCCGCGACGGTGACGTTCTCGAGCACGCTCAGCTTGTCGAACAGGCGGATGTTCTGGAAGGTGCGGGCGAGCCCGAGCCGGGCCACGCGCGGCGCCGGCGCATTGGTAATGTCGCGTCCGCGATAGACGATGGTTCCGGCGGTCGGTCGCAGAAAGCCGGTGAGCAGGTGGAAGATCGTCGTCTTGCCGGCGCCGTTCGGGCCGATGATCCCGAGGATCTCGCCCTCGCGCAGCGCGAGGTGATAGCCCGAAACCGCCTGAAGGCCGCGAAACGACTTCGAGAGCTGATCGACCTTCAGGATCGTTTCGGCCGCCGCCGGCGCGGATGAAGCGGCGGCGCTCACCGGTCTCGCCCGGCGAATGAAATCGTCTCGTCGCGCCGAGCCCGGGGGCGTCCCGAAGCCGCAATGACGAGATGCACATTTCCCCAAGGGCCCAACGGGGGCCCCGAAAATTCCTCTTCCGCCAACTGACGCCCTCCCCAAACGATAACGCAGGCGTTACGCGACTTTAGCCAGCGCGAGAAGCAAACGCAATTTCCGCGCCATAAGCAATATTTATAGTGCCGCCGCCGACCGGTCCTTGTCCGCGCCCCTTTCGGGTCTTCGGAGGATCGACCGTCGGTCGAAGCCGACAGATCATCGGGCATGACGGGCTTTTCGTAAAGGATTTCAATGACCCATGTGATCGACGCGGTTTCGTCGCGGCCTGGAGACGGCGAAAAACCGGGTCGAAAACGGGTCCGCGAGGTGTCCTTCGCCATGGCGGACGCCCCCGGTTTGTCGCTAAGGTTTCCCGCGCGCCGGTCTCGCTTGCGGGGCGGGCGCGAATTGAGACGTCGGAGGACGAATGCGGCGAATCGGGATCATCGGCGGCGGCGCCTGGGGGACGGCGCTCGCGCTTATCGCGCGCCGCGCCGGGCGCGACGTGGTTCTCTGGGCGCGCAACGACGCGGTGGTCGAGGCGATCAACCGCGACCACGTCAATCCTCCGTACCTGCCCGGCATCGCGCTCGACCCGGCGATTCGCGCGACCCGCGACCTCGCCGAGGTCGGCGCGGCCGATGCGTTGCTGCTCGTCGTTCCCGCCCAGCATCTGCGCGCGGTCGCGGCCGCGCTCGCGCCCGGTCTCGCCGCGCGGCCGCCGCTGGTGGTGTGCAGCAAGGGGATCGAGATCGCGACCGGGGCGCTCATGACCGAGGTGCTCGGCGAGACGCTACCCGGCTATCCGCTCGCGGTGCTGTCGGGGCCGACCTTCGCCGACGAGGTCGCGCGCGGCCTGCCCACGGCGGTGACGCTCGCCTGCGCCGACGCGACGCTTGGCGCGCGACTGGTCGCGGCGCTCGGCGGCGGCGCGTTCCGGCCCTATCTCGCCGACGATCTTATCGGCGCGCAGATCGGCGGCGCGGTGAAGAACGTGCTTGCCATCGCCTGCGGGATCGTCGACGGCCGCCGGCTGGGCGAGAACGCGCGCGCCGCGCTCGTCACCCGGGGCCTGGCCGAGCTGTTGCGATTGGGCCGCGCCCGGGGCGCGCGCGGCGAGACGCTGATGGGACTCTCGGGCCTCGGCGATCTGGTGCTCACCTGCACCAGCCGGCGCTCGCGCAACATGTCGCTGGGCGCGGCGCTCGGCGAGGGGGCCTCGGTCGCGGCGGTTCTCAAGGCGCGCCGGGCGGTGACCGAGGGCGTCGCGAGCGCCCCGGCGGTCACTCTGCTCGCCGATCGCCTCGGCGTCGAGATGCCGATCTGCCGCGCGGTCGAGGCGATCGTCGCCGGGCGCGTCACCATCGACGCCGCCATCGAGGGGCTGCTCGCGCGCCCCTTCAAGGCCGAGGTCGCGGGCGCGCCGCTGGCCGCCGCCCGGGAACGGAAGGACGACGGCGATGCGTGAGGCCGAAATCGCGATCGTCGGCGGCGGGCTGGTCGGCGCGGCGATCGGCTACGGCCTCGCGCGGACCGGGGCGCGGGTGCTGCTGCTCGACGGCGACGAGGGCGCGCCCTGCGCCTCGCGCGGCAATTTCGGCCTCGTCTGGGTTCAGGGAAAGGGCGAAGGCTGCCCCGCATATGCCCGTTGGACCAGGATTTCCGCCGATCTCTGGGGTGGGTTCGCGGACGAACTCGCCGACGCGACCGGCATCGACGTCGGCTACTCGCGCCCCGGCGGCGTGGTGCTCGCCCTGAGCGAGGCGGAGCTCGCCGCCGAGCGCGCCGTTCTCGAACGCATCCGCCGCGAGGCCGGTGGCGAGGGAGGCGGCGACTTCGAGATCCTCGACCGCGCGGCGCTTGCCGAGATGTTACCGGGGCTGGGGCCCGAGGTGGTCGGCGGAACCTATTCGCCCGCCGACGGCCACGCCAACCCGCTGTTCCTGCTGCGCGCCTTGCACGAGGGGATCGTCGCTCGGGGCGGGTGCTGTCGCGGCGGCTTCCGGGTCGCGGCGATCGAGGCGCGCGACGGCGGCTTTCGCATCGCGGCCGGGAAGGAGACCGTGTTCGCCGAGACGGTCGTCGTCGCCGCCGGGCTGGGCACCGGCGCGCTTGCCGGACCGCTCGGCGTCGAAGCGCCGCTCGCGCCCCAGCACGGCCAGTTGCTGGTGACCGAGCGCGTCCGCCCCCTGTTCGACATCCCGACCGACGCCGTTCGCCAGACCCGCGAGGGGAGCTTTCTGATCGGCTATTCGCACAACGACTTCGGCTTCGACACCGCCGCGCGGCCCGCGATCATGCGCGACATCGCGCGCCGCGCCCTGCGCTTGTTCCCGTTCCTGGGCGGGCTGCGCGTCGTGCGAAGCTGGGGCGCGCTTCGGGTTCTCACCCCCGACGGCCTGCCGATCTACCAGGAATCGGCGCGCCATCCCGGGGCCTATGTCGCGACCTGTCACAGCGGCATCACGCTCGCCGCCGTCCATGCCCTGCGCCTCGCCCCCTGGATCGCGGGCGGCGCATTGCCCGCCGGGCTCGACGCCTTCGCCGCCGGGAGGTTCGATGTTCGAAAGGCTGGATGAACCCGCCGGCGCGCGCGTCGTCCTCGACTTCGAGGGCGAGACGGTCTCCGCCTTCGCGGGCGAGACCGTCGCCGCCGCGCTGCTCGCCCACGGCGCGGCCTCGTTTCGCGACACGCCGGTCTCGGGGCGGCCGCGCGCGCCCTACTGCATGATCGGCGTCTGCTTCGATTGCCTGGTCGAGATCGACGGGCTCGCCAACCGCCGCGCCTGCCAGGTTCGGGTGCGCGACGGCATGCGCGTGCGGCGCCAGGCGGGCGCGCCCGAGCCGCTCGCGGACCGCGCGCCGTGAGCGCCGGTCCCGATCTCGCGGTCGTCGGCGCGGGCCCCGCCGGGCTCGCGGCGGCGACGCTCGCCGCCGAGCTCGGCCTCGCGACGGTTCTCTACGACGAGCAAGCCTCCCCCGGCGGGCGGATTTATCATGACGTCGAGCGCAACGCCGAAGCCTCTTCGGACCTGTTCGACGCGGATTACCGGCGCGGCGTCGACCTCGTTCGCGCCTTCCGGCGAAGCGGCGCGGTTTACGCGCCGGGTGTCGCCGTCTGGGACGCGGCGGCGCGGGGTGGGCTCGGAATCCTGCGCGACGGCGCGGCCGAGATCGTCGCCGCGCGCCGGGTGTTGATCGCCGTCGGGGCCTTGGAGCGCCCGGTCCCGATCCCCGGCTGGACGCTGCCCGGCGTCATGGCGCTGGGCGCGGCGCAGACGCTGCTCAAGGCTTCGCATCTGCGGCCCCGTTCGCCCCCGGTGATCGCCGGCTCGGGACCGCTGGTTTTCCTGGTCGCCCATCAGCTCGCCCGCGCCGGCGCGGTCCCTCGGGCGGTGCTGCTGACCGCTCCGCGCGGCAATCGCGTCCGCGCGCTGCGTCATCTCGCGGGCGCGGCCCTTTCGGCGGGCGAGCTCTGGAAGGGATATCGCTGGATGCGCGACCTCGCGGCCCGGGACGTGTCGCTGATCGCGGGAGCGCGCGATCTCCGCGCGCTCGGCGCGGACCGCCTCGAGGCGGTCGCCTACACCGACCGCGCCGGGCGCGCGCGGCGGATCGAGACCGATCTTCTCCTGCTGCACGAGGGCGTCATCCCCAACGACCGCCTCGCGCGCGCCGCCGGCTGCGCGCAGGCCTGGGACGACGCCCAACACTGCTGGCGCACGGTGGTCGACGGCTGGGGGGCGACGAGCGTCGAGGGCGTCGCGGTCGCGGGCGATTGCGCGGGCATAGGCGGCGCGCGCGCGGCCGAGCATAGGGGGCGGCTCGCAGGCCTCGATGCGGCGCGCCGCCTGGGGGTCGTCGATCGGGCGACGCGCGATGGGCGCGCGCGCGCCGAGCGCGCCGCGCTTCGCCGGCACTTGCGGCCGCGCCCGTTTCTCGACGCCTTGTTCCGCCCCGGCGACGCGATCCTCGCGCCCCGCGACGACGACACCATCGTCTGCCGCTGCGAGGAGGTGAGCGCGGGCGAGATCCGGCGCGCGGTCGCGCTCGGCTGCGTGGGCCCCAATCAGGTCAAGGCCTTCACCCGCTGCGGCATGGGGCCGTGCCAGGGCGCGCTTTGCGAGCCCACCGTCGCCGCGATCGTCGCCCGGACGCGCGGCGTGCCGGTCGCCTCGGTCGGGCGCTTCACCGCGCGCCCGCCGGTCAAGCCGATCACGCTTGGCGAGATCGCGGCGCTTGAGATTACCCCTTGAGCGTGGCGTAGCGCTCGGCGGCGAAGGAATCGACCTGGATCACC
>CAZHDF010000030.1:0-26295 GCA_964531525.1 uncultured Alphaproteobacteria bacterium | reverse complement strand
ACGAAGAACACGACCGCGAGCGCGACGGTGCCGATCGCGAGCATCCGGCGGTCGGTCACGATCGAGCGTCGAGAGGTCGAATGCCGGCTCATGGCGTCCTAGGCTCCCTTCTTGAGCTCGACGATCGCCGTGTTGATCGTCAGCCCGACGACG
This sequence comes from uncultured Alphaproteobacteria bacterium, assembly GCA_964531525.1. Taxonomy (GTDB): domain Bacteria; phylum Pseudomonadota; class Alphaproteobacteria; order JAAXGF01; family JAAXGF01; genus CAYYWV01. The sequence continues at coordinate 26,142 of CAZHDF010000030.1, read as the reverse complement.
ATCAGCGAGGCGAAGAACACGAGGCCGCGCAGATCGATCACGCCCTGGGCAATGGCCTGGAAGTTGGTGAGGAAGCTGAAGTCGGCGATCGCGCGAACGACGCCTTCGGGCGCGAAGGCCCGGAAAAAGGCCTGCACCATTTCAAGCCCGCTCATCAGGAATAGGAAGCCGGCGGCGGCGGCGAGCACGAAGGCGACCACCTGATTGCGCGTCAGCGCCGAGGCGCAGGCGCTAAGCGCGAGGAACCCGCCGGCCATCAGCCAGCTTCCCAGATAGGCGGCGAGAATGACGCCGTTGTCGGGATCGCCCAGGTAATTGACCGTGATCCACATGGGAAAGGTCAGCGCGAGCGCGATGCCCGCGAACAGCCAGGCGGCGAGGAACTTGCCGACCACCGCCTGGGCGGTCGTGATCGGCAGGGTCATCAGGAACTCGATGGTCCCGGCCTTGCGCTCCTCGGCCCAGAGCCGCATGCCCACGGCGGGCATCAGGAACAGATAAAGCCAGGGGTGAAAATCGAAGAACGCCTCGAGATCGGCTTGGCCACGTTCGAGGAAGCCACCGATGAAGAAGGTGAGTCCGCCCGAAAGCGCGAGAAAGATGACGATGAACACATAGGCGAGCGGCGAGGTGAAATAGGCCGCGAGCTCGCGCCGGGTGATGATCAGGACGTTGCGCATGATATCGGCTGTTTTTCTCCCCCCGTCTCGGTCGTCGTCACGCGCCCCGGGTGAGCGCGCGGAACACGTCGTCGAGCTCGCCGCGCTCGACATAGATCTCGCCGGGCGCGAGGCCCGCGCCCGCCACCGCCTCGCGCACCGGGGCGAGGATGTCCGCGCCACCGGCCGAGAGCACGCGCAGCTCGGCCACGCCGTCGACCCGGTTCAGGGTCTCGACGCCGGCGATGCCGGGCAGCGCCGCCAGCAGCTCGCGCGCGCGCGCGACCGCCTCGGCCGCGAGCGTCAGGCCGACCGCGTTGTGAAGCGCCGAGCGCGCCTTGAGCGCCTGGGGCGTCTCGTCGGCGACGATCCGTCCGTTCGCGATGATCACGGCGCGGGTGCAGACCGCCTCGACCTCTTCGAGGATATGGGTCGAGACCACGATCGCCTTGCCCGGCGCCATGTCGCGCAACAGCGCGCGCACCTCGTGCTTCTGGTTGGGATCGAGCCCGTCGGTCGGCTCGTCGAGGATCAGCACGTCGGGGTCCATGAGGATCGCCTGGGCGAGCCCGACGCGGCGCTTGAAGCCCTTGGACAGGGTCTCGATCGGCTGGCGAAGGACCGAGCCGAGCGCGAGCCGCTCGATCACCTCGTCAAGGCGCGCGCGTCGGGCGGCGCCGCCGAGACCGCGAATATCGGCGACGAAGGCGAGCAGCCCCAAGGGCGTCATGTCGCCATAGGCCGGCGCGCCCTCGGGCAGGTAGCCGATGCGACGCTTGACCTCGATCGACTGCTCGACCACGTCGAAGCCGCAGACCGTCACCCGCCCCGCGCTCGGCGGCAGGTAGCCGGTGACGATTTTCATGGTGGTCGACTTGCCGGCGCCGTTGGGGCCGAGAAAGCCCAGCAGCTCGCCCCGCTCGACCGCGAGGCTGATTCCATCGACCGCCGTGATCGGGCCAAACCGCTTGGTCAGATTGTCGATCTTGACCAGCTTGTCCCGAGCTTCCATTCGTTCCTGCGCCTCCCGTTCTCCCCGGCGCGAAATCCCGCCTATCGCCGCGGCGTCGCGGTCGGGCCGGATCGGCTTTCTTGTTGTGGGAGCCTTGCGAGAAAGCCCCCGAGGGTCGGAAGAAGCCGGACCTCGAACGCGGTCCGGCCGTGCCCGTTGCGAGATTTATGATCGCTCTCCTCGACTTTCAAGAGGGGTCGAGGGAACCACCGGGCCATGCGCGACGCGCATGGCCGGGGTCCGCGCTCGGCATTTGTCGCGGCGCGGGCGGCACCGTACATGGAGAAGGTGCAAGCCCCATCGAACAGGCCCAAGGCAAAGGAGGTCGCGATGTCCGGGAAATCGTTTATCGCCATGATCCGCAAGGCACGCCGCGCACCCGCGCGGCGGGCGGCCCCGCGCTCGAACCTGGAGGCGGCGCTCCTGCCCTTCCCGACCCTTCGCTAGATCGGCGCGCTTCCCACCCGTTCCCCGAATTTGACGCCCCGCCGCCGCGCCGCTACGGTCGCCGCGCGGGACGGCGGGAGCGGGCATGGGCGCGAATCGCAAGGAACGGCGGGCGATGAAGGCGGGCGGCGGCGGCCCGGCCGCCGACTGGCGCGCGCGCGCCGCCGCGCTCGTCGAGGCGGGCGAGACCGCCAAGGCCCGCCGACTTCTCACGCAGGGCCTCAAGACCGCGCCCGAGGACGCGCCCGCGCGGCTCCTTCTGGGGCTGGTCGAGATGGGCCGCGGGCGCTTCGCCGACGCCGAGCGCGCGTTCGCCCGGGCGGTCCGCGCCGCGCCCGACAACCCGATGTACCTGACCAACTGGGGAATCGCGCTGGGCGCCGCCGGGCGCGGGGACGAGGCGGCCGAGGCGCTCGAACGCGCGGTCGACGCCGCGCCGAGGTTCGCGCCCGCGCTTTACAACCTCGCGCTCGTCCGACGCGACCGGGGCGACCGGGTCGCGGCGGCGAGCCTTCTGCGCCGGGCCATCGACGCCGAGCCCGGCTACGCCCGGGCGCATTACGAGCTCGGCCGCCTTCTGGAGGACGGCGGCGCACTCGAGGACGCGCGCGACGCCTATCGCCGCGCGCTGGCGATCGACGGCGAGGACGTCGATGCGCTTTACGCCCTCGCCGCGGTCGAGCAGGCGCTTTACCGCTTCGCGGACGCGGCCGAGGCCTACGACGCGGTCCTGCGCCTCGATCCCGAGCGCGCCGAGGCCGCGCTCAACCTCGGGTTCTGCCTTCAGGAGACGGGGCGCGAGGATGACGCGATCGCCGCCTATCGCCGCGCGCTGGCGCTCGATCGCAAGCTTTATCCGCTGGTGCTCAAGACCATGACCACCGCCGCGCGCGGCAGCTTCCGCCTCGATCCCCGGGCGATGCGGGCATTGTTGCTCGATTGAAGGGCGCGGCTCAGGGCTTGTGGGCGCGGAAGCGCCGGCGGTAGACGCCGGGCTCGGCGTTGACCGCTTCCTTGGTCTCGACGAAGCGCGCGGCGGCTTCGCCCTCGAGGGACTCGAAGCGCAGCGCGAGCGCGGTCCGGCGCACGGGGATGCACTGCGCGATCGGCGTCCCGGCGGGCAGCACGCCCGTATAGGACGGGTCGCGCCAGCGCGCCGGGAACTGGATGAAGGCGTCCTTGTAGAGATCGGCGTCGACCAGCCCGGTGAGCGTGCGGAACGGCAGCTCCTCGCGATTGAACGGGTGGGTGGCGAGCAGCGAGTAGCCCGGCGGCAATTCGATCGCCCAGAAATTGTTGAACTTGATGAGCGCCCGGTCGGCCTCGTAAAGCGGCGTGCCGACCGCCTGGTCGTTGAGGTGGAAGGCGATCGGCGAGCGGGTGTAGCGCCCGACGCTCGACGGCGGCAGCGGCCAGTCCCAGGAAAAGCGTCCCTCCTCGATCCGAAGATCGGTCGCGAGCGGGATCAGGAAGCCCGACGACATGGCGTCGATCAGGGGCGGGCACTGCTTGACCGTGCGCACCGGCCCGCCGGCGTCCTCGCTCGGCGCCGTCATGGGCATGGCCTTGAGCCAGTCGGGCAGGCCGCGGCGCGCCGGCACCGGGCGCGGCAGGAGGCCGTCGAGCTCGGGCGGGCAGCGGAACACGACGTCGAGCGCCGCCCCGGCGGCGTCCCCGGCGGCGACGCGGGTGCCCCGGGTTACACGGCGCGTCATGCGGCTGTCCGGTCGATGTCGACGGCCTTGGTCGCGATCGCCTTGTCGGCGCGCCGGGCGATCTCGCGCTGGACCTCGCCGCGCGCCTTCTCGGCGCGGCGCTTGACCTCGTAGACCACGGCGATCAGCACGGTGATCGTGATGAAGATGACGGCGAGCGCGTTGATCGTCGGCTCCTGGCCCTGCTTGACCGCGCTGCCGATGAAGATCGTGACGGTCGACTGGCGGCCGATGGTGAACAGGGTCGTGTTGTAGTTCTCGAAGGATTGCAGGAAGGCGAGCACCGCCGCCGTCAGGATGGTCGGACGCAGGAAGGGCATGGTGATCAGCCAGAACACCTGCTGATGCGGCGCGCCGAGATCGAGCGCCGCCTCCTCGAGCGTGGTATCGAACCGTTGCAGCCGCGCCATGATGAGCAGCATCGCATAGGCCGCGATGAAGGTGCTCTGCGCGACGATCGAGAGAAACAGCCCGCCGCCGACGCCGATCGTGTCCCAGAGCAGAAGCGTCGAGACGCCCAGGATCACTCCCGGCACCAGAACCGGCGACACCAGAAGCCCGTAGATCAGCGTCCGCGCCTTGCTGCGCAGGCGGGTGATCAGCAGCGCGCCCGCGAGCCCGAGCACGACCGAGATGACGACCACGAAGATGCCGATGACGAAGCTGTTGGCGAGCGCCGTCCAAAGCTCGTCCTCCCTCATCAGCTTGCCGAACCAACCGAAGGTGAAGCCGAGCCAGGGCGAGATCGACGGGTTGCGGTTCTCGTTGAAAGCCGCCGCCACCATGATCACCAGCGGCAGGAACATGTAGGCGAGGAACACCAGGATATAGCCGTTGATCGCGAACTGCATGACCTGCTGGGCGTTCATGCCGAAGAAGCCGGGCGTGGTCGAGGCCGCCTTCATGAGCGCGTCCGCGCGCTCGGCCCCGTGGCGCTGGACGAGCACCAGCTCGGTCGTGTTGCGATGGATGCCGAGCATCAGGTTGACGAAGCCGAACACCACGGTCGCGACGATGACCCCGGCGATCAGCCCGACGAAGGCGCCGAACACCAGGGCGTCGTTCGCCGCGCCGATCTTCCAGCCGAGAACGGTCGCGGCGATGATGGTGGCGAAGAAGCCGATATTGCTGAGCGGCGCGAGCAGGCGCGTGATGAAGCTGTTCACCGCCCGCCCCTACTTCGCGATGTCCTCGAGGGAGACGCGAAACACGCGCATCATCACCATGATGAACAGGATACAAAGGACCAGCAGCAGCAAGGCGTAGGTCGCGCCCAGGTTCATGTCCTGGGTCTCGTTGGTCCAGGTGTAGATGATCTGGGTGAACCATTGGCTGCGCCCGCCGCTCAACGCCATGGGCACGGCATAGCTGCCCGCCGCCAGCATGAACGTCATGATGCAGCCCACCGCGATGCCCGGCTTGGCGTGCGGGATGACGATATGCCAGTGAATTCCCCACCAGGGCGCGCCGAGATCGGTGCCGGCCTCGATCTGGTTGCGGTCGAGCGTCTCGATCACGTTGTAGAGGGGGAAAACCATGAACAGAATGTAGGCGTAGATCATGCCGACGATCACGCCCCCGTCGCCGAGATAGTTGGGCGGCGGCGGATTGAACGAGTTGATATCGACGAGACCAAACAGGCTGAGCGCCAGATTGAGCACCCCGCGCCCCGACAGAATCATCTGCCAGGCGAACACGCGCAGCAGCTCGTTGACCCAATAGGGAACGATCAGCCCGAGCATGACCAACGCCGCGCGTTCGGCGGGCGCGACCTTGGCGAGGTAGTAGGCGACCGGATAGCAGAAGACCAGCGCGAGAAAGGTGACGAGCACGCTCGCCCAGATCGTCTTGAAGAAGACCATTCGGTGGTCGGCGTTCGAGAACAGATACTTGTAGTTGCGCAGGCCCCAGTAGATCCGGGTCTTTTCCTTCTCGTAGCGCTGTTCGAGCGTGGCGAGTTTCGCCTCGAGGGCCTTTTCCTTCTTGACGATCTCCTCGCGCCGGATCTCGAGCACGGATTTCGCGTCGGCGGCGGCGGCCGAAATCTGCGAATCGAGGTCGGCGATCTTGGCGTCGAACTCGTCGAGCTGGGCGTAGCCCTGGTCGATCTCGCGATAGAGCTCGCCGACGAGGTTCTTGTCCTCGTACCAGAAGGTATAGGTGAACATCACCGCCTGGGGCACGACGATCATGATCACGATCCACACCGAACACGCGATCAGGACGTAGCTCGCCATGACGACGCCGTAGCGGCGAAGAAGATCGCTAACCTGGCTCATCGGCCGCGCCCGCTCGCTGTTGTCATGCCCCCTCGCCCTCCGCCCGCTCAATCCGCCGCGAGCTCGGCCTCGGGCAGGATGGTCGCGTTGTCGACGCTGAACCCGACCTTGACCGGCATGCCCGGCTGGAATTCGAGCGCGCGGCCGTCGTTGGTCATATGGACGATGATATCCTTGCCGCGCTGGCCGCGCAGGAACAGGTTGATGAACGCGCCCTCGAAGTCGAGGCGGTCGACCGTGGTCTCCATCACGTTGTCGAAATCGGCGCCCTCGACGATCTTGCAGCGTTCGGGACGGACGAAGACGATCACGTTGTCGCCGACCACGCGTCGCGTCGCGTTGACGCCCCGAATTCGGCCGAGCGCGGTGTCGACCACCGCGTGGCCGTCGGCCAGCGTCTCGACCACTCGGCCATAGAATGGATTGTTCTCGCCGACGAAGGTGGCGACGAAGGCCGTGGACGGCCGGTTGTAGATCACCTCGGAATCGTCGATCTGCTCGATCATGCCCTGGGACATGACGGCGACCCGGTCGGACATGGTCAGGGCCTCGCCCTGGTCATGGGTGATGTAGATGAAGGTGACGCCGGTGCGCCGCTGGATCGCGCGCAGCTCGGCCCGCATGTGCTGGCGCAGCTTGAGGTCGAGCGCCGACAGGGGCTCGTCGAGGAGCAGCACCTCGGGCTCGACCGCGAGCGCGCGGGCGATCGCGACCCGCTGGCGCTGCCCGCCCGACAGCTCGCTCACCAGCTTGTCGCCCTGGTCGGGGAGCTCGATCAGATCGAGCAGCTCGTCGGCGCGCTTGCGCCGGGCGGCGAGGTCGGCGCCCCGAAAGCGCAGACCGAACGAAATGTTCTCCCAGACCTTCATCAGCGGGAACAACGCGAGATTCTGGAAGATCAGCGCGGTCGGCCGCTTGTTGGGCCCGATCCCGCGCATGTCGGTGCCGCCGATGCGGATGCTGCCCTCGCTGGGATCGATGAAGCCCGAAACCATGCGGAGAATGGTCGTCTTTCCGCAGCCGGACGGGCCGAGAAAACTGAAGAATTCGCCCGACTTGACGGTCAGGGTCGCGTTCCTGACGGCGACGAACTCGTCGAAGCGCATCGTCACCGCATCGAGATCGACATCCATGCCCATGGCCAACTCCGCTCCCCCTCAAAGCCACAGGAAGCACCGCCGCGGACTCGCCTCCGGACCGGCCGGAGGCCCCGCGGCCGCCGCTTCGAACGGAAGAAACGGGGACCCCGACCCCGATGGCCGGGGGCCCCGATTGGTTCCGCCCTAGGCGGCGTTCCACTTGTCGACGTACTCGGCGCGCAGCGCGGCCCACCATGCGGGCGACGGCAGCCACCACCAGAGATTGTCGATCGCGTCGTCGGGATAGGCCGACTTGAACGCTTCCTTGCCTTCCGGCTCGAGATAGTCGGCGGCACCGACGACGGCGGAGTTGTAGCCCGCCTTGTTGCCGAGAATGCCCCCCATCTCGGGCGTCAGGAGGTGGTTGATGAAGGCGTAGGCCTGCTCGACGTTCTCGGCGCCCGAGGGGATGCCCATGGTGTCGGTCCAGGCGAGCCCGCCCTCGACCGGCATCAGATAGCGAAGCCGCCCCTTGGTCTCCTTCATCATGCGCAGCGACGGGCCGTCCCAGCACTGTCCGACCACGGCGTTGTTCTGGTAGAAGGCGTTCAACGTCTCCTGCGTGTTGTTCCAGAACTGGCGCACCCACGACTTGTGCTCGATCGCGAAGGGCATGATCTTCTCGTAGATGCTCCGCGCGGTCGCCTCGTCCTTGTAGAGATCGCGCAGCCGGTTCGACGGCACCTGGCCCGTCCGGTCGAAATAGAGGCCCAGCGTGATGATCGCCGACTTCTGGCGAACCGTGATCAGACCCTTGTTTTCATCCGACCACAGATCGCCGTACGACATGGTGCCGTACTTGTAGTCGCGCTGCGAGCTGTCGAAGATCATCGCCTCGGTGCCCCAGTCGAACGGAACGAGATAGCGCTTGCGACGGAAGACGGCGCCGAGCTCCTTCGACTTCTTCATCAGGGACGGGATGATCGCGTCGACGTTGATCTTCTTGAGGTCGAGCGGCTGCAGGAGATCGCCCGACTGATACCAGGTCGGCCCCGTATCGACCGACGGGAACACGAGGTCGAAGCCCTTGCCCTTCGAGGCCTTGAGCTTGGTGAGAACCTCGTCGTTCGAGCCGTACTTCGCGAGATTGACCTTGATGCCGGTCTTGCTCTCGAAGGACTCGATCATCTCCGGCCAGATGTAATCCGACCAGGCGTAGACGTTTACCTCGCCCGACGACGCGAGACTGCCCTTGACGAACAGCGGCGCGGCCCCGGCGAGCGCGACGGTCGCCGCCGCGCTCTTCAGCACCGTGCGGCGCGTGAACGCCTTCGCGGCCCGCTGGGTCTTGGCGCTCTCGTTCCGGACCTTTGATTTATTGTTCATGGGTCATTCTTTCCCTGTTGTTTCGCTTTACCCTAAAAGCCCACGACGTGGGCGGACGGTAGATACGACAACTCCCGCGCCGGGCTCGCCCGGCGGTCGCCGTTTTAGTTACATCGCTGTGAGGGAACGCACCGAAAGACAACCCGACAGGCGGACTCGCGACCGTTACGGGCCGACGCCGCGACCTTCGTTGGGCTTCGATGCGGCCGACCTCACCTCCCTGACTTTGTTTTGGCGTCGCGGACTGTATTGTCCGTCTGTGACCGCCGTATGATCGAAACGATGGCGCGAAGAGTCAAGCAACGCGTCGATCACGGAATGGAGAGCGACCTCGAATACCGACCCTTTTCGGCTCGGATACCGGATTATCGACCGATTTCCTCTTTCGAAAACGACAAAGGATTCGCGAATGAACGGCGAGCGAGACGAAACGCCCCCGGGCAAGGGGGACGATGCGACCTCGGGAAGCGGCAAGCTCGGCCTCAAGGAGCTGGTCGCCATGGGCGTCGGCGGCATGGTGGGGGGCGGCATCTTCTCGGTCCTCGGCCTGTCGGTGGGCATGGCGGGCCACGCCGCGCCGATCGCCTTCGCGCTCGGCGGCCTGGTCGCCCTGCTCACCGGGCTGTCCTACGCCCGCCTGGGATTGGCGTTCCGTTCCGACGGGGGCAGCTTCACCTATCTCGAGCACGCCTTTCGCCACTCGAACATCGCCGGCCTCGGCGGCTGGCTTCTGCTCGCCGGCTACATCGGAACGCTCGCGCTTTACGCCTACACCTTCGGCGTCTACGGCGGCGCCATGCTCGGCGACGCCGACCACGGTTCGCCCATGCAACATCTGCTCGCGTCCGGGGTGCTGCTGCTGTTCCTCGGCGTGAACCTCTACGGCGTCAAGGCGGCGGGTCGGACCGAGGACGTCATCGTCATGGTCAAGGTGATCATCCTTTCGCTGTTCGCCATCGTCGGGCTGGTCTACGTCAAGGCCGACCGCCTGCTGCCGGTTTTCGACCAGGGCGCAAGCGGCCTGCTGATGGGCGCCGCCCTGATCTTCGTCGCCTACGAGGGGTTCGAGCTGATCCCCAACGCGGTCCACGAGATGGAGCGTCCCGAGCGCAACCTCGCGCGCGGCATCCTGATCTCGATCATCGTCACCACCGCGATCTATGTTCTGGTCTCGCTGGTCGCGGTCGGGAACCTGTCGGCCGAGCTGATCGACAAGTACAAGGAATACGCGCTCGCGGTGGCGGCGCGACCGTTCCTGGGCCAGGCGGGATATCTGCTGATCGGCCTGGGCGCGCTGCTGTCGACCGCCTCGGCCATCAACGCGACCCTGTTCGGAACCGCGCGGCTGGGCAAGGCGATGGCCCAGGACGAGGCCCTGCCCCGGGTCTTTTCCCACCGCGAGCGCACCCGCGACATCCCCTGGGTCAGCTTGTGCGTGATCTCGGCGATGACGTTGCTGTTCGTCAACCTCGGCAATCTGACGATGATCTCGTCCTTCGCCAGCGCGACGTTCCTGCTGATCTTCGCCGCCATCAATCTCGCCGCGCTGCGCCTTCGCGCCCGGATCGGCGTCGCGCCGGCGCTGCCGCTGGCCGGGCTGACGCTCGCCTTCGCCTCCTGGCTGGTGCTCGGCGGCTATCTCTGGCTGCACGACCGCGAGACCCTGACCGGGATCGGCCTTTCCTATCTGGCGATCGCGATCGCCGAGTTTCTGTTCAGCGAAAGACGGCTCCTGTTCAAGCTCCGCTAGGGCATGATGTTTTTGCATCGAATCGGCGCGCCCAGGTCCCCGGCCCACGCCCTTGCCCGAACGTCCGAGGCGCGGTTGATTTGGATCAAGGCGGGGAAGCGCCGTTTCTCTATCGTCGAGACGGGCCGCGCCATCACCCATGCCACATCCGCCGCGAGCGGACCCCACGGGCGAGCGGGTTCGCGGCCCGGGTTAAGAACGCCCCGACGGGGCGGAAGGGCGTCTGTGAAACGGAGTGAACGGATCGACGGCGCAAGTATCGGCGTCCCCTTGCCGGACGCCGATGATCGCCTGTTCGCCGGAGCATCCGACGCCCCCGAGGTCGCGCGCCGCGCGCCCCCCTTTCGTCGACGCATTGTAGAGGCCGCAACGGAATGAAACGTCAGTCCGACGTGGAGGCGCAACGCATCCGCAAGATCTATGTCGACGAGCGCGAGGATTTCTCCGCCTCCCAGTCCTTCGGTCGCCGCGTGGTCACGCCGGTCCGCTTCTCGACCGATCCGCGCGATATCGGCTGGGTGCGGCAGAACATCCCCTGCCAGACCGCCTGCCCGGCGGACACGAACATCCCCGCCTATATCCAGATGATCGCCGAGCAGCGCTACAGCCGCTCCTACGAGATCAACCGTTTCGCCAACGTGCTGCCGGGGGTGCTGGGGCGGATCTGCTCGCGCCCCTGCGAGGACGTCTGCCGCCATTGCTGGCCCGGCAACGGCGAGGCGGTCAGCATCTGCCACCTCAAGCGTGCGGCCGCCGATCTCAAGCCGCTCGACCACCGCATCGGCGAGAACCTGTTCACGCCGACCGGCAAGCGCATCGCGATCGTCGGCGCCGGCCCGGCGGGGATCGCGGCGGCGCATGATCTCTCCATGCTGGGCCACGACGTCGTCATCTTCGAGCGCGAGCGCGAGCCCGGCGGCATGCTCTATTACGGCATCCCCGCCTTCCGCCTGCCGCGCGACATCCTGTCGCTCGAAATCCGCAACGCGCTGCGGCTCGGCGTCAGCCTCAGGACCGGCGCGGGCGTCGGCACGGGCGAGAACGACGTGAGGCTGTCGTCGCTGATCGCCGACTTCGACGGCGTGGTGCTCGCCACCGGCTGCATGGCGGCGATTCCGTTGCCGCTGCGCAAGCCGGTGCGCGGCGGCGGCGCGGTCGAGGACCTCGACGACGTGGAGTACGGCCTCGACTTCCTGATGGCGCTGCACCGCGGCGAGACCCGCAAGGTCGGACGCAACGTCGCGGTCCTGGGCGCCGGCTATACGGCGCTCGACTGCGCCCGCATCGCCCGCCGGCTGGGCGCCGAGAAGGTCACCATTCACATCCGCACGACCGAGGAGTACATCCCCGTCACCCGCGAGGAGCTCGACGAAACCCGCCTCGAGGGCGTCAAGATCCGCGGCTTGCGCACCCCGGTCGCGGTGCTGACCGACGAGCATGGGCGGCTGACCGGGATCGAGTTCGCGCAGAATCGGCTGGGCGGCTGGCGGGCGAACGGGCGCCGCCAGGCGATTCCGATCGACGGCTCCGAGTTCGTCGAGCCTTGCGACACCTTGCTGATCGCGATCGGCCAAAAGACCGTCAACGACTACCTCGACGTCGAGGTTGATCTCGACCGCTGGGGCAACGTGCGCCTGGGCGACGACGGCATGACCTCGATCGAGGGATTGTTCGCGGCCGGCGATTTCGTCAACGGTGGCTCGAACGTGGTCACCGCGGTCGGTCACGGGCGCGACGTGGCGCTCAAGATGGACACCTGGATGATGGGTCGCCAGCGGCGCAAGCTGGTGGTCAAGATCGAGCCGGTCGAGCGGCCGCTCCGCGAGCGATCCTTCGACTTCATCCCGCGCCAGAAAATGCCGACCGAGCCGATCAAGTCGCGGCTCGAGCGGATCGACGCGGAGGCCGAGCACGGCTACGACGTCGAGCTCGCCGAGGAGGAGGCGAAGCGCTGCTACCTCTGCCACCACAAGTACGAGATCGACCCCGACAACTGCATCTACTGCCGCGCCTGCATCGAGGTCGCGCCGCGCAACTGCATCAAGCTGGTGCAGGGGGTCGAGATCCGCGAGGACGGCGCCTATGGCGAGCTCCACGAGGCCAACGAGTGGGACAAGGTGGGCGCGATCTGGATCGACAACAACGAATGCATCCGCTGCGGGGCCTGCTACGAGGTCTGCCCGACGCGCTGCATCTCGATCACCAAGAACGAGATCTTCTACCAGGATATCTGACGGAACCAGGGACAGGCCGACGGACTGCGATATGGCGGACGGCAAACATTACGTGATCATCGGCAACGGCGTCGCCGGCAACCGCGCCGCCGCCGTTCTGCGCGAGCGCGATCCCGACAACCGGGTGACCATCGTCTCGATGGGCGCGCTTTTGTTCTACAACCGCTACGAACTGCCGGCGGTGTTTCGCGGGCGCCGCGACTGGCGCGACTATCTCGTGCATACGCCCGATTACTACGAAAAGAACCGGATCACCGTGCGTCGCAACTGCCGCGTCGCCCAGGTCGATCCCGCGCGCCGGGTGCTGGTGCTCAAGCATCGCGAGGAAGTGCATTACGACCGGTTGCTGATCGCCAGCGGCGGGCGCGGCTATCTTCCCGTCGGGCTTGGCGAGTACGCCCATCTGCTCCACCATTTCAACACCTACCGCGCGGCGATGCAGACCGTCCAGGCGCTGCCCAAGGGCGGGCGGGTCGTCATGCTGGGCGGCGACGTGCTGGGGATCGACCTCGCGCGCAACCTGATCGACACCGGCTACCGGGTGACGCTGCTGCCGAACGAGCACAGCTTCTGGCCACACAATCTCGCGGCCGAGGAACGGCCCCGCTTTCTCGACGCGCTCCGCCGCATCGGCATCGACGTCGAGGAGGACGGCGCGGTCGAGCGCATCGAGGCGGGCAAGGGCCGGCGCGCGCCCGCGCGGCGCGTGATCACCACCGACGGGCGCACGCTCGCGGGCGACGTGGTGATGGCCTTCTACGGCCTCGCGCCGATGCTCGACTTCATTGCCGGGTCGGGCATCGACATCGAGCGCGGACTGCTGGTCAGCCCCGAGCTGAACACCACCGACGAGCACATCTGGGCCGCCGGCGACGTCTGCCAGATTTGGAGCGCCGAGCAGAACGCCTATCGCTTCTACTACGGCTGGAAGAACGTGCGCGCGATGGGCGAGATCGCCGCCTTGAACATGACCGGCGGGTCCGAATCCTTCCACGGCGCGGTCGACGAGACCCTCCATTTCGACGAGACCGGCGCGATCCGCTCGCCGTTCTGGGACTACGACTAGGAAAGCAGCATGGACGCAACCGACATCCAGATCGCGATCTGCGGCTCGGCGGGCGACGGCACCATCGCCGCCGGCGAGATCCTGCGCCAGGCGATGGCGCTGGCGGGCTTCAAGGTCATCGCCTTCGACGTCTATCCTCCCGAGATTCGCGGCTTCGGCGAGTGCATCGCGCGCACGCGCTTCACCTCGCAAGCGGTCTACTCGATGAAGGAGCAGTCGGACGTTCTGGTCTCGCTCAACGACCGGCACGCGATCTCCCATGTCCCCGAGGTGCGCGAATACGGCGCCGTGGTCTACGACGACGCGCCCGTGACCCTGCTCAAGGAGGGGGCGCATATCTCGGCCCACATCAAGCCGGGGCAGATCCCCTACGGCTTCCCCGCCCGCGAGATCGCCGAGCGCGCGACCGGCGCCGCCAAGGCCCGCAACATGGTGGCGGTGGGCTATGTCGCCGGGCTCTACGGCATGCCGCGCGACGCCTTCCACGAGACCATCACCACCAAGTTCCGGACCAAGGCCGAGACGATCATCAGCGACAACATCGCCGCCTTCGACGCCGGGTTCGACCAGGGCGCGGCGACGTTCCGGCTCGACTTCATCCACCTCGGCCGCCCTCATCGGTCGCGCACCAAGACGGTGATGATGAACGGCAACGCGGCGATCGCGCGCGGCTGCCTCGACGCCGGGATCGACACCTTCTTCGGCTACCCCATCACGCCGGCGACGACGATCCTCGAGACCCTCGCCGCCGAAATGCCCAAGCACGGCGGGCGCCTGCTTCAGGCCGAGGACGAAATCGCCGCGATCTCGGCGACCATCGGCGCCAATTTCGCGGGCTCGCGCGCGGCGACCGCGACCTCGGGGCCGGGGCTCGCGCTGATGACCGAGATGCTGGGGCTCGGCGTGATGGCCGAAATTCCCGCCGTGGTCTTCGTCTCGCAGCGCGGCGGGCCGTCGACCGGCATGCCGACCAAGACCGAGCAATCGGACCTCAACCTCGCGGTCTACGGCGGCTCGGGCGACGCTCGGCGGATCGTGCTCGCGCCGACCAACGTCGAGGGCTGCTACCGCTGCGCCGGCCGGGCCTTCGAGCTCGCCGAGACCTTCCAGACCCCGGTCATCGTGCTGCTCGACCTCTACCTCTCGAACCGGTTCGAAACCGTGTCGCTGCCCGACAAGACCCCCTTCCTGCTCGACGTGGGCAAGGGGCTCGACGCCTACGAGGGCCCCGCCCCCTACGAGCGCTACAGCCTCACCGACGACGGCATCAGCCCGCGCGCGATTCCCGGCGAGCCGGGCGGCATCCACACCATCACCGGGCTCGAGCACAACACGCTCGGCCGGCCGCGCGACCTACCCGAGGTGCATATCGCCATGTCGAAGAAGCGCCACGACAAGCTCGCGGCCGCCACGCGCTACCCCGGCCTGACGGTCGCCAAGCGGTTCGGCGACAGCGGCAAGGTCGACGTCGGCGTGATCGCCTGGGGCTCGACTTTCGGCGAGGCGCTGGAAGCCACGCTGACCGCGCGCGAGGAAGGCATTCGCTGCGCCGCGATGAAGGTGGTCATGCTGTCGCCGCTGCCCCTGGACCGCATCCGCCGCTTCATCGCCGACTGCCGCCGGGTGGTGATCTGCGAGCTCAACCACGAGGGGCAGCTCGCCAACCTGTTGTCGGGGGCGCTCGGCCAATCGTTCGAGCGCGTCACCAGCGTGCCCGGCGTGCCGATGCCGGTCGGCGTCGTGCTCGACGAAATCCGCCGCCTGGCCAGGTCCGGGCGCAAGACCGCCGCCGCCTGAGACCGCCAGGACAGACCGTTCGAGACCAGGGAGACACCCCCATGCCCGATCTTCGCAGGCCCGTCTATCTCGAGGACAAGCTCAAGGAGATCCGCGAATCCGGCCGCCTCGCCTATCGCTCGCGCGCCATGCCCACCTGGTGCCCGGGTTGCGGCTATTACGCGATCACCGAAGGCGTGACCGGGGCGCTCAACCGGCTGGGCATCGCCAACGAGGACGTGGTGATCGTCTCGGGCATCGGCTGCGCGGCGCGCTTTCCGTTCTTCATGAACACATACGGCATCCACGCCCTGCACGGCCGCGCGCTGCCCGTGGCGACCGGGGTCAAGCTCGCCAACGATCGTCTCACCGTGATCGCGGCGGGGGGCGACGGCGACGGCTTCGCGATCGGCGGCGGCCATATCCCGCATGCCGCGCGGCGCAACCTGGACATCACCTACATCCTGTTCGACAACGGCATCTATGGGCTGACCAAGGGCCAGATCTCGCCGACCACCGATACCGGCTTCACGGCCAAGATCGCGCCCTACGCCAACCGCGACCTGCCGATCAATCCGCTGATGATGCTGCTCGCGTACCGGGCGAGCTGGGTCGGGCAGACCTACGCCGGGCGACCCCACCACCTCGCCGACATGCTCGCCGAGGCGATCGCGCATCCGGGCTTCTCCTATCTTCACGTGCTCTCACCTTGCGTGACCTTCGACAAGACCAATCGCACCTACCACAACCTCGACGTCGCGGTGCGCGACCTGCCCGAGGAGCACGACCCGAGCGACCTGATCGCCGCGATGAAGGAGGCCGAGGACACCCGCTACCCGGCGATGGGCGTCTTCTACCGCGAGACCCGCCCGACGCTCGCCGACAACATGGACGCGACCATCCGCGCCGCCGGCGGCACGCCCCCGCCCGCGCGCTTGGCATCCCCGCGCGCCGCCAGCGCCGGGAAATAAAGCCCGCCCCTTTGCCGGTCGCCGTCGCCGGTTTATGATCGGCGCGGGAACCGAAGGCACGCGCGACAATCGCCGAACGAGCGGCGGCGAACCGGCGCGCGCGACGGGTATCGGACGCGTCACGGGACAACTTCATGAACGGCACCGCATGAAACCGCGAAGCACGACCCGTCTCGTCGTCGGACTTCTGGCCGCCGCCGTCGTCGGCATCCTATTGGAAGGAGCATCGGCCATGGCGTTCACGCTGACCTCGTCCGCCTTCGTCCACGAGGGCGAGATCCCGACCGTCTACACCTGCGAGGGCGAGGATATCTCGCCGCCGCTCGCCTGGACCGACCCGCCCGAGGGGACGAAGAGCCTCGCGCTGATCGTCGACGACCCCGACGCGCCCGACCCGGAAGCGCCCAAGATGACCTGGGTGCATTGGGTGCTCTACAACCTGCCGGCGGGCGCCGGAACGCTCGCCGAGGGGCTGGCGCCGGACGCCCTGCCCGAGAGCGCGCGCGAGGGTGTCAACGACTGGGGCCGCACGGGCTACGGCGGCCCCTGCCCGCCGATCGGGCGACACCGCTATTTTCACAAGCTCTACGCCCTCGACGTCGTGCTCCCGGACCTCGGAGCGCCCACCAAGGAGGCGCTGGAGAAGGCGATGGGCGGCCATATCCTCGCCAAGGCGGAGCTGATGGGCACCTACGAGAAGCGCGCGCGCTGAGCCTTGCCGGCCGCCACCGGGACTGGCGCTCGCCGGCCCATGACGCTAGCCTGTGACCGCGCCACCGGCGGCGGCCCGACAGGGATCGCGGAAGCGGGCGCGACGCGCGTGACAACCCATGAGGACCGCCCATGATCGACTCCCGCTTCGGCAAGCCCCTCGTCGCGGCGTTCGCGCTCGTCCTTCTGGGCGCGGCCCCGGCCTGGGCTCAGTTCAACCTGCTCGACGCGGCCAAGAAAATGCTCGACGGCGGCGCGGCGGGCGGCGCGAACGCCCCCGCGGCGGGCGCGCTTTCGACCGACGAGATCGTCCGCGGGCTGCGCGACGCGCTCAAGGTCGGGACCGAGCGGGTGGTCGGTCGGCTCGGCCAAAGCGACGGGTTCAACGCCGATCCCGAGATCCATATCCCGCTTCCCGACAGCCTCGCGCGGGTCCAGAAGGCGCTGCGCCGGGTCGGCATGGCGAAGCTGGCCGACGACGTCGAGCTCAAGCTCAACCGCGCCGCCGAGGCCGCGACGCCGCGCGCCAAGGCGTTGTTCTGGGACGCCATCGCCAATATGACCCTCGACGACGCGAAGCGCATTTACGACGGTCCCAAGGACGCGGCGACCCAATATTTCCGCGGTCGCATGTCGGGACCGCTCGCCGACGCCATGCGCCCGGTGGTCGACGACACCCTGGCCGAGGTCGGCGCGATCCGCTCCTATGACGCGATGATGGGCGAATACCAGTCGTTGCCCTTCGTGCCCGACGTCAAGGCCGACTTGACCCAGCACGTCCTCGACCGGGCGCTCGACGGATTGTTCCTCTATCTCGCGCGCGAGGAGGCGGCGATCCGCGAAAACCCGGCCAAGCGCACGACCGCAATCCTCCGCCGCGTGTTCGGAAGCTAGGCGGCGCCGCGCGCGGCCTCCCATGTCGGCGCCCTCGTCCGAGCGACCCGAAATCTACGTCGACGGCGACGCCTGTCCGGTCAAGGACGAGGTCCTGCGCGTGGCCGCCCGCCACGGCCTCGTTGTTCATATGGTCAGCAACGGCTGGCTGCGGATGGCCGAGGGGCCGCGCGTCCACCGTGTCGTGGTGCCCGAGGGCGCGGACGCCGCCGACGACTGGATCGCCGAGCATATCGGCGCCGGCGACATCGCGATCACGGCCGACATCGTGCTCGCGGACCGCTGCCTGAAGAAGGGCGCCCGGGTTCTCGGCCCGACGGGCAAGCCGTTCACCGGCGAGAACATCGGCATGGCCGTGGCGATGCGCGATCTGATGGCGCAGTTGCGCGACAGCGGCGAGATCAAGGGCGGCGGGCCGGGCTTCACGAAGCGCGACCGGTCGCGCTTCCTCGGCGCGCTGGAGGACGCCGTCCGGGCCGCCCTTCGCCGGGGCTGAGCGCGCCCGCGCCGTGATACACTCATTCCATGACCGAGACCGACCGCGACGACATCGACATCGAGGCCCTGAAGGCGCGACTCGAGGCGCTCCGCGGCGCGCTCGTGGAAACGGGACAGGCGGGGGCCGAGAGCCGCCGCCCGGTCGAGCTCGACCAGTCCCGGGTCGGCCGTCTTTCGCGCATGGACGCGCTTCGGGACCAGGCCATGGCGGTCGAGGCCGAGCGTCGCCGGGGCGTCGAGATCCGGCGCATCGACGCCGCGCTCGCGCGCATGCCGAAGGGCGAGTACGGCTATTGCGTCACCTGCGGCGACGAGATCGCGAGGAAGCGCCTCGACCTCGATCCGGCGGCCGCCGTCTGCATCGCCTGCGCGCGCGGCGGCGGCTGAGCGCGGCGCGTCAGGTCTTGCTCTTGCCCTCGCGGCGGCCTTCCCTGGGCAGCTTGGGCGGCTTCTCGGGACGGTCGGGACCCCAGAGGCGGGAATAATAGGTGTCGGCGAGCGCCAGCGCGCCCAGCGGGTTGTGGGCGAGCACCCGGTCCTTGGCCACCAGGGTCGTTACCAGCCCCTCGCAATGGCGGAAGAACAGGCTGTCGTGGCCGACGCACAGCCCGAGCACGATGTTGAGCTCGCAGCCGGCCTCGTTGAGAAGCATGGCCTGGGAGACCGGGTTGCACATGGACTCATGGCCGCCCGGGCGGATCTTCTCGCGGTCCTCGAGGCCGATGTCCTCCTTCGGGATGCCGCCGTGCTTGCAGGCGGCCGACGCGACCTCGAAGCCGTGGCTTTCGAGGATCTGGCTCAAGGTCATGGCGTGGTCGACGAAACTGATGCAGGTCGCGATGCCGATCTTGCGGAAACCCATCTTCTTCGCGAACTGGCAGATCTCCTCGACCCGCGTCCACTTGCAGTAGCCTTCCGATTCGATCCGCCCCGATTCCTGGGCGACGCGGCGGACGAACGGATCATCGTAGGCCTCCCAGGCGGCGTCGATCCCCGCTTGGTTGATCTTCGAGGGGCAGAACCCGGGCCCCCGCCGCTCGCCCTCCCCCTCGCGGCAGGCGCGCACGTTGGGCGGACAATAGGCGCAGCCGGGGTCCGTGTACCGGGTTCCGCCGGCGGCCTTTCTCGCGCGTGGATTCTCCGACGTCATGGTGGCCCCTCCCCTTCCGCGATCCGACATGCCGCCAGTATACCCTTATTTCGGTCAATGGCATTGACATGGCGGGCGGCGCGGGCGGCGGGGCCCCGGGGGTGTTCGAGCCGGGCCGTGGCGGCCCCGAATCCCGCGCCCTTTCAACCGACTAGCCGCCCCTGGACAGGGGCGCGAATAATCCGCTATAAGCCGATGTCCGAGCCTAAGCCCAGGTAGCTCAGTTGGTAGAGCAGGGGACTGAAAATCCCCGTGTCGGCAGTTCGATTCTGTCCCTGGGCACCACTTTCCTCCCGCTAGACCCGTTTCAGGCAGCCGCCTCGGCGAGGCCCTTCGCGGTCGCGACGAAGGCGGCGACGTCTTCCTCGCGGGTGTTGAACGCGGTCACGAGGCGAAGCGTCGTCGAGCCCTCGCCCCCCCAGCGATAGAATGAGAAGCCGGCCGCGACGAGGCCCTCGATGACCGCCTCGGGCAGGCGCGGAAAGACCTCGTTGGCCTCGACCGGATGGGCGAGCGCCGCGCCCGGGACCTCGCCCAGCCCGTCGCCGAGCAGACGCGCGCAGCGGTTCGCGTGGCGCGCGTTGCGAAGCCAGAGATCGTCGCTCACATAGGCTTCGAGCTGGGCCGAAAGGAACCGCATCTTCGAGAACAGATGCCCGCCCCGCTTGCGGCGGAAGGCGAGCTCGCGGGCGAGATCGGGCCGGAAGGAGACGATCGCCTCGGCGGCGAGCGCGCCGTTCTTGGTCGCCCCGAAGGAGAGCACGTCGACGCCCGCGCGCCAGGTCGCCTCGGCGGGCGAGCAACCGAGCGCCGCGACCGCGTTGGCGAAGCGCGCGCCGTCCATGTGCAGCGCGAGGCCGTGGTCGTGGGCGACCTCGGCGATGGCGGCGATTTCGTCGAGCGCATAGAGCGTGCCGCATTCGCTCGCCTGGGTGATGCTGACCGCGGCGGGCTGGACGCGATGCACGTCGCCCGCCCCGGCGCGCGCGAGGGCGTCGGCGAAGGTCGCGGCGTCGAACTTCCCGTCCGGGCCGTCGAGAACCACGAGCTTCGCGCCGCCGGTGAACAGTTCGGGCGCGCCGCATTCGTCGACCTCGATATGGGCCTCGCGGTGGCAGTAGATCGCGCCGTAGGGCGGCGTGAGCGCCGCGAGCGAGATGGCGTTGGCCGCCGTGCCGGTGGCGACGGGCAGCACGGCGAGCTCGGTCTCGAACAGGTCGCGGAAGCGGTCGCCGAGCCGCCCGGTGATCGTATCGTCGCCATAGGCCGCCTCCTGGCCCTCGTTGGCGGCGGCGATCGCGGCCAGGATTTCGGGCGAGACGCCGGTGGTGTTGTCGCTACGGAAATTCATGGCGTCACCTACAATTAAATGCGCTCGTTCGGGGCCTCACTGTACGGGCGCAAGCGTGAGCGTGCCGAGGACCGCGCCGGTCCGCCGGTCGAGCGTGACGATGCGCTGGCGCCCGTCGGCCCCCTCGACGAGAAGCGAGAGCCGGTCGCCGTCGCCGGTCATGGAAAGCGCCCGCCCGCCGCCGGGCAGCGCCACGGTGGCGGAGACGTAGTTGCCGGCGGCGGCGGGAGGCGAGGCGGAAGCGTCGGTCGCGCGCTCGATCGCCTTGCCACCGCGCTTGACCAGCGCGATCACCAGCCCGGTCGAGCCCAGCAGGATCGCGAGGCCGAGCACGGTCACGACGATCTTGAGTGCGCGCGTGTTTTGGGTCCAGTCTGTGGCCATGTCGCCGCCGGAAGAGTTTCATCACGAGTTGCGCGCCGGGCCCGAGGACGCCGGGCGCCGTCTCGACCAGTTCCTCTCGGAGGCGCTGCCCGGGCTTTCGCGCAGCCGCCTCAAGTCGCTGATCCAGGCGGGCCGGCTCACGACCGGCGGCGCGACGATAACCGAGCCCTCCTACCGGGTCAAACCCGGCCAGGCGTTCGCGCTTCGGGTTCCCGCCCCGCGCCCGGCGACGCCGGCGGCCCAGGCGATCGCGCTCGATATCGTTTACGAGGACGACGACCTGGTGGTGATCGACAAGCCCGCGGGGCTCGTGGTCCACCCCGCGCCGGGCAACCCGGACGAGACGCTGGTCAATGCGCTAATAGCCCATTGCGGCGAGAGTCTCTCGGGCATCGGCGGCGTCCAGCGCCCGGGCATCGTCCACCGCCTCGACAAGGAGACCAGCGGCCTTCTGGTCGCGGCCAAGAACGACGCGGCCCACGCCGGCCTCGCCCGCCAGTTCGCCGACCGCTCGCTGTCGCGCGCCTATCTCGCCCTGGTCTGGGGCACCCCCCGGCCGAGCGAGGGCGAGATCGCGGGCAACATCGGCCGCCACCCGGTGAACCGCAAGAGAATGGCGGTTCTCCGCCGGGGCGGGCGCGCGGCGCTGACCCGCTACCGGGTGGTCGAGATTTTCGCCGGCGGCGCGGCCTCGGCCGTCGAATGCCGGCTCGCGACCGGGCGGACGCATCAGATCCGCGTCCATCTCGCCTGGCGCGGCCATGGCGTGATCGGCGATCCGGTCTATGGCGGGAAACGCCGCAAGGGCGGGGGCCGCCCCGCCCTGACCGAAGCGGCGGCGGGCATGACCCGCCAAGCGCTTCACGCCCGGGCGCTGGCCTTCCGCCACCCTCGGACGGGCGAGGCGATGCGCTTCGAAAGCCCGCTTCCCGCCGACATGGCGGCGCTCGCCGCCGCGCTTCGCCGCCTAAGCGACGATTAAAACCGGGAGAAACGGCCCGATGTCGATCCAATTCAAAGAAACCACGCACTAACAGAGGCGGATTTTACCCGGTTCAGGTTCGGTTCAGGTTGGTTTCGCTACCGTCGGCAACGTCCGGAAGCTGGAGGTTGCCTTGAAATCGCCTTTTTTTAATCCCATGTTAATACATAAGGGGTAACTGTCTGAATTGGGTCACCGGACCCTTTTCCTTCCGCAAACGCTCATACAGGTTCACGCAGAGAGGTCGCGCTTCATGGCGGAGTCGTTCTGTCCGCCCATCCCGTCCGAAGGTGGGCTTGGTCGCTATCTCCGGGAAATTCGCAAATTCCCGATGCTCGCGCCGAATGAGGAATACACCCTCGCCAAGCGCTGGCGCGAGGAAGGCGATCTCGCATCCGCACACCGTCTGGTGACCAGTCATCTCCGGCTGGTGGCCAAGATCGCCATGGGCTTCCGTGGCTACGGCCTGCCGATCGGCGAACTCGTCTCGGAAGGCAACGTCGGCATGATGCAGGCGGTCAAGCGCTTCGATCCCGAACGCGGCTTCCGGCTCGCGACCTATGCCATCTGGTGGATTCGCGCCTCGATCCAGGAATACATTCTGCATTCCTGGTCGCTCGTGAAGATAGGCACCACGGCGGCCCAGAAGAAGTTGTTCTTCAACCTGCGCAAGGCCAAGTCGGCGCTTCAGGCGATCGAGGACGGCGATCTTTCGCCCGAGGTCGTCGCCCATATCGCCGACCGGCTCAACGTGCCCGAGGCCGACGTGATCAGCATGAACCGGCGCCTCGCGGGCCCCGACCATTCGCTCAACGCGGCGGTCGACGGCAGCGAGGGCACCCAATGGCAGGACTGGCTGGTCGACAGTAGCGAGAGCCAGGAGACGATGCTCGCCGACGCCCAGGAGCGCGATATCCGTCGCGGCCTCCTCGACGAGGCGATGAAGGGGCTGAACGCGCGCGAGAAGCGCATTTTCGAGGCCCGGCGTCTCGCCGAGGACCCTCTTACCCTCGAGGCGTTGAGCCGCGAATACGGCATCTCGCGCGAGCGCGTGCGCCAGATCGAGGTACGCGCCTTCGAGAAGGTGCAAAAGGCCGTCCGCCGCGCCGCCATTCGCGAACGCCTCCCGGTTCCGGCGATCGCCTAACGCCCGTCTTTTTCAATCCGATCTCCACGGGCCCGTGATCCCCTTCACGGGCCCGTTGGCGTAATCGTCCCGTTATCCCGCGAAGGGGTCCTTGACCATCACCGTGTCGTCGCGCTCGGGGCTGGTCGAAAGGAGCGCCACCGGCGCTTCGATCAGTTCCTCGATCCGGCGGATATATTTTATCGCCCGGGCCGGCAGATCGGCCCAGGAGCGCGCGCCTCGCGTGCTTTCGCTCCAGCCCTCGAGGGTTTCGTAGACCGGCTCGACGCCCGCCTGGGCGGTTCGCGCCGCCGGCAGGCGATGCAGCGTCTCGCCGCCGTGGCGATAGGCGACGCAGACCTTGAGTGCCTCCATGCCGTCGAGCACGTCGAGCTTGGTCAGGGCGATGCCGTCGATTCCACCGGTCTTGATCGCTTGGCGCACCAGCACCGCGTCGAACCAGCCACAGCGCCGCCGCCGCCCGGTGACGGTGCCGAATTCGTGGCCGCGCTCGCCCAGCCCGCGGCCGATCTCGTCGTCGAGCTCGGTCGGGAACGGGCCGCTGCCGACCCGCGTGGTGTAGGCCTTGGTGATGCCGAGCACATAATCGATGGCCCGCGGGCCGAAGCCGGAGCCGACCGCCGCTTGGGCGGCGACCGTGTTCGACGAGGTGACGAAGGGATAGGTGCCGTGGTCGATGTCGAGCATGGCGCCCTGCGCGCCCTCGAACAGAATATGGCGCCCCCGGCGGCGCGCGTCGTCGAGGATCTCCCAGACCGGCGCGGCGAAGGGCAGCATGCGGGGCGCGATCTCCCGAATTCCGGCGATCACCGCCTCGCGGTCGAGCTCGTCCATGCCGAAGCCCCGGCGCACCGCGTTGTGATGGAGAAGCAGCTCCTCCACCTTCTCGGCGAGCCCCGGCCCGTCGCCGAGGTCGCAAAGCCGGATCGCGCGGCGCGCGACCTTGTCCTCGTAGGCCGGGCCGATGCCGCGCCCGGTGGTGCCGATCTTGTGGGCGCCGCGCGCCGCCTCGCGCGCCCGATCGACCTCGCCGTGGAGCGGCAGGATCAGCGGCGCGGTCTCGGCGATCTTCAGGGTCTCGGGCGTCACGGCCACGCCTTGGGCGGCGATGTTCTCGATCTCCCCGCAAAGCGCCCAGGGATCGACCACCACGCCGTTGCCGATGATCGACAGCTTCCCCGACCGCACAACGCCCGAGGGCAGCAGGCTCAGCCGATAGGTCACGCCGTCGATCACCAGGGTATGGCCCGCGTTATGGCCACCCTGGAAGCGCACGATCACGTCGGCGCGGCTCGACAGCCAGTCGACGATCTTGCCCTTGCCCTCGTCGCCCCACTGGGCGCCCACGACAACCACGTTGGCCATGACGCTTGCTCCCCCTTAATCCTAGCCGTCGACGGCGACCGGGCGGTCGTCGATCAAAACATAATCGCAGCCGAGCCGGCGCGCCTCGGCACGCGGGTCCCCACAAGGCTCGAGCCCGGCGACCGCGACCCAGCCCTCGGCGCGAAGCGCTGCGGCGCGCGCGCCGTCGCCGCCCACGCCGTCGCCGCCCACGGGCAGATAGACCCGCCGCGCGCGGACCGGCGGCGGCAGGGCGCGCATGAGCGAATCCATGAACAGGGTGAAGCCGACCGCGGGCTCGCCGCCATCGACCCGATAGCGCCCGCCGCGCCCGAGCTCGCCGCGCACCCGATCGGCGAACAGGGTGAAGCTGACGCCGGTCTGGTACTCGAAGCCGCGATGCTCGACCGGATCGATGGTGAGCGCGAGGCCGGGCGCCGCCTCGGCGATGCGCGCGACCACCGCCACCAGCCGATCACGCAGCGCCCCCGCGCCCGCCGGCAGATCGAGCGCGGCCAGGGCCGGGATCGCCCGCGCCGCCGGCCCCGAGGCGCGCAGCAGGGCGCAAAGCAGCCGGGCCCCCGCCCCACCCACGGCGGCGACCGCGGCGGCGTCCTTGCGGTCGAGCGCATCGCGGGCGCGGGCGACGCTGTCCGCGTCCATGGCGAGACCGTCGCAGACCGCCGAAACGAGCGTCGGCTCGGTGAGATCGACCGTGAGCCCGCGCACCCCCGCCTGGCCCAGCGCCTCGGCCGCCATAACGATCGCCTCGGCGTCGGCCGCCGGGCTCTCGGCGCCGATCAGCTCGGCGCCCACCTGGACGAACTCACGCTCGGGCCGCAGCTCGCCGGCGGCGAGCGACAGCACCTCGCCCGCGTAAGACAACCGGAGCGGCCGGGGCGCGCGCGCGAGCCGCGTGGTGGCGAGGCGGGCGACCTGCGGCGTGATGTCGGCGCGCAGCCCCATCATGCGCTGCGAGGCCGGGTCCATGAGGCGGAAGGTCATCGCCGCCATGGCCGCGCCGGCGCCGGCGAACAGGCTGTCCTCGAACTCGACCAGCGGCGGCTTCACCCGGTCGTAGCCCCGGGCGGCGAAGGCGGCGAGCAGACGCTCGGCGACCTCGGCCTCGTAGGCCGCGTCGGGCGGCAGCACGTCGCGCAGGCCCGCGGGCAGCAGGCCGCGATTGACGGGATCGTTCATGACGGTTTCCGAGTTTATACCAGCCTGATGCGAGGTACGAGTTCGGTCAGAAGCATGATGTTTTTGCATCGAATCGGCACCGGCCCACTCCCCCGCCCGGCCACCCA
>CAZHDF010000029.1:0-26663 GCA_964531525.1 uncultured Alphaproteobacteria bacterium | reverse complement strand
GCCGACGGCGCTTGCCGGGGCCTGGGTCTTGCCCCTATCATTAACACTTTAGTCAGGGTTGGACCGGTACCAAGGAGACATGCGCAAAGCGTGCTCGGCCGCCCGGCGCCTTTTGATAGGGGTGCTGGGCGTGCTTTTGGGGGTGATCGGCTGGGCTGCGTCGGGGTCCGATGCATGGTCGGAGCCTCGCGTCTTGCGCCTCGCGGCGGTTTCGGCGAACGATGTCGGGACCGAGCGCGAGGCGATGCTTCCGCGCGTCCTCAAGCCGGCCGACGTCGAGCGCTACAAGCGGATCTTCGCGCTCCAGGAAAAGGGCAAGTGGCACGCCGCCGACCGCGAGATCAAGAAGCTCTCGGACCGGCTGCTCATGGGCCATGTGCTGGGCCAGCGCTATCTTCACCCGACCGCCTACCGTTCGCGCTTCCGCGAGCTGCGCGACTGGCTCAAGAAGTACGCCGACCATCCCGAGGCGGCGCGCATCTACAAGCTCGCCATGCGCCGCAAGGCGAAGAGCGCCCGCGCCCCGCGCGCGCCGGTGGCGCCGACCCGCGGCCTGGTCCGCGCCCGCTCGGCGCCGCGCGACGAGGCGCGCGGCTATATCTCGCCCCGCAAGCGCAGCGCCGCCACCCGGCGAAAGCTCGTCAACCTGATCGCCCATATCCGCCGCCATCTTCGCAGGAACGAGCTGCGGGGCGCGGCCAAGCATCTCAAGCGCAAGGACTTCCTGAAGCTCGCCGACGCGGTCGAGTACGACATCGTCCGGGCCGAGATCGCCCAGGCCTATTTCTTCGCCGGCAAGCCCGAGACGGCGCTCGAACTCGCCGGCGCGAGCGCCGCGCGCTCGGGCGACGCGGCGCCGCTCGCCGCCTGGATCGCGGGGCTCTCGGCCTACCGGCTCGGCGATCTCGACCTGGCGCGGCGGCATTTCGAGTCGCTCGCCCATTCCGATAGCGCCGATCCCGAACGCGTCGCCGCCGGGGCCTATTGGGCGGCGCGACTCAACCTGATCACCCGCCGCCCCGAGGCGGTGAACCGGCTGCTCGGCATCGCGGCGTCCTATCCGCGCAGCTTCTACGGATTGTTGGCGTTGCGCGCGCTCGGCGAGGAGCCCGACTTCAACTGGGAGCTGCCGCCGCTGAGCGCCGAGGCGCTCGCGATCCTCGACAAGCTGCCCGCGGCGCGCCGCGCGATCGCCCTGGTCGAGGTCGGCCAGCGGCGCCGCGCCGAGACCGAGCTGCGGCGCATCGACCCGGGCGCCGACGACGCGCTCGGCCGCGCCGTGCTGGCGCTCGCCGGGCGGCTCGGGCTTCCCGAGGCGCAGCTTCGCCTCGGCCGCCGTCTGGCGCGCATCGACGGCCGCCGGCACGAGGGCGCGGTCTT
Organism: uncultured Alphaproteobacteria bacterium; assembly: GCA_964531525.1. Taxonomy (GTDB): domain Bacteria; phylum Pseudomonadota; class Alphaproteobacteria; order JAAXGF01; family JAAXGF01; genus CAYYWV01. Next base: position 25,283 of record CAZHDF010000029.1, on the reverse strand, counting down.
TCCGCTCCCCGCCTGGACGCCGAAGGAGGGCTTCCGCGTCGACCGCGCCGTTCTCTATGCCCTGATCCGCCAGGAATCGGAGTTCAACGCCCGCGCCAAGAGCCGGGTCGGCGCGCGCGGACTGATGCAGCTCATGCCGCGCACCGCGTCGTTCATCGCCCGCGACCGCCGCTACCGGACGAGCCGCCGCAACCGCCTGTTCGATCCCACGGTCAACATGACGCTTGGCCAGAAATACGTCCTTCACCTGTTCGCCCAGCCCGAGGTGCGGGGGAATCTCGCCTTCGCATTCGCCGCCTACAACGGCGGGCCCGGCAACCTGCGCAAGTGGCAGCGGCGCATGAAGGCCGCCGACGATCCGCTTCTGTTCATCGAAAGCGTGCCCTCGGCCGAGACCCGCGACTTCGTCCACGCGGTACTCAAGAACGTCTGGATCTACCGCGCGCGGCTCGGCCAACCGGCGCGTTCGCTCGACGCCCTTGCCGGCGGCGGATGGCCCGCGTATACAGCCCAGGATGCAACCGCCGTGGCGTATATGCTGAATGTCGGGAATTGACGAAAGCCGCGCGTTCGTCGCGGTCAATATCGCGCTCCTCACCGTCTCCGATACGCGCGAGCTCGCCGACGACAAGTCGGGCCGGATCCTCGCCGATCGCGTGACGGCCGCGGGCCACAACCTGGTCGCGCGCGAGATCGTGCGCGACGAGCAGGACGCGATCGAGGCCAAGCTCCGCGCCTGGATCGCCGATCCCGGGATCGACGTCGTGATCTCGACCGGCGGCACCGGCGTGACCGGGCGCGACGTGACGCCCGAGGCCTTCCACGCGGTCTACGAGAAGGCGCTTCCGGGCTTCGGCGAGATCTTCCGCATGGTGAGCTGGAAGAAGATCGGCACCTCGACCATCCAATCGCGCGCCACCGCGGGCGTCGCCGGCGGCACCTATCTGTTCGCCCTGCCGGGCTCGCCGGGCGCCTGCCGCGACGCCTGGGACGAGATCCTGCGCCAGCAGCTCGACATCCGCTTCCGCCCCTGCAATTTCGTCGAGATGATGCCCCGCCTCACCGAGGGCCGGGGCTAACTCTCTCCCGCCAGCGGTCGTAATCGGCGATCGTGTCGATGTCGTCGAGCGGGTCGATCAGCGCGACGCGGCGCGCGGGCGCGAAGTTCGCCAGCGTGTCGACGAGCGCGTGCGGCGAGGACCAGCGCACGCCCGCGAACGGGTCGAGGCCGCGCGCCCGGGCGCTCAACCCCACCAGCCAGTAGCCGCCGTCGAGGGCCGGGCCGAGCACCGCGTCATGGCGCGCCAGCGCCGCGAAGCCGCGCGCGATCAGGACCGGGGTGATCTCGGGCACGTCGCTGCCGACGATTATCGCCGGGCCCGGGGGAACGCGTCGCAAGGCGCGGGTCATGCGCGCGCCGAGATCGCCCCCGCCCTGGGGAAAGGCGCGCGCGCCGGCGGGCCAGAGGCGCGCGGCATGGGCAAGGCGGTCGGGGGTGACCGCGAGCCACAGGGTCCAGCGCGGATCGCGCCCGAGGCGGCGCAGCAGCCGACCGCTGGTCGCGCGGTAGAAGCGTAGCGCCGCGAGCGCGCCGAGATCGGTGGCGAGCCGGGTCTTGACCGTCCCCAGGCGCGGCGCCTTGACGAAGGCGATCAGATGGCGTCCCGCGCCCACTCCCGCATTCACCCGTAGATCCTGAGGATCGCGCGCGGCGGCAGGCCGAGGAAGTAGAGCCCGACGCAGAACAGGTTTCGCGCCGAACGCCGCAGATAGCCCTCGCGCCGGAAGCGCGCCGCCGAGGTGACCGCGCGCGCATCGAGCGCCGCGAGCCGCCGCCGTCCGATCCGGCGCGCGATCTCGACGTCCTCCATCAGGGGCAGCGGGCGGAAGCCGCCGATCGCGTCGAGAAACGGCCGCGCGATGAGAAGCCCTTGGTCGCCGTAGGGCAGGCCGAGGGCGCGCGAGCGCCAGGCGACCATCGCTTCGAGCCGTCGCGCCGCGCGTCCGCCGTCGTCGAGGGCGAAGCGAAAATAGCCCGCGCGCCGGTCGTTGCCGGGGTCGGCGATGAAGTCCGCGGCCGCGCCGGCCCAGCCGGGCGCGAGCCGCGTGTCGGCGTGCAGGAACAAAAGCCAGGGCGCGCGCGCCGCCGCGCCGCCCGCGGCGAGCTGCGCGCCGCGTCCGCGCGCGCCCGTGACCAGCCGCGCGCCATATGCGCGCGCGATCTCAAGCGTTTGGTCGCGCGAGCCGCCGTCGGCGATCACGATCTCGGCCACCAGGTCGTCGCCCGCCGCGAGCGCGTCGAGGGTCGCCGGCAGGGTGTCCGCGCAGTCGAGCGTCGGGATCACCACGCTCAGCGCGGCGGTGGATTTGTCGGCCGCCCGGGTCATGGGGCATCATAGCGCATGACGGTCAAGCGCGCGTCGCCGCGCCGCCCAGAACGGTCTCGACCAGCGCGGCCCAGTAGCTCGCGCCGATCGGCAGGATGTCGTCGTTGAAGTCGTAATGGGGGCTGTGGCACATGGGCGCGTCGTCGCCGCCGCCGTTGCCGATGAAGACGAAGCAGCCGGGACGCGCGTTCAGCATGTAGGAGAAGTCCTCGCTTCCCATCAACGGCGGGAAGTCCCGGACGACGTTCTCCGCGCCGACCGCGACGGCGGCGGCGCGGGCGGCGATCTCGGTTTCGCGCGCGTGATTGACGGTCGGCGGATAGCCGCGCTCGTAGCGGACCTCGGCGCGCGCGCCATGGGCGGCGGCGACCCCGGCGGCGATGCGCGCGAGCCCGCTTTCGATCGCCTCGCGGCCGGCCTCGGTGAAGGCGCGCGCCGAGCCCGCGAGCGTGGCGGTCTCGGGGATGACGTTGGTCGCCTCGCCGGCGCGCAGGCGGGTCACGCTGATCACCCGCGCCTCCAGCGGGTCGGTGCGCCGCCCGACGAGCGCCTGAACGGCGCCGACGATCTCGCCCGCGACCGGGACCGGATCGATGCAGAGATGCGGCATGGCGGCGTGTCCGCCGGCGCCCGTGATCGTGATCTCGAACGCGTCGGCCGCCGCGAGGACCGGGCCGGCGCGCGCCGCGATCCGGCCGACGGGAAGCCTCGGCATGTTGTGCATGCCGAAGACGCCCGCGACCGGGAAGCGCTCGAACAAACCCTCATCGACCATCACGCGGCCCCCGCCGCCGCCCTCCTCGGCGGGCTGGAAGATGAAATACACGGTCCCGTCGAAGTTCCGGGTCTCGGACAGATACCGCGCCGCGCCGAGCAGCATGGCGGTATGGCCGTCGTGGCCGCAGCCGTGCATCCGGCCGTCGTGGGCCGAGCGGTGCGCGAAGTCGTTCATCTCGTCCATGGCGAGCGCGTCCATGTCGGCGCGCAGGGCGATGGCGCGCGCGCCCGAGGCGCCGTTGCGCAAGCTGCCGACCACGCCGGTCCGCGCGAGGCCCTCGTGGACCTCGATCCCCCAGCCGCGCAGGCGCTCGGCGACCAGGGCGGCGGTGCGCCTTTCCTCGAAGGCGAGCTCGGGATGGCGGTGAATGTCGCGCCGGATCGCCGTCAGCTCGTCGTGAAACGCCCGCACCCGCTCCTGGATCGTCATGTGAAGGCCCTTTCTTGCCGTCCGTCGCGCCGTCGTCGTCGCGAGCTTAGGACATATTGTCCCCGCCCGGCACCAGGCAAGCGGGGGAGAGTCAATGTTCTTGATTTGTTCTTACAGGCCAATTAGGCTTCGGGGATGGAGACCGGGGCCTTCCGTCTGAGCCGCAAGGGGCGCGGCGCCGTCAGCAACCCCTCGGGCCGCTTCGAGACCGAGCGGCGCGTCGACTTCGACGACGGCTGGGGCGGGCTCGACGAGCCGCTGCCGCCGCTGCGCACCCGGGTCGAGATCGACGCCACGCGGACGATCATCACGCGCAACCTGTCGCCCGACGTGCCCTTCGACCGCTCGATCAACCCCTATCGCGGCTGCGAGCACGGCTGCATCTACTGTTTCGCGCGGCCGAGTCACGGCTTTCTCGGCCTGTCGTCGGGCCAGGATTTCGAGACCCATTTGTTCGCCAAGCCCGACGCGCCCGTTCTGCTGGCGCGCGAGCTGCGCCGGTCGGGCTATGTCTGCCGGGTCATGGCGCTCGGCACCAACACCGATCCCTACCAGCCGATCGAGCGCACGCGCCGGATCACGCGCGGCATTCTCGAGGTGCTGTCGGACTTCAACCATCCGGTCGCGATCGTCACCAAGGGGACGCTGGTCTGCCGCGACATCGACATTCTCGCGCCGATGGCGGCGCGCGGGCTCGCCCGGGTCCATGTCTCGATCACGACGCTCGACCGCGATCTCGCCCGGCGACTCGAACCGCGCGCGCCGACGTCCGCGCGCCGCCTCGCGGCGATCGCCGCGCTCGCCGAGGCCGGCGTGCCGGTCGGCGTGATGGTCGCGCCGATCATCCCGGCGCTCACCGACGACGGGTTCGAGCGCGTGCTCGAGGCGGCGGCGGGCGCGGGCGCGCGCTCGGCGGGCTATGTGCTGCTGCGCCTGCCCTACGAGGTCGCCGATCTGTTCCGCGAATGGCTCGCCCTGCACGCGCCCGAGCGCGCGCGCCGGGTGATGGCCCTGGTCCGCGAGACCCACGGCGGGCGCGATTACGATTCGCGCTGGCGGCGACGCATGACCGGGCAGGGGCCCTACGCCCGCCTGATCGCCGCGCGCTTCGCGCTGGCCTGTCGGCGGCTGGGCATCGCCAAGCGCGACTGGTCGTTCGACACCGGGCGCTTCCGCCCGCCGCCGCGCGCCGGCGATCAGCTCGGCCTGTTCCCGCCGTGATCCGGCGAGCGCCCGGTGCGGCGACGGCTTCGATTTTTTTGCGCTTCGAAGTCGCATTCCGATTAACGGTCCCGTCGGCCCGGGATGCTACAATCGCCGCGACATGCCGGTCCATCAGGGGCTCACCTTTATCGCGCTGATCGCCGTGGTCGCCTTGATCTGCGGCATCGCGCTGACGCGGCTGCGGCAACCGGCGATCGTCGGCTATATCATCGCGGGCGTGGTGCTCGGCCCGACCGGCTTCGGATTGGTCGAGGACCGCGACCAGATCGCGCTGCTGGCCGAGCTCGGCGTTCTCCTGCTTCTGTTCCTGATCGGCATGGAGCTCAGCCTCCGCGCCTTCAAGCGCGCGCTGCGCATCGCGCTGTTCGGCACCGCGCTCCAGATCGCGGTCGGGCTCGCGGTGATGCTCGTGCTTTCGCAGTTTCTCGGCTGGCGAATCGAGCTCGCCGTGCTGCTCGGCTTCGCGGTCGCGCTGTCGAGCACGGCGGTCGCGGTCAAGATGCTCGAGGACATCGACGAGCTGCGCGGCCCCGTCGGACGCAACGCCATCGGTATCCTGATCGCCCAGGACCTCGCCGTGGTTCCCATGATGCTGGCGCTGAACGCCATGGCGAGCGAGACGGGCTTCGACCTCTGGACGCTGCTCCCCATGACGCTCGCCGCCGCCGTGCTGGCGCTGTTCGTCTGGTATCTGAGCCGTCGCCAGCGGATCGCGCTGCCGCTCGCGCGCTGGGTGGTGGGCGATCACGACCTCACGCCGCTGGCGGCGCTCGCCTATTGCTTCGCCGCCGCGACCGCGAGCGGCCTTCTCGGCCTGTCGGCGGCCTACGGCGCCTTTCTCGCCGGCCTCTTGATCGGCAACAGCACCGACCGCCAGACCATGATCCAGGCGACTCGCCCGGTGCAGAGCCTGTTGATGATGGTGTTCTTCCTCTCGATCGGGCTGTTGATCGACCTCGACTACATCTGGGCGAACCTGGGCGCGGTGCTGGTGCTGCTGCTCGTCGTCACGCTCGGCAAGACGGCGCTCAACATCGCGATCCTGCGCCTTCTGCGCGAGCCCTGGCCGAGCGCCTTTCTCACCGGCGTGGTGCTCGGCCAGGTCGGCGAGTTCTCGTTCCTGCTCGCCGCGCTCGGCCTTGGCAACGGATTGATCGACACCGAGGGTTACCGCCTCGTGGTGACCGTCATCGTGCTGAGCCTGGTGATCAGCCCCCTGTGGCTCGCGCTCGCGCGGCGCATGCACGCGCTCGCGACCACCGGGATCTCGACGCTCAACGAGCTGATGACGGTTCTCTATCCGGACGAGACCGCGGCGATGCGCGAGACCGCCGATCACGCCGCGCGCGGCGCCCGCCGACTGGCACTCGCGGGCGTCGCGCGGTGGCGCGCGTTCCGGGCCCGACGCGCATCGAAGCCGCCCGCCGCGCCGCCCGCGGACCCGCCCGAGACTCCACCCGAGAACCCATCCGAGACCGGAGGGGCCGCGTCCCCCGATGCGTCCTCCGATGCGCCCCCTGGCGCCGGCGATGCCCCGCCCGCCAAGCGGGCCGGCGAATGAGCGCGCGCCGTCGCCCGAGCCCCGACCTCTCGCTCGAGGCCGGCCTGCCGGGGCCGGTCGCCGGGGTCGACGAGGTCGGGCGCGGACCCTGGGCCGGGCCGGTGATCGCCGCCGCGGTGATCCTCGACCGCCGCGCCGCGCCGCCCGAGGGGATCATGGATTCGAAGCGCCTGAGCCCGGCGCGCCGCGAGGCGCTCTACGCCGCGCTTTATGAGACCGCGCGCATCGGCCTCGGCGCGGCGAGCGTCGCCGAGATCGAGCGGCTCAACATCCTCGGCGCAAGCCTGCTCGCCATGCAGCGCGCGGTCGCCGCCCTCGGGGTCGCGCCCGGCCATGTCCTGGTCGACGGCGATCGCCTGCCGCCGCTTCCCTGTCCGGCGACCGCGGTGGTCGGCGGCGATTCGCGCTCGCTTTCGATCGCCGCCGCCTCGATCGTCGCCAAGGTGACCCGCGACCGGCTGATGGCGCGCCTCGGGCGGCGCTATCCGGGCTTCGGCTGGGAGCGCAACGCGGGCTACGGCACGGCCCTGCACCGCGAAGGGCTGGATGCGCGCGGCCCGACGCCGCACCACCGCCGCGCCTTCGCCCCCGTCGCCCGGGTTCTCGCGCGCCTCCGGGATTCGCCGGGTTAGATCGCCGCTTGCCCAAGAACCAAGCGCGCGACCTTCTTCATCGCCGTCGGCAGCGCGAGGGCCGCGAAGTCCTCGGGGCGTCGCCAGACGCCGTCGCTTCCGTCGCGCGCCGGGGCGTCGTCCAGGGACAGGGCCACCGACAGGGTGAGCGCGAAATGGGTGAAGACGTGGCGCACCGCGCCGTCGAGGGGTCGCCAGCGGGCCTCGATCGGCGCATGCGCGCGCGCCTCCTCCAGGGTCCAGGGCGTCTCGCGCCAGGGAGTCGAGGGGAACTCCATCATGCCGCCGAGCAGGCCGTTCTCGGCCCGGCGGCGAAGGAGGATCGCGCCGTCGTCGCGCCGCGCCCAGAAGACGACGCCGTGGCGCTCGGGCCGGCGCGCGCGGGCCGCGCGGCGGGGCAGAACCTCGGCGATCCCGAGCTGGCGTCCTCGGCAGGCCCCGGCCCAGGGGCAGCGGTCGCAGGCGGGGGCGCGCGGCGTGCAGACCGTCGCCCCCAGGTCCATCACCCCTTGGGCGTAATCGCCTGGCCGGCGATCGGGCGTGAGCGCGGCGGCGCGCGCGCGGAGCGCCGGCTTGATCGTCGCGCGCGGCCCGTCGAGCGCGAACAAACGCGCCATCACGCGCTCGACATTGCCGTCGACCACCGTCGCCGGACGGTCGAACGCGATCGCCGCGATCGCCGCCGCCGTGTAGGCGCCGATCCCGGGCAGGCGGCGCAGCGCCGCCTCGTCGGCGGGGAAGCGCCCGCCGAGCTCGCCCGCCACCACCCGCGCGCAGCGGTGAAGATTGCGCGCCCGGGCGTAGTAGCCGAGCCCCTGCCAGGCGTGGAGCAGGTCGTCGAGCGGCGCCGCCGCGAGATCCTCGACGCGCGGCCAGCGGGCGACGAAGGCGCGGAAATAGGGGCCGACGGTGGCGACCGTCGTTTGCTGAAGCATGATCTCGGAAAGCCAGACCCGGTAAGGATCGGCGCGCTCGTTCGGGGCCGCGCGCCAGGGCAGCGTTCGACGATGACGGTCGTACCAGGCAAGCAGCGCCCCGGCCTCGGGTCGAGGGGAGAGATCGTCCATCGATTCACGCGTTGACCGTCGCGCCACGTCGTGTCACCAAGAAGGAAAGCTCGCGCGCAGTCTGCCACGGACGGCGACGCGGCGACAGCATGGGAAGGGTCGCGCGGCGCTCGCGCGCGGGATCGGGAAGATGGCGAAATCCGGCGACAAGACGCGCGGCAAGACCGCCGCCGGCGGCCGCGCCAAGGCGCGCGGGTGGGGGCCGAGGCCGCTGGGCGCGGCGATCCCCGGCGCGGCGGGGGCGCTGTTCCGACGCCAGGGCTTCGCCGAGGCCGGGCTGCTGACCGATTGGTCCGAGATCGTCGGTCGCTCGATCGCCGATTTCACCTGCCCGATCCGGCTTTCGCGCGACGGCGTTCTCACTTTGCGCGTCGGCGGCGGCTTCGCGGTCGAGCTCGCCCATCTCGAACCCCAGATCCTGGAGCGCATCGCGCGCCACTTCGGCTTTCCGGCGGTCACGCGCCTGGCGCTCGTTCAGGGGCCGTTGCCGCGCCCGGCCATGGCGCCCGCGCGCGGCCCCAAGCCGCTAGACCGCGACGGCGAGGCGCTGCTCGCGACCCTGCTCGCCGACGCCGACGAGGACCTGCGCGCGGCGCTCGACCGGCTCGGGCGCGCGGTTCTCGGCAGCGAGCGAGGGTAGCGGTAATTCATGCCGCCGGGCCTTTGGCCCGCCGGGCGTTCAGACGCCACGCAGGCTTCCCTCGCATAAGCTCGGGCGCGCGGTCGCGCTTGCCGGCGCGCGTTGCGCGCCGGGGGCGTTCGGGTCTGTCCCGTGCCGCCGCCCGACACGGCGCTTGAGGCGCGAGACGGCGGCCCGTATACTCGCCGCGCATGCCAATTCCCCTGGAAATCGAGAGATGGAGCGGCCCTTGATCACGCGCAGAAAGGCGTTGGCGACGATCGGTCTGCTCGCGGCGGCGGCCGCGGCGTCTCCGGCGTTCGCCGCCGGCAAGACGGTCGACGACAGCGATCTCGTCCTGGGCGACCGCGACGCGCCCGTGACGATCATCGAGTATTCGTCGCTGACCTGTCCGCATTGCGCGAACTTCCACCTCAACATCCTCCCCGACCTCAAGGCGCGGTATATCGATACCGGCAAGGCGCGGCTGGTCTATCGCGACTTCCCGTTCGACCGGGCGGCCCTGCTCGCCGCGGCGCTCGCCCATTGCGCCGGGCCCGATCGGTACTTCGATTTCCTCTCGGTCCTGTTCGGCAGCCAAAAGACCTGGTCGCGCGCGCCCGATCCGGCGGCGGCGCTCAAGCGCATCGGCCGGCTCGGCGGGTTGACAGGCGACGAGATCGACGCCTGCTTCACCAACAAGGCGCTGATCGACCGCATCCTGCGCGAGCGGCTCACCGGCGCGCAGGTGTTCGAGGTCGATTCGACCCCGACCTTCTTCATCAACGGCCAAAAGCTGCTCGGCGCGCAGCCGGTCGAGAACTTCGCCGCCGTGATCGACCCGCTCCTGTCGGGTTCCTGAGACTGGAGCATCGCGCGTGCATTTCACGCGGCTTCGGCTGACCGGGTTCAAATCGTTCGTCGATCCGACCGATCTTTTGATCGAGCCGGGGCTGACGGCGATCGTCGGTCCCAACGGCTGCGGCAAGTCGAACCTGGTCGAAGCCTTGCGCTGGGTCATGGGCGAGACTTCGGCTCGCCAGCTTCGCGGCCGCGAGATGGACGACGTTATCTTCGGCGGCAGCGCCTCGCGGCCGAAACGCAACTACGCCGAGGTCTCGGTCCTTCTCGACAACGCGGCGCGCAGCGCGCCGGCCATGTTCAACGACTACAGCGAGATCGAGGTTTCGCGCCGAATCGAGCGCGGGGCGGGATCGGTCTACCGCATCAACGGCAAGGAGACGCGCGCCCGCGACGTCGCGCTTTTGTTCGCCGACGAGGCGACCGGCTCGCGCTCGACCGCGATGGTCAGCCAGGGGCGCATCGGCTCGTTGATCGCGGCCAAGCCGGCGCAGCGACGCGGCCTGCTCGACGAGGCCGCCGGCATCACCGGCCTGCATAGTCGCCGTCACGAGGCCGAGCTCAGGCTGTCGGCGGCGGAAACCAATCTCGAACGTCTCGACGACGTGACCGGGGCGCTCGAAACCCAGCTCCAGGGGCTCAAGCGCCAGGCCCGCCAGGCCAATCGCTACCGCCGAGTGAGCGAGCGCATTCGCGAGACCGAGGCGTTGCTGTTTCATCGCCGCTGGCGCGCGGCCGAGGACGCGGTGATCGCCGCCGATCAGGCGTTCGATGCCGCCGGGCGCGCCGTGGGCGAGGCCGAGCGGGCGGCCGCCCGCGCCGCGACCGCGCGCACCGAGGCGGCGGCCGCCCTGCCGCCGCTGCGCGAGGTCGAGCAGAGCGCGCGCGCCGCGCTTCATCGGCTCGAAGTCCGCCAGGTTTCGCTGGACGCCGAGGAGCGCCGCCTCAACGAGGTTCGCCGCGCGCTCGACGCCCGGCTCGTTCAAATCGACGCCGACGTCGAGCGCGAGACCGCGCTCGCCCGCGACGCCGAGGACGCGATGGCCAAGCTCGACGCCGAGACCGCGCGCCTCGCCGCCGCCCGCGAAGGCGAGGCCGAGGCCGAGCAGGCCGCGCTCGCCGCCCGCGACGAGGCGGGCGCGGAGACGGCGGCGGTCGAGGCGGCGGTCGAAAGCCTCGCCGGTCGACTGGCCGCCGCCGAGGCGCGCCGTCTCGCGATCGACCGTCAGATCGAGGATCTCGACGCCCGGATCGAGCGCCTGCGCGCCCGCGCCCGCGAGGTCGAGGTCGAGCAGGCCGCGCTCGCCGCCGAGGACGGGGGCGAAATCGCCGACGGCGACGCCGACGAGGCCCTGGCCGCGGTCGAGGCCCGGCTCGACGCCGCCCGCGCGGCGCTCGACGAGGCCGAGCATGTCCGCGAGTCCGCCCAAGCCGCCGAACGGGCGGCGCGCGAGGCCACCCAGGCCGCCGAGACCGTGCTCGCCGCGCTCGACGCCGAGGAGCGCGCGCTCGCCGATCTTCTCGACGCCGAGCGCGAGGGTCGCTGGCCGGCGGTGATCGACGCGGTTTCGGCGCGCGCGGGCTACGAGGCGGCGCTCGCCGCGGCGCTCGGCGAGGATCTGTCGGCCTCGCTCGCCGAGGATGCGCCGCTGCGCTGGACCGGGCTCGACTTCTCCGGCGATCCGCCGGCGCTTCCCGACGGTGCGACGCCGCTGACCGAAGTGGTCGAGGCACCGGCCCCGCTCGCTCGCCGCCTGGGCCAAATCGGAGTCGTCGAGGCCGCCGACGGCGCGCGCCTCCAGGGGCGTCTCGCCCAAGGGCAACGATTGGTCAGCCGCGACGGCGCGCTCTGGCGCTGGGACGGGCTGGTGGTCGCCGCCGAGGCCGAGACCCCGGCCGCGCGGCGGCTGCGCCAGCGCAACCGGCTCGCCGCCGTGCGCGCCGAGTTGGCCGAGGCCCGCGCGCGCCGCGCCGCCGAGGCCGAGGCGCAGGACAAGGCACGGACGGCGCTCGGCGAGGCCCAGACCGCCGAGGCCCGGGCGCGCGAGCGCCTGCGCGAGACCGAGCGCGCCCGCGACGTCGCCCGCGAGGAGCGCGCCCGCGCCTCGGCGCGCGCCGCCGCTCGCGCCCAGCGCGGCGAGAACCTGCGCGAGACCGCCGAACGGCTAGCCGCCGATCTCGCCGAGGCGACCGCCGCGCGCGCCGCCGCCGAGACCGCGCGCGCCGAGATCGCCGCCGAGGGCGACGATCGCGCCGAACTCGAACGCCTGCGCGCCCGGCTCGCCGAGCGCCGGGGCGAACTGTCGGCCCGAGAGCATGCGCTCGAAACCCTGCGCCGCGACGCGGCGCTGCGCCGCGAGCGGCTCGACGAGGTCGCCGCCGAGCGCGAGTCCTGGCGCCAGCGCGCCGAGGGCGCGTCCCAGCGCCTGGCCCAGCTCGCCGCGCGCCGGGAATCGGCCGAAGCCGATCTCGCCGCGATCGCCGAGCGCCCGGCCGCGATCGCCGCCGAGCGCGCGACGCTTCTAAGTGAGCTCGGCGAGGCCCAGCGCGCGGCCGCCGAGGCGGCGGACGCGGTCGCCGAGGCCGAGACGCGGCTCGACGCGCTCGACCGGGCGCTCAAGGAAAGCGACGCCGCCTCGGCGGCCGCGCGCGAGGAGCGGGTGCGCCGCGAGGGCGAGCAGGCGCGCGCCGCCGCGATGCGCGAGGAGGTCCTGCGCGCGATCGCCGAGCGGCTCGGCTGCGCCGCCGCCGATCTCGCCGGACTCGCCCATGTCGAGGACCCGGACGCGGTGCCGCCCGCCGAGGAGATCGAGGCTCGGCTCGCCAAGCTCGTCCGCGAGCGCGAGGCCATCGGCGCGGTCAACCTGCGCGCCGAGGCAGAGGCCGCGGAGGTCGGCGAGCAGCTCGCGGCGCTCGCCGAGGAACGCGCCGATCTCGAGGCCGCGATCGCGCGGCTGCGCCAGGCGATCGGTCGCCTCGACCGCGAGGGGCGCGAGCGATTGCTGGCCGCCTTCGAGACCATCAACGGCCATTTCGGCGCCCTGTTCACGCGCCTGTTCGGCGGTGGGCGGGCGCATCTGTCGCTGGTCGATTCGGAAGACCCCCTCGACGCCGGGCTCGAGATCATGGCGAGTCCGCCGGGCAAGCGGCTGCAATCGCTGTCGCTGCTTTCGGGCGGCGAGCAGGCGTTGACCGCGCTCGCGCTGCTGTTCGCGGTGTTTCTCACCAACCCGACGCCGATCTGCGTGCTCGACGAGGTCGATGCGCCGCTCGACGACGCCAATGTCGAGCGTTTCTGCGATCTGGTCGACGAGATCGCCCGCGGATCGGCGACCCGCTTCATCGTCGTCACCCACCATCGCATGACCATGGCGCGCATGGATCGGCTGTTCGGCGTGACCATGAGCGAGCGCGGAGTCTCGCGTCTGGTGTCGGTCGATCTGCAAACGGCGGAGGCCCTGCGGGCGACCGCCTGAGAGGTTGCGCGAGCGTATAAAGCGCTTTTTTGTCAATAGCTTGCCTAAAGGTCATTGAATCTTGACAGGGGTAGACCCAGCCCGTATGGTTCGCCCGCCTCGGGGTGGGGTTTCGCTTTCGCGAATGCCTCGCCCCGGCCGCCGGATGGGGCGCCGATGAGGATGCGAAAGCCGCCGCCGGACGATCTCGACGCCCGCCTGAGGAAGGCGCGGGAAGAGCTCGACCGGCAGGGGTGGCGGGGACCGCGTGGTCCCAGGAACGCGTCCTTCGGCATGGCCTTCGAGGTGGCGATCGAGATGGTGGGCACGCTCGCCGTGGCCGTGGGCATCGGATGGGTGCTTGACGACTGGCTGGCGACGCGGCCTTTGTTTTTGGTGATTTTTTTCTTTCTCGGCGCGGCTGCCGGGGGGTTGAACGTCTATCGCCGGGCGCAGCGAATTTCCGGCGAAGGCAGGGATGGGGACGGGAACGGCGGCGATCGCGGCGCCGGGTCCCGAGAATAGAACACGGCAGGGCAGCGTGGCCGCAGAGGCTGAAAGTCCGCTATCGCAGTTCGAGATCAGCACGATCGTCCCCATCGATCTCGGGGGCATCGACGCCTCGTTCACCAACGCGTCGCTGTTCATGGTGATCGCGATCGTCGCGGTCACGGTGTTCCTCGTCGCCGGCATGAGCCGGCGCGCGATGGTGCCCGGGCGCTGGCAGTCGATGGCCGAGCTCTCTTACGAGTTCGTCGCCGGCATGATCCGCGACAACGTGGGCACCGAGGGGCGCCGGTTCTTTCCCTTCGTGTTCTCGCTGTTCATGTTCATCCTGTTCGCCAACATGCTCGGGCTTCTGCCCTACAGCTTCACGGTGACGAGCCATATCATCGTTACCTTCGCGCTGGCGTTGGTGGTGTTCCTGGGCGTGACGGTCGTCGCGCTGGTCAAGCACGGCTTGCGCTTCTTCACCTTCTTCATGCCTTCGGGCGTGCCGATCATGATGGCGCCGCTGCTGGTGCCGATCGAGATCGTCTCCTACCTCGCGCGCCCGGTGACCTTGTCGCTGCGGCTGTTCGCGAACATGATGGCCGGGCACACCATGCTCAAGGTGTTCGGCGGTTTCGTCGTGCTGCTCGGGCTTCTCGGGTTCGCGCCGGTGCTGGTCATCGTTCTTCTGTTCGGTCTCGAGGTCGTGGTCGCGATCCTTCAGGCCTATGTCTTCACCATTCTCACCTGCCTCTATCTCAACGATGCGCTGCATCTGCATTGAGCGAGGCGGGATGCGTTCACAGGACCGGTAGTCACATAAAGATCAGAGGAACCTAACCATGGAAGTAGAAGCGGCCAAGCTGATAGGGGCGGGTCTCGCGGTGATCGGTCTCGGCGGCGTCGGCGCCGGCATCGGCAATATCTTCGCCTCGTTCATCTCCGCCGTGGCGCGCAACCCGGCCGCCCGCCCGGAAGTGTTCCCCTCGACCATGCTGGGCTTCGCCCTGGTCGAGGCGGTGGCGCTCTATGCGCTGCTGATCGCGTTCCTGGTTCTGTTCGGCTAGAACGTCTCGGCCGGCGACGGCGGACGACCCGCCCGAGCGGCCCTGGAAGTAGGCGAACACGCGATGCCGCAGCTCGACCCCGAGGTCTTTTCGCCCCAGCTCGTCTGGCTGGCGATCACCTTCGTCATTCTCTATCTGCTGATGGCGCGGATCGCGCTGCCGCGGATCGGCGAGGTGCTCGAATCGCGTCAGGACAAGATCGCCCACGATCTCGACGCGGCCGCGACCCTCAAGGCCGAGGCCGACGCCGTGCTCGCCGAGTACGAGAAGGCGATGGCCGAGGCCCGCGCCAAGGCGCAGGCGTTGCTGGCCGAAGCGGCCGAAGCGCGCGCGAAGGAGGCCGAGGCGCGGATCGCGGCGCTCGACGCCGAGCTCGCCAAGCGGTTGAGCGAGGCCGAGGCGCGGATCGCCAAGGCCAAGGTCGATGCGCTCGCGGGCATCGAATCGGTCGCCGCCGAGATCGCGCAAAGCGCCGCCGAACGGTTGGTCGGCGCGCCGGTTGACGATGCGCTGGTCAAGACCGCGATCGAGACCGCGACGCGGGAGGGTCGGTGATGTTCGGCGCGGAATTCTGGGTTGCCGTCGGCTTCCTGATTTTCGTGGCGCTGATTTGGCGCCCCGTCGGGCGAATGCTCGGCGCGGCGCTCGATGAGCGGACCAAGAAGATCCGAGAGGAGCTCGACGAGGCGGTCCGCCTGCGCGAGGAGGCCCAGGCCCTCTACGCCGGCCAACAGCGGCGCTACAACGAATCGGTGAAGGAGGCCGAGGCGATCCTCGCCCACGCCCACGAGGAGGCCGAGCGGATCGCCCGCCACGGCGCCGAGCAGCTCGCCGATCAGCTCGCGCGCCGCGAGCAGCAGGCCGTGGACCGGATCGCGCGCGCCGAGCAGGAGGCGCTCGCCGAGGTCAAGGCCGCCGCGGTCGATCTCGGGCTCCGGGCGACGCGGGCGCTGCTCGCCACCACGCTCGATGCCAAGGCCCAGGCGAAGCTCGCCGACGAGGCGATCGCCGAGGTCGAGAACAAGCTCCACTGACGATCGCCCGGTCCTCCGGGGCCGGACCAAGAAAAAAACCGCCGCCCGCGCGATGCGAGCGGCGGTTTTGATTCGGACCGACGGGCACCGGCCCGCGCTCTCGCCCTCACTTCCCTCCCTTGGCGGAAGTGGAGCCGGTCCTTCTCTCGTGTTCCGGCCCCGACGGATGCGGAATGCTGCCCGGGCATCGTCAAGGCCGCGACGGGCACGGCTTGAAAGGCGAGGGAGAGAAGGGCAATGACCTATAAACAGATTATTATCAGGATTTACGATCTGTTTATGGAACCAACCGCTTTCCGAAACGTTTGAGTTCCGCTAGAATGCCCTATAAATAGCGCATGATGTACTCATATGATCTATTCGTGAAACAACGAGACGCAGATGGCCAAGCCCGCGAACAGAAGCTATTCCCGGTATGCCCGCGAAGCCGCGCAACTCCTCGGGCTGATGATCCACAACGCGCGCGTCGAGCGCAAGCTGACCGTCGCGGATATCGCGGAGCGCGCGGGCGTGTCGCGCGGCCTCGTCCACCGGATCGAGAAGGGGGATATGGGCTGCTCCATCGGCGCCGTCTTCGAATTGGCGGCGATCGTCGGCCTGCGTCTGTTCGAGGCCGAACCAACGACGCTGACCAGACACCTGTCGATGACGCGCGACAAGCTGACCTTGTTGCCCAAGGCGGTTCGGCCCGGCGCGAAGAGGGTAAAAGATGAATTCTAGGCGCCGCCCCGACGAAGCCCCGGAAGAAGCGTACGTCTGGATTTGGTTGCCCGGCGCGACCGAGCCGGTGGTCGCCGGTCGCCTTGCGCGCGATGGCGAACGCCTGATCTTCAACTATGGCCGGAGCTATCTGGATCGGGAAGATGCAATTCCGATCTACGAACCGGAACTTCCACTGCGGAGCGGAGCCATCCCGCCCGAACCCGGGCTAAACATGGCCGGGTGCCTGCGCGACGGCGCGCCGGATGCCTGGGGGCGCCGCGTCATCCTGAACCACAAATTCGGACGCAAGGGCAAGGATGCGGATATCGGCGCGCTCGATGAGCTGACATACCTTCTGGAATCCGGTTCGGACCGTGCCGGCGCATTGGATTTCCAGACCTCCCCGAGAAACTATGTTCCCCGTGCGGCGCAAACCGCGAAACTGGAAGAGCTGGTGAATGCGGCCGAGAAAGTGGACAAGGGCATTCCGCTGACGCCCGCTCTCGATCGGGCGCTGCTCCATGGCAGCTCCCTCGGTGGCGCGCGACCGAAGGCAATGATCGAGGATGGTGGTCGCAAGATGATCGCCAAGTTCTCATCCTCGACCGACACTTACAATGTGGTGAAGGCGGAATATGTCGCCATGCGGCTCGCCGCCAAGGCGGGGCTCGACATCGCCCAGGTGCATCTCGAGCGTGTCGCGGGAAGGGATGTGCTTCTGGTGGAGCGGTTCGACCGCGTAAAAGCGGAAGGCGGCTGGCGGCGCAAGGCGATGGTCTCGGCGCTCACGCTCTTCGGTCTCGATGAGATGATGGCGCGTTACGCCAGCTATGAAGATCTGGCGGAAATCATCCGGCACCGCTTCGCGTCGCCGAAGGCGACCCTGCGTGAACTGTTCGGACGGCTTGTGTTCAACATCCTGTGCGGCAACACCGACGACCACGCCCGCAATCACGCGGGCTTCTGGGACGGCGAGCGCCTGACCCTGACGCCCGCCTATGACATTTGCCCGCAAAACCGGTCTGGCAATGAGGCAAGCCAGGCCATGCTGATCGTGGACGGCAAGCGCATGAGCAATCTGGCGACCTGTCTGGAGGCGGCGCGAAACTTCCAGCTTGATCAAAAGGCGGCGGAAGACATCATCATCCGGCAAATCGAAGCGATCCGCGCCGGTTGGGACGACGTCTGCAAGGAGGCGAGCTTGAATGAGATCGAGCGCAACCTGTTTAATCGGCGCATCTTTCTCAATCCGTTCATCTTCGAAGGCGCGCCCGAGCGCTTGCGGAAGCGTAGGCGGTTATTCGGCGCATAAAGCCCCTCGGGCGCCGATCATTACCCGGCCTTCGGGCCGAACCCGAAAAAAAACCGCCGCCCGCGCGATGCGAGCGGCGGTTTTGCGTTGGCCCCGCCGTTGCCTACTCGGCGGCCTCGCGTTGGTCGTCGAGCGGCGGGCAGGTGGCGACCAGGTGGCGGTCGCCGTAGACGTTGTCGATCCGCGCCACGGGCGGCCAGTACTTGTCCTCGCGCAGGCTGTGGATCGGGAAGAACGCGGCCTCCTTCGAGTACGGCGGCGTCCAGTCGCCTTCGAGCAGAAGGTGATGGGTATGCGGCGCGTTGTGCAAAAGGTTGTTCTTGGGGTCGGCCTTGCCCGCCTCGATCGCGGCGACCTCCTTGCGGATCGCGATCATGGCGTCGCAGAAGCGGTCGAGCTCGCGCTTGGCCTCGCTCTCGGTCGGCTCGATCATCAGCGTGTCGGGCACCGGGAACGACATGGTCGGCGCATGGAAGCCGTAGTCGATCAGCCGCTTGGCGATGTCGTCGACGGTCACGCCCGTGGCCGCCTTGATCGGCCGCAGATCGATGATGCACTCGTGCGCCACCATCCCGTTCTTGCCGGTGTAGAGAACCGGATAATGGGGCGCGAGGCGGCGGGCGATGTAATTGGCGTTGAGGATCGCGACCTCGGTCGCGCGACGCAGTCCCTCGGCGCCCATCATGGCGATATAGGCCCAGCTTATGGGCAGCACCCCGGCCGAGCCCCAGGGCGCGGCGGCGATCGCGCCGATGGTGCCGCCGCCGCCCGCCGCCGCCGGGTTGACGCCGTCGACCACGGGGTGATCGGGCAGATAGGGGGCGAGGTGCTTGCGCACGCCGATCGGCCCCACCCCCGGCCCGCCGCCGCCGTGGGGGATGGCGAAGGTCTTGTGCAGGTTCATGTGCGAGACGTCGGCGCCGA
Source organism: uncultured Alphaproteobacteria bacterium (assembly GCA_964531525.1). Lineage (GTDB taxonomy): Bacteria > Pseudomonadota > Alphaproteobacteria > JAAXGF01 > JAAXGF01 > CAYYWV01. The sequence goes on along the minus strand of CAZHDF010000029.1, from coordinate 6,739 downwards.
TCTCGGCCGGCCGCGCAATCCCGACCAGCGCGTTGAGATTGGCGCCGTCGAAATAGACCTGCCCGCCGTGGTCGTGGACGATCCGGCAGATGTCGCGGATCGCCTCCTCGAACACGCCGTGGGTCGAGGGGTAGGTGATCATCAGCGCGGCGAGGTGATCGGCGTGCTCGGCGGCCTTGGCCTTGAGGTCGTCGACGTCGACGTTGCCATGATCGTCGCAGGCGACCGTGACGACGCGCAAGCCCGCCATGGTCGCGCTCGCCGGGTTGGTGCCGTGGGCCGAGGCCGGGATCAGGCAGACGTCGCGCCCGCCCTCGCCGCGCGCCTCGTGATAACGGCGGATGGTCAAGAGCCCCGAAAACTCGCCCTGCGATCCCGCGTTGGGTTGCAGCGAAACCGCGTCGAACCCGGTGATCCGGCACAGCATGTCCTCGAGTTCCTCGAAGAGCTGCTGATAGCCCTGGGCCTGGTCGAGCGGCGCGAATGGATGCATGGCCCGAAAGTCGCGCCAGGTGATGGGGATCATCTCGGTGGTCGCGTTGAGCTTCATGGTGCAGGAGCCGAGCGGGATCATCGAGCGGTCGAGCGCCAGATCCTTGGCCGCGAGCCAGCGCAAGTACCGCAGCATCTCGGTTTCGCCGTGGTAGAGGCGGAACACCGGATGGGTCAGGAAGGCGCTTTGCCGGCGCAGCGGCGCGGGCAGGCATTCGCCGACCTCCTCGTCGAGCCGGTCGACGTCGAGCCGCCGGTCGCCGCCGGTCGCGAACACCCGCCACAGCGCCCGCAGGTTGGCCCGGGTCGTGGTCTCGTCGAAGGTGATTCCCAGACGGTCGGCGTCGATCAGGCGCAGATTGATGCGCGATTCGCGCGCCTTGGCCGCGATCCGCGCGGCCTGACCCGGAACATGGACGGTGATCGTGTCGAAGAACGCCTCGGTCGCCACCTCGAAGCCGAGCCGCTTGAGTCCCTCGGCGAGAATCAGCGTCATGCGATGCACCCGCCCGGCGATGCGCTTGAGCCCGTCGGGGCCGTGATAGACCGCGTAGAACGCCGAGATGATCGCGAGCAGCACCTGGGCGGTGCAGATGTTCGAGGTCGCCTTTTCGCGCCGGATATGCTGCTCGCGCGTCTGCATGGCCATGCGCAGGCCGGGGCGGCCCTGGGCGTCGATCGAGACGCCGATCACCCGCCCGGGCATCTGGCGACGGAACTTGTCGCGGGTCGCGAGATAGGCGGCGTGCGGCCCGCCGTAGCCCATGGGCACGCCGAAGCGCTGGGTCGAGCCGACCACGATATCGGCGTCCATCTCGCCCGGCGGGGTCAGAAGCACGAGGCCCAGGATATCGGCCGCGACCGTGACCAGCGCGTTCTGTTCATGAGCCTTGGCGGTCACCGGGCGCAGGTCGCGGACGTCGCCGTCGGTGCCCGGATACTGGACCAGAACGCCGAAGACGTCGTGGTCGTCGAGATCGGTCACCGGGTCGCCGACCACGACCTCGAAGCCGAGCGCGCGGGCGCGGGTCTCGATCACGGCGATGGTCTGCGGGTGGCAGTCCCGGGCGACGAAGTAGGTTTCGGAATCCTTCTTGGAGAGCCGGTGGCTCATGGCCATCGCCTCGGCCGCGGCGGTCGCCTCGTCGAGCAGCGAGGCGTTCGAGACGTCCATGGCGGTGAGATCGACGATCATCTGCTGGAAGACGAGAAGCGCCTCGAGCCGGCCCTGGCTGACTTCCGCCTGATAGGGCGTGTAGGCGGTGTACCAGGCGGGATTTTCGAGCACGTTGCGCAGGATGACCGACGGCAGCACCGTGCCGTGGTAGCCCATGCCGATCATCGACACGAACACCCGGTTGCGCCCCGCCATGCGCCGCAGATAGGACAGCGCGCGCCGCTCGCTCATCGGGTCGGCGAGCCTGAGAGGCTCCTTCGAGACGATCGTCTCGGGGACGGTTTTCTCGATCAGGGCGTCGAGCGAGGGAAGCTCCAGGGTTTCGAGCATTTCGGCGATCTGATCGTCGCCGGGGCCGATGTGCCGGCGCACGAAGTCGCCCCGCATCTCCAGTTCGACCAGGGAAAGGCGCGCCTCGGACATGGGTCGGTCTCCTTATCGCAACGCTTATCGCAACGCGGGCGCCGGGCCGCCGCGGCCCGGCCGTGGGTCAATCGAGGCCTTCGACGTGGGCCTTGTAGGCGGCCTCGTCCATCAGCTCGTCGAGCTCGGACCGGTCGGCGAGCTTGAGCTTGAAGAACCAGCCCTCGCCCATGGGGTCCGAGTTCACGGTCTCGGGAGAGTCGGCGAGCGCGTCGTTGGCCTCGACGATCTCGCCGCCGACCGGGGCGTAGACCTCGCTCGCCGCCTTGACCGATTCGACCACCGCGGCCTCGTCGCCCTTCTTGAACGACTTGCCGACGTCGGGAAGCTCGACATAGACCACGTCGCCGAGCTGCTCCTGGGCGTAATCGGTGACGCCGACGGTGGCCACGTCGCCCTCGATGCGGAGCCATTCGTGGTCCTTGGTGTAGCGCATCTCGCTCATTGCTCGGTTCCTCCTCGTTTGGCGTGCGTTCCGTTCTACGGGATCAGGGCTTGTGATAGCGGGTGGGAACAAAGGGCAGGGCGACGACGCGCGCCGGGCGCGGCTTGCCGCGCACCACCAGCGCGACCGCGCCGTCCTTTCGGGCGTGCTCGGACGCGACATAGCCCATGGCGACCGGCCCGCCGACGGTGGGGCCGAAGCCGCCGCTGGTGACCGCGCCGATGGGGCGACCCTCGGGATCGGTGATCTCGGTATGCTCGCGCGCCGGAGCGCGGCCCTCGGGCAGCAGGCCGACGCGCTTGCGCGCCGTGCCCTCGGCGAGTTGGCGCAGGATGATCTCGGCGCCGGGGAAGCCGCCCTCGACCCGCCGTCGCTTCGAGACCGCCCAGGCGAGCCCGGCCTCGATCGGGGTCGTCGTGGTGTCGATGTCGTGGCCGTAGAGGCACAGCCCCGCCTCGAGCCGCAGACTGTCGCGCGCGCCGAGGCCGATGGGCGCGACCTCGGGCTCGCCGAGGAGCACGCGGGCGAGCGCCTCGGCGTCCGCCTCGGCGAGCGAGATTTCGTAGCCGTCCTCGCCGGTATAGCCCGAGCGGCTGACATGGCAGTCGATGCCCGCGATTTGCATGGACGCCGCGTGCATGAAGCCGAGCGCCTGGCAGTGGGGCGCGTGGCGCGCCAGCACCGTCGCCGCCGCCGGCCCCTGAAGGGCGAGAAGCGCGCGGTCCGCCTCCATCTCGACCTCGTGGTTCGGGAGGCCGGCGCGCAGATGGGCGAAGTCGGCGTCCTTGCAGGCGGCGTTGACGACCAGGAACAGATGGTCGCCCGCGTTGGTGATCATCAGGTCGTCGAGAATCCCGCCCGCCTCGTTGGTGAACAGCGAATAGCGGATCGCCCCCGGCGCGAGCCCGGCGACGTCGCCCGGAACCAGCGTCTCCAGCGCCGTCGCCGCGTCCGCGCCGCGAATGCGCACCTGGCCCATGTGCGAGACGTCGAAAAGCCCGGCCTTCTCGCGGGTGTGAAGATGCTCGGCCAGGATACCCGCCGGGTATTGCACCGGCATGGCATAACCGGCGAACGGCACCATCTTGGCGCCGAGCTCGACATGAAGGTCGTAGAGCGGGGTTCGCTTTACCGAAGACGCTTGGTCGTCGCTCACGGTGTTCTCCCAGGGTCGCAGGGTTTCACCGCCGGTCGCGTGACCTGGCGGCGGCCCCCTCTGTCGTCGAACCTGAGAGATTCCACCCGTTGCCGGGCTTACCCCTTCGGTGAGACGCGCGCCGGGTGGCCCGCGCCTGCTTTCCAGAGGTTCATCCCCCTGCGGTCCGGTTGCCTGAGAGTTTCCGGGGCGGTTGCTCCTTCGGCGCCGATCCAAGCCCTTTCGTGACTGACACGGGCGTGGTCGATCTCTCCCGCAGGGTTCGTTTGTATGTTCCCCAATCGCCGGACATACGCGTCGCCCGGCGGCCAGATGATAGTCGGATTGGAGCCGAGGTCAACCGAAGACGGCCCCGGAAACTCTCGGCCAACCGACGCTCTACTGCCGCTGCCGTTGTCTCTGGCGCCGCTTTTCGGCGAGTTGCTCGCGCGTGAGCTGGAATCCGACGAAGATCTTGTGGCCGCTCGCGCTCTTGGCGGGACGATAGCGAATCTCCTGGGTGAGCTCTTCGGTCACGCCGACGCGGGTGACGCCGGGCGGGAACTCGGGCGTGACCGAGAAGACGCGCTTGGCGATCACCTTGTCGGCGTCGTCGGTGATGGCGACGAAATAGTCGAAGCGTCCGTCGCCCTCGCGCGCCGCGGGGCCGCGCGAGAATGCGAGCTGAAGGTCGAGATCGACGTCGACGCGCCCCTCCTCGAGGTCGTATTCGCATTTGCTCGAGAAGCCGGCGATCGCGCCCTGATAGCGCACGTCGGTCAGATCGCGCCCCGGGCCGTCGCGGTAAAGCGTGACCTCGCGGGCCTCGTCGACCAGCACGACGCGCGGGCAGGCGGGCTGGGGGGTGCTGACGAACAGGCTGCACCCGGCCAGGAACAGCATCAGGAACGGCGCCGCCCGACGGGGCAGCCCGGCCAGGCGCATGCCGCGCGGGCCGCGACGCGTCTTCACCGCCCGACCCCTCACAGGGACTTGTGGGTGCCGTCGCACAGCGGCTTGCGCTTGGCGCGCTTGCAGCCGCAGAAGTAGACCGCCTCGGACTTCTCCGCCTCGAAGACGATCGGCGAGAAACCGGTTCCCTTGTGGCTTCCGTCGCAGAAGGGCTGCTTGGCGCTGCGTCCGCAGGCACACCAGAAATATTTCCGCCCGGCGGAGACCTCGACGACGTAAGGGCCTTTCTTCGCGATCTCCGGGGCGGTTTCGGGGGTGCTCTTGGGATCCGGCATGGAGGCGTTCCTAACGGTTTCGTTATGGACCGGCGTATACTAGATTGTGCCGCGCGTCGATCGACGCTCCGCCGGCATCCTCGGGATGGGCGGAACTTTAATCGGCCACGCCATCCTCGGCAAGCGCGCCCTCGGGCGCCGCCGCCGGGAGGGTCGGATGGCCGGGGCGGGGGTAATGACGAAACGGATCCTACCGAAACGGCCCTTGACGGTCCTCCTCGCCAAGCCGCGCGGGTTCTGCGCCGGCGTCGAGCGCGCGATCCAAATCGTCGAGGCGGCGCGCGCGCGCTACGGCGCTCCGGTCTACGTGCGCCACGAGATCGTCCACAATCGCCACGTGGTCGAGGGCCTCAAGGCGCGTGGCGCGGTGTTCGTCGACGAGCTCGACGAGGTGCCCGACGGCGTTCCGGTGGTCTTCTCGGCCCATGGGGTCGCGAAGCATATCGTCGCCGAGGCCGAGACCCGGCGCCTGCCTTTCATCGACGCGACCTGCCCGTTGGTCAGCAAGGTTCACCATGAGGCCGAGCGTCATCACCGCGCCGGCCGCCGGATCATTCTGATCGGCCATGCCGGCCATCCCGAGGTTGTCGGCACCATGGGCCAGCTTCCGCCGGGGGCGGTTCTTCTGGTCGAAACCGTCGCCGACGTCGAGGCGATCGCGCCCGAGAACCCCGAGCATCTCGCCTTCATCACCCAGACGACGCTCTCGGTCGATGACTGCGCCGAGATCATCGCCGCTCTCAAGCGGCGGTTTCCCGCGATTCGCGGCCCGCACCGCGAGGACATCTGCTACGCCACGTCGAACCGCCAGGCGACCGTCAAGGCGATCGCGCCCGATTGCGACGTCCTGATCGTGGTCGGCGCGCCCAACTCGTCGAACTCGGTGCGCCTGGTCGAGGTCGCGCGCCGCGCGGGCTGCCGGTCGGCGCATCTCGTCCAGCAGGCCGCCGATATCGACTGGGAGGCGCTCGGCCCCGTGAATTGTCTCGGCCTCACCGCCGGCGCCTCGGCGCCCGAGGCGCTGGTCCAGGAGGTGCTCGCGGCGCTGCGCGCGCGCTTCTACGTCACCCTGCGCGAGGTCGACGGCCCCGACGAGGCCCTGCACTTCAACCTGCCGCGCGCGCTGATCGCGTGAGACGGAGCCGATGGCGGTCTATACCGACGTTTCCGACGAAGACATTCGCGCCTTCGTCGCCGAGTACGACATCGGCGCGGTCGCCTCGTTCAAGGGGATCGCCGAGGGGGTCGAGAACAGCAACTTCCTGCTGCTCACCGACCGCGCGCCGTTCATCGTCACCCTCTACGAGAAGCGCGTCCACCGCGAGGATCTGCCGTTCTTTCTCGGCCTCATGGACCATCTCGCCGCTCGGGGCGTGCCCTGTCCGACGCCGATCCACGGCCGCGACGGCGAGGCGCTGCGCGAGCTTTGCGGCCGCCCGGCGGCGATCATCAGCTTTCTGACCGGCGTCTGGCCGCGACGCATTCAGCCCGACCATTGCGCGGCGCTGGGGGCGGCGCTCGCCGAGATGCACCGCGCCGGCGCGGATTTTCCGATCCGGCGCGCCAACGCGCTCTCGGTCTCCGGTTGGCGGCCGCTTCTCGACGCCTGCCGCGACCGCGCCGACACGGTCCGCGCGGGGCTCGCCGAGACGCTGGAGACCGAGCTCGCGGCGCTCGAGGCGTGCTGGCCCGACGATCTGCCCGTGGGCGTGATCCATGCCGATCTGTTTCCCGACAACGTGTTCTTCGAGGGCTTCGAGCTCACCGGGCTGATCGACTTCTACTTCGCCTGCAACGACTTCTTCGCCTACGACCTGGCG
>CAZHDF010000028.1:0-26794 GCA_964531525.1 uncultured Alphaproteobacteria bacterium | reverse complement strand
AGATGGCCTAATCGGTCTATCGAAGGGCGAGGCGGGGCGCCGGACTTGGCCTTCGAGGCGCGTCAGGCGTTTTCCAGGCCCTTGGTCTCGGGGGCGGGGGCCTCGGTCTCGGGCGCGGCTTCGATCTTGGGCGCGGCTTCGATCTCGGGAGCGGCCTCGGGCTCGGGCTGGGGTGGGACGCGGCCTTCGACACGGGCGCGTTCGATCGCCGCGTTGAGATCCCGCTGCGAGCACAGACCCAGAAGCACCGGGTCGCGCGCCTTGATGTTGCTGCTGTTCCAGTGGGTCCGATCGCGCACCGCGTTGATAGTGTTCTTGGTCGTGCCGATGAGCTTGCCGATCTGGCCGTCGGTGAGCTCGGGATGGTTGCGCAACAGCCAGGCGATCGCGTCGGGCTTGTCGCCGCGCTTGGAGACCGGGGTGTAGCGCGCCTTGCGCCCCTTGGGCTTGGGCACGTCGCGGGGCTTGCGCATCTTGAGTCGCGCGCTCGGGTCGGCCTGGCAGCGTTCGAGGTCCTCGCGGTCGATCTGGCCGTTGGCGATGGGATCGAGCCCGACGAGGCCGCTCGCGACCTCGCCGTCGGCGATCGCCTGGACCTCGAGCACGTGCATGCCGCAGAAATCGGCGATCTGCTCGAACGTCAAGGTCGTGTTGTCGACCAGCCACACGGCGGTGGCCTTGGGCATCAAAGGCTGCGCCATTTGTCCTCCTAGAGATGACCCGGGGGAAGCGCCCCCGGGCGCGCGTCTTGCGCGGGTCTTAACGGTCACGCGGGCCCGCGACGCGGTCCGGTTTCCCCCGTATAGGCGCAATCGGGGGCTTGGCGCAACGATTTCGCGGGGTTTCGGGCGTCAGACCGTGAGCACGATCTTGCCGATATGGCCGCCCGATTCCATGCGCCGATGGGCCTCGGCGGCATCGGCGAGGGGATAGGTCGAATCGATCACCGGCGCGATTCGGCCGGCGTCCAGCAGCGGCCAGACCTCGGCCGCGAGCTCGGCGGCGATCGCGCCCTTTTCCTCGATCCCGCGTGGGCGCAGCGTCGAGCCGGTGATCGTCGCCCGCTTGAGCATCAGGGGCAGGAAGTCGATCTCGACCCGCGAGCCGCCGAGGAAGGCGATGAACACGATCCGCCCCCCGGTCCGCAGGGCCTTCACGTTGCGGGCGACATAGTCGCCGCCGACCATGTCGAGGATCACGTCGACGCCATCGCCGCCGCCCGCCTCCTTGACGACCTTGACGAAGTCCTCCTCGCGGTAGTTGATCGCGCGCTCGGCGCCGAGACGCTCGCAGGCGGCGCATTTCTCGGCCGTGCCCGCGGTCGCGAACACCCGCGCGCCGCGCGCCGCGGCGATCTGAATCGCGGTGGTGCCGATCCCGCTGGAGCCGCCGTGAACCAGGAACCGCTCGCCCCCCGCGAGGCGCGCGCGCTGGAAGACGTTGGTCCAGACCGTGAAGAAGGTCTCGGGGAGCGCGGCGGCCCGGATCGCGTCGAAGTCCTTGGGAAAGCGCAGGCATTGGACCGCCGGCGCGGCGCAGAACTCGGCATAGCCGCCGCCCGAGACCAGCGCGCAGACCCGGTCGCCAAGCGCGTATTCCGCGACCCCCGGGCCGGTCGCGACCACTTCGCCCGCGACCTCGAGACCGGGGATGTCCGAGGCGCCCGGCGGCGGCGGATAGCCGCCCGTGCGTTGCAGCACGTCGGGTCGGTTGACCCCGGCGGCGGCGACCCGGATCAGCACCTCGCCGTGGACGGGGTCGGGCCTCGGCCGCTCGACCGGCTTGAGCACCTCGGGTCCGCCGGGCGCGGCGATCTCGATGGCGGTCATGGTGGCGGGCAGCGAGTCGGTCATGGGCCTTCTCCGGTTGGACGACGAGCGGCGTTACTCTGCCCCAGGCGGCGGGCGGGCGCAAATCGCTCTATGATGTCGCGCGCAGATCAGCATGTCCGAGGAAGCCGATGACCAGCCCAGCCGATCCGAACCGCCGAATCCGCGTCCACATCAAGAACAATCGCGCGGGCGAAGAGGTTTTCCGCATCACGCCCGAACGCTACGCCGAGGCGGCGGCGCGCCATCCGCAAATCGCGGCGAGGGTCGACCCGGTCATCGACTGGGATCTCGACAACTTCGAGACCTCGATGCGCACGGCCGAGGTGTTCGTCGGCTGGGACCTGCCGACCGAGGACCTCGCCCGTCGCGCGCCGCGCCTGCGCTGGATCCATATCATCGGCGCGGGCGTCGAGCATCTCCTGCCGCTCGATTGGCTGCCGCCGGGGGTGAGGCTGATCAACAACCGCGGCGTGCACGCGCCCAAGGCGGGCGAGTTCGGGCTGATGGCGATCCTCATGCTCAACAACGCGATCCCCGCGCTCGCCACCCGCCAGCGCGCCCGGCGCTACGACCCGATCTATTCGACCCCGGCGCGGGGCAAGACGCTGGTGGTCGTCGGTCTCGGCCGGATGGGCGGCGCGGTCGCCCGCCAGGCCAAGCGCCTGGGGCTTCATGTCATCGGCGTGCGCCGCCACGGCCGCCCGTCGCGCGCGGCGGACGAGACCGTGGGGCCCGAGGGGCTCGACGACGCGCTCGCGCGGGCCGACTTCGTGCTCGTCACCCTGCCGCTCACGCCCGAGACCCGGGGCCTGTTCGACCGCCGCCGGCTCGACCGGATGAAGCCGACGGCGGGGCTGATCAACATGGGGCGCGCGGCGGTGGTCGATTACGCTGCGCTCGCCGACAAGCTGCGCGAGGGCAGCCTCGCGGGCGCGCTGCTCGACGTCCACGAGCCCGAGCCGTTGCCCGCCTCGTCGCCGCTCTGGACCACGCCCAACCTGATCGTCACGCCCCATGTGTCGTCGGACGACGTCGAATCCTATATCCCGCTCACTCTCGATCTGTTGTTCGACAACCTCGGGCGCGACCTCGCGGGCCGGCCGCTGCGCAACCGGGTGCGACCCCGGCTCGGCTATTGAGCGGGAAGGGCGCGCCCTTATACTGACCCGGACGGCCCCGGACCAGGGAGAGCGCGATGGAAGACGACGACCTCGCGGCTAGCAAGCGCAAGCCCGCGCGCCCCGACCTCGACGCCATGTCGATCGAGGCGCTCGGCGAATACATCGCCGATCTCGAAGCCGAGATCGCGCGCGCCAAGGCGATGATCGACAAGAAGGAACGCGCGCGCTCGGCCGCCGCCGGCGTGTTCCGCGACTAACGTGATGGGTCTGAAGGGTTAGATCGGCGCCAGCCTACCGCTCCCCCTGGCCCGGGCCGAGCTCGTCGAGAAAATAGATGAGATCGAGCGGCGGCGTCACCAGCCCCGCCTGGGTCAACATGCAATGCACCTGGCCGCGGTGGTGGGTCTGGTGGTTGAACAGCGTCAGCAGGATATGGTCGGTGCGGGCCGTGTCCTCGCCGCGATCGTCGGCGAGCGGCCGGTAGGCGACGGGCGCGGCGAGGCGCGCGTCGTCGAGGCCCTCGACCAGCGCGATGAAGCGCCGGTCCTCGGCCTCGCGCGCGGCGCGCAAGGAGTCGAAGTCGTCATAAAGGATCTGATTGAGCGCCAGGATGCCGTGATCGACGCCCTCGATCCGCGCGCACCACAGCCGGTCGACCACCAGGAGATGGTTGAGCGTGTGGTGGATCGAGCCGAAGAAGGCCCCCCGGTCCTCGCGATAGGCCGCGTCGGTCAGTTGGGCGACCGTCTCAAAGACCCGCCCGTTGACCCAGGCGTTGAATCGCGCCATCAGCACATACCGGTTCATGGGCCTCGCCTTTCCTGCTTGCGTTGCGTTCGAGTCTTTCCGGAACGGCGGCGCATGTAAAGAAGCCAGCCGATCGGCCCCAGCATCAGCACCAGAACGATCCAGCCCGTGCGCGGCCCCATCGGGCAGCGCGCGCCCGGCGGCGGCAGGAACGGCCCGCCGCGCTTCGAGACCGCGACATGGACGAGCGGCAACACGAACCCCGCCGTCAGAATGATAAGCGCCGTCCAGCCCGCCATCGCCGCGTTCCCGCCCTCGCCTTGCCCATGAACGGGTTCATGGGCTCGTCGGGATCATTTCCCGCTTGGCGCGAAAAAATGTACATGGTTATTTTTCGTTAACCATATTTTAAGTTTCACGACCTATCTTCAATCATACGCCTTGGGATTTCCCTGATCCCTGGTGTGTTCTCCGGACTTTCTGAAGCCTCCCTGTTGACCTGGGGCCGCTGCAACGGCGGCCCCTTTTTTCCGTCTTTATCTTCGCAGGGCGACGCTGGACGGGCCGCGCCCTTGGGGTGTAACGTGCGGCCGCCCCGCGAGGGATAAGGGATCATGCCGGGTTCGAAATTCCGCCGCTTCGACACCTTGACCGTGCACGCGGGCCACGCCCCCGACGCCGCGACCGGCGCGCGCGCGGTCCCGATCTATCAGACCACGTCCTACGTCTTTCCCGGCGTCGACGAGGCCGCGGCGCTGTTCAACCTGGCGCGCGCGGGCCACATCTACAGCCGGATCTCGAACCCGACCGTCGCGGTCCTCGAAGAACGCCTCGCCGCGCTCGAAGGGGGCGTCGGCGCGGTCTGCACGGCGAGCGGGCAGGCGGCGCTGCATCTCGCGGTCGCGACCCTGATGGGCGCGGGCGGACATATCGTCTCCTCGGCCTCGATCTACGGCGGCAGCCACAACCTGTTCGCCCATACCCTGCCGCGCTTCGGGATCGAGACCAGCTTCGTCGACGTGCGCGATCCGGACGCCTTCGCCGCCGCCATCCGGCCCGAGACCCGACTGGTGTTCGCCGAGATCCTGGGCAACCCGGGGCTTGAGGTGCTCGACGTGCCGGCGATCGCCAAGGTGGCGCATGCGCACGATTTGCCGCTGCTGGTCGACAACACCTTCGCCACCCCCTGGCTGTGCCGGCCGATCGAGCTCGGCGCCGACATCGTCATGCATTCGGTCACCAAGTTCCTGGGCGGCCACGGGGTCGCCATCGGCGGCGTGCTGGTGGACGGCGGGTGCTTCGACTGGCAGGCCTCGGGCAAGTTCCCGGCCCTGACCGAGCCTTACGCGGGCTATCACGGCCTCGACTTCGCCGACGAGTTCGGCCCCGAGGCCTTCGTCATGCGCGCCCGGGTCGAGGGCCTGCGCGACTTCGGCGCCTGCATGAGCCCGACCAACGCCTTCCACCTGATCCAGGGGGTCGAGACCCTGCCCTTGCGCATGGCCCGCCATGTCGAGAACGCGCAAGCGATCGCCGCCTTCCTCGAGGCCCACGAGGGCGTCGCCTGGGTCGCCTATCCGGGGCTCGAAAGCCATCCCGACCACGACCTCGCCAAGCGCCTGTTGCCGCGTGGCGCGGGCGCGATCCTGAGCTTCGGCATTCGCGGCGGGCGCGCGGCGGGGCGGAAGTTCATCGAATCGCTCGGCCTGTTCTCCCATCTCGCCAACGTGGGCGACGCGCGCTCGCTGGTCATCCACCCGGCGAGCACGACGCATCAGCAGATGGACGCCGCCGCGCTCGCCGCCGCAGGCGTCGGCGAGGATCTGGTGCGGCTCTCGATCGGGATCGAGGACGCCCAAGACCTGATCGCCGATCTCGACCGCGCGCTCAAGGCCGCGGGCCGGGCGTGAGCGGGATGGATATCACGGTCGCCGGCGGGCGGGTTCACGCGAGCACCGGCGGCGCGCCGTTCGAGCCCACGCGCCCGGTGGTCGCGTTCCTGCACGGGGCCGGGCTCGACCACAGCATCTGGGCGTTGGCGGCGCGCCTGTTCGCCCAGGAAGGCCGCGCGGTACTGGCGCTCGACCTGCCCGGCCACGGTCGCTCCGAAGGCCCGCCGCTTGCCTCGATCGACGCCATGGCCGACTGGCTGCTCGCCGCGCTCGACGCCGCCGGAGCGAACAAGGCGCGGCTCGCCGGCTTCTCGATGGGCTCGGCGGTCGCGCTCGAGGCGGCGGCGCGCGCGCCCGAACGGATCGAGGCGCTGGCGCTTCTCGGCGCCGCGCCGGCGATGCCGGTGCATCCCGATCTGCTGGCGCTCGCCGAGGCCAACGACCGCGAGGCGATCGATCTGATGGTCGCCTGGTGCCACGGCCCGACCGGCCATCTCGGCGGCCAGCCGGCGGCCGGGCTCTGGGTGCTGGGCGCGTCGCGGCGCCTGCTGGAGCGCGCCGCCCCCGGGGTGCTCGCCGCCGATCTCGCCGCCTGCGCCGCCTGGGAGGGCGGGATCGAGGCGGCCGCGCGGCTGCGCTGCCCGACATTGCTGATCACCGGCGAAAACGACGTGATGACCCCGCTCCGGGGCGCGCGCAAGCTCGCCGCCGCGATCGAGGGGGCCGAGCTCCTCGTCCTTCCGGGCTCGGGGCACATGATCATGGCCGAGCGCCCCAACGAAACCTTGGATGCGCTCCGCGGCATCCTGTGAGATCGCCGGGCGCGCCCGGAATATAATCCCGATGGAGTATAAATAAGCCCGCGTTAAGACTTGCGTGCGAGGCTGGATGGGGGCGAGGGGCCGCCCGCGAGCGGACGAGGATCATGGCGAACGAAGACACCCCGGCCCCCGAGACCGGCGGACTGGCGGCGACCAGCTTCTTTTCGAAGACCTATGACGAGGCCAGCGACCTGCTGCTCGAGACGCGCGACTATATGGCCGGCGCCTCGATCCTCCATTGGGAGCGACCGGTCATCGGTCTGATCCACAGCCGCGAGACCACCCGGATCACCGCCCGGGTTCTTCATATGATGGCTTGGCTCATGATTCAGCGCGCCGTGCACGCGGGCGAGATTCCCCCCGAGGCCGCCGCCGAGGAGCGCCACCGCCTCGCCGGGCGCGAGGTCTGCCTCGACGCCGGGGCCGAGAACGCTCCCGCCATGCCCGACCGGCTGCGCGACCTGCTCGCGCGCAGCCGGCGGCTCTACCAGCGCATCGCGCGCCTCGACGAAATGATCGCGCGGGACCGCGCCAACGACGCGAGCCGAACCGAGTGACGCCGGCGCCGCCGCCCAAATCTCGCCACATTGCTCGGCTACGGATATTTGTTTCGCATACCACCGGATGTGGTATTCATTAGGCCGATTCTCACAAGATACCGATAAGCACAGAAAAACGGTGGCGTCCGACGATGGCCGGTCATTCCCAATGGAAAAACATCATGTACCGCAAGGGCGCGCAGGACGCCAAGCGGGCAAAGCTGTTCACGAGACTGATTCGCGAGCTCACGGTCGCCGCGCGTTCGGGATTGCCCGACCCGGCGATGAACCCGCGCCTACGCACCGCGATCCAGGCGGCCAAGGCGGCCAACATGCCCAAGGACACGGTCGAGCGCGCCATCAGCCGCGGCTCCGGCGCGGGCGACGGCGCGGAGTGGGAGGAGATCCGCTACGAAGGCTATGGCCCGGGCGGCGTCGCCGTGATCGTCGAGGCGCTGACCGACAACCGCAACCGCACCGCGGGCGAGGTGCGCGCCGCCTTCACCAAGGTCGGCGGCTCGCTCGGCGAGACCGGCAGCGTCACCTTCATGTTCGACCACGTGGGCGCGATCTCGTATCCGCCCGAGGCGGCGAGCGCCGACGACATGCTCGAGGCGGCGATCGAGGCCGGCGCCGACGACTGCGAATCGAGCGAGCTCGGCCACGAGATCACCTGCGCGCCGGAGCGGCTCAACGACGTCCGCGAGGCGCTCGAGGAACGGCTCGGCCCGGCGGAGAGCGCGCGCATCGTCTGGAAGCCGCAGAACGCGATTCCGCTCGATGAGGCACAGGCGGCGTCGCTGTTCAAGCTTCTCGAACTGCTCGACGAATCGGACGACGTGCAATCGGTCTCGGCGAACTTCGAGGTACCCGACGACGTCATGAAAAAACTCAGCGCCTGACGACCGCGAACCCTTTGCGACGAGCGTGACATGAGCGCGACATGAGACTGCTCGGGCTCGACCCGGGGCTGCGCACGACCGGCTGGGGCGTGATCGAGGCGACCGGCAACCGGCTGCGCCACGTCGATCACGGCGTGGTCAGAAGCGACGGCTCGGCGCCGCTCGCCGCGCGGCTGATGCAGCTTCACGAGGGCCTCCAGGCGGTGATCGACGAGTTCCGTCCCGAGGTGGCCGCGGTCGAGGAGACCTTCGTCAACCGCAACGCCGCCTCGACCCTGCGTCTCGGCCAGGCGCGCGGGGTGGTGCTTCTGGTGCCGGCGCTGCGCGGGCTCGAGGTCTGCGAATACGCGACCAATCTGGTCAAGAAATCGGTGGTCGGCACGGGGCACGCCGACAAGCGCCAGGTCGCCGAAATGGTGCGCCGCCTGCTTCCCGGCTGCGTGCCGAGCGGCAGCGACGCGGCCGACGCGCTCGCGGTCGCCATCTGTCACGCCCACCACGCCGCCACCCGGCGGCGCTGGTCGGACGCCGAGGCGACGTCGTGATCGCGAGCCTCGCCGGGTTGGTCGAGCTTCTGGCCGAGGACCATGTGGTGGTCGACGTCGGCGGGGTCGGCTATCTGGTCCAGTGCTCGGGCCGCACGCTGGGCGCGCTGCCGGGGCCGGGCGAGCCGGTCAAGCTTCTGATCGAGACCCATGTGCGCGAGGACCGCTTCGAGCTATTCGGCTTCGTCGAGGGCGCCGAGCGCGAATGGTTCCGCCGTCTCCAAAGCGTCCAGGGGGTGGGGGCGCGGGTCGCGCTCGCGATCCTCACGGTCCTGCGCCCGGACGAGCTCGCCCGCGCCATCGCCGGCGGCGACAAGGCGCTGGTGAGCCGCGCCAACGGCGTCGGCGCCAAGCTCGCGCAACGGATCGTGACCGAGCTTCGCGACGCCGCCTCCGAGATCGCGCTCGCGACCGACGGCGGCCCGATCGGCGCGCTCGCCGGCGGCGTCGAGGGCGACGCGATCTCGGCGCTGGTTCATCTCGGCTATCGGCGAAGCGAGGCGGTCTCGGCGGTCGCGGCGGCGGCGCGCCGGGTAGGCGCCGACGCCGGGGTCGACGCCCTGATCCGCGACGGCCTGCGCGAGCTCGCGCGATGAGCGAGGACCGCATCGGCGCGCCCGACTTCCGCGACGACGACGCGCCCGAGCGGAGCCTGCGCCCGGTCGCGCTCGACGAGTTCATCGGCCAGCGCCAACTGCGCGAGAATCTGCGCGTGTTCGTCGAGGCCGCGCGCGCCCGGCGCGAGGCGCTCGACCATGTGCTGCTGGTGGGGCCGCCGGGGCTCGGCAAGACGACGCTCGCCCAGATCGTCGCCCGCGAGCTCGGCGTCGGCTTTCGCGCGACCTCGGGGCCGGTGCTGGCGCGGGCCGGCGATCTCGCGGCGCTGCTGACCAACCTGGAAGCGCGCGACGTCCTGTTCATCGACGAGATCCACCGTCTCAATCCGGCGGTCGAGGAGATTCTCTACCCCGCGCTCGAGGACTTCCAGCTCGACCTGATCATCGGCGAGGGGCCGGCGGCGCGCTCGGTGCGGCTCGACCTGCCGCCGTTCACGCTGGTCGGCGCGACCACCCGCACGGGGCTGATCTCGACGCCGTTGCGCGACCGTTTCGGCATTCCCCTGAGGCTCGGCTTCTATGCCGACGACGAGCTCGAGGAGATCGTCCGCCGGGGGGCGCGGCTTCTCGGCATGACGCTCGAGGCCGATGGCGCCGCCGAGATCGCGCGCCGCGCCCGGGGCACGCCCAGGGTCGCCGGCCGGCTGCTGCGCCGGGTTCGGGATATCGCCGCCGTCGCCGGGATCGAGCGCGTCGACGCCGCCGCCGCCGACCAGGCGCTGCGTCGGCTCGACGTCGACGGGCGCGGGCTCGACGCCATGGACAGGCGCTATCTCCTGTGCATCGCCGAGCATTACGGCGGCGGACCCGTGGGCGTCGAGACCATCGCCGCGGCGCTGTCCGAGCAGCGCGACGCGATCGAGGACGTGATCGAGCCCTATCTCATTCAGCAGGGGTTTCTCAAGCGCACCGCGCGCGGGCGCGCGTTGACGCCGGCGACCTTCCGCCATCTCGGGCTCGCGTTGCCGCGCGCGCTCGCCGACCAGCTCGACCTGCTGGGCGATGCCGGGGAGGACGCCGATGACTGACGCCTCGGGTGCCTCGGGTCGGATGGACGGCGATGCGCATGTCCTTGACTTGCGCGTCTATTACGAGGACACCGATGCCGCCGGGGTCGTCTACTACGCCAATTATCTCAGGTTCGCCGAGCGCGCGCGGACCGAATGGATGCGCTTGCTGGGCGTCGCGCATGGCGAGCTTCAGCGGCGCACGGGCGCGGTCTGGGCGGTGCGCCGTTGTGCGATCGACTACCTGCGCCCCGCGCGCCTCGACGACGCGATCGAGGTTCGCACCCGGCTCCGCGCCGTGGGCGGGGCGAGCGCCGAGATCGAACAGGTGGTCCGGCGCGGCGAGACCGAGCTCGCGCGGCTCGACATCCGCCTCGCCTTCATCACGCCCTCGGGCCGCCCGGTTCGCCTGCCGGGCGAGCTTCGCGCCAAGATGCAATCCTTCGTTCAACCGCAATCGAGACCGTAGCCGATGGAACAGAACGCAGTCGAAGCCCTCACCCTCGCCGGATCGGTCGATGCCTCGCACCTGTCGATCTGGGGGTTGTTCATCCAGGCCGACCCGGTGGTCAAGGCGGTCCTGCTGCTCCTCCTCGTCGCCTCGTTCTGGTCATGGACGATCATCTTCGAGAAGGTGATGCGCTTCCGCCGGCTGCGCGAGCAGGCCGAGAACTTCGAGGAATCCTTCTGGTCGGGCGGTTCGCTCGAAGAACTTTACGATCGCGTCGGCAAGCGCCCCGACCATCCCATGGCGGCGATCTTCACCGCCGCCATGGCCGAGTGGCGGCGCTCGATGTCGCGCGGACTCGCCGCGAGCGGCAAGGGGCTCGTGGTCGGCTTGCAGGAGCGCATCGGCCAAGCCATGCAGCTTACCCTCGACCGCGAGGTCGTGGTGCTCGAGCGCTACATGGTGTTTCTCGCGACCGTCGGCTCGACCGCGCCCTTCGTCGGGTTGTTCGGCACCGTCTGGGGGATCATGAACTCGTTCCAGTCGATCGCGGCGAGCAAGAACACCTCGCTCGCGGTGGTCGCCCCGGGGATCGCCGAGGCCCTGTTCGCCACCGCGCTCGGCCTGGTCGCCGCGATTCCGGCGGTGATCGGCTACAACAAGCTGTCCTCGGACCTCGATCGCTATCAGGGCCGGCTCGAAGCCTTCTCGGCCGAGTTCTCGGCGATCCTTTCGCGCCAGCTCGAGGAAGACGAGGTCGTCTGATGGCCACCGTCGTTCAACGCGCGACGCGACGGCGCGGCCGGCACCGCAGCCTGATGGCCGAGATCAACGTCACGCCCTTCGTCGACGTGATGCTGGTGTTGCTGGTCGTGTTCATGATCACGGCGCCGCTGCTCACGGTCGGCGTGCCGGTCGATCTGCCCAAGACCCGGGCGAGCGAAATCCGGGGCGAGGACGAGCCGATCGCGGTTTCGATAGACGCCGAGGGAAAGATCTACCTCCAGGATACCGAGATCACGCTCGACGACCTCGCGCCCAGGCTCCGCGCGGTGACCATGGAACGTCCCGAAACGCGCATCTTCGTGCGCGGCGACCGGGCGATCCCCTACGGTCAGGTGATGGCGGTGATGGGCGTGCTCAACGCCGCGGGCTTCCGCAACGTCGCCCTGATCACCGAGCGCCCCCGGGTTGGAAAGTCCAAGCCCCAGGGCAGGCTGGAGGATCAAGGGGCGCCGAGGAAAACGCCGACGAAGACGCCGGCGGGCAAGACGGCGGGGTGAGCGATGCGGCGCGGCGCGCTCCTGTCCAGCATCCTGCATGCCGTGGTCGTGGCCGCGATCTACTTCGGCGTGCCGTCGCTGTTCGCGCCCGACCTATCGATCGAGGAGCCGATCCCGGTGACCATCTACACGGTCGCCGACGAGACCAACCTGCCGACCGCCGCGCCCGAGCCCAAGCCCGAGCCGAAGCCCGACCCCAAGCACGAGGAGCCGCTCGCGCCGGTCGAATTGCCGCCGCAGCCGGCGGCCGAGGTCGCGAACATCCCGCCGCCGCCGGCCGAGCCGCTGCCCGAGCCGGTGCGGGTGCCCGAGCCGGTCGTCGAGGCGCCGCCGCCCGTGCCCGCGGCCGAGCCCGAGCCGCCGCCCGAGACCGCGCCGCCGCCGCTCAAGCCGGAAAAGGTCGCGGCGCCCAAGCCACCGCCGCCGCCCGCGCCGAAGCCGAAATCCAAGCCGAAGCCCAAGAAGGTCGCCAAGGCGAAGCCCAAGCCCAAGATCGCGCCACCGCCGACCAAGCCCGCGCCCAAGCCGAAGCCCAAGGCCAAGCCGGTCGAGAAGCCGGCGCCGCAACAGTTCGCGTCCCTGCTCAAGAACTTGGCGGCCAAGGAACGCGCCAAGGCCAAGAAGGCCGAGGACGTGATCAAGAAGGCGGCCGCCCAGACGCCCGCGCCGACCCCGGCGCCGGTGTCGCGCGGGGCGCGCGACGAGCCCTTGTCGCTGAGCGTGATCGACGCCATCCGCCGCCAGGTCGAGGACAAATGGTCGGTTCCGGTGGGAGCGCGCGACGCGGGCGACATCGGCGTCGAGATCCGGATCTTCCTCGAACCCGACGGAACGGTGAAGAAGGCCGAGATCGTCGACCGGGCGCGGCTCGGTCGCGCCGGCGAGGAAGTTTTCCGCGCGGTCGCGGAGAGCGCCATGCGCGCCGTGCGCCGGGCAAGCCCCTTGCGCAACCTGCCGCCCGAGAAGTACGAGCAATGGCGCGAGATCACGTTCCTGTTTCGGCCGCCGGCGTAACGTGTAGACGACGCGCGACGCCGGCCATGGCCGGCGAAGCGGGTCCAACAATGCGAGGCTAGAAGAAAACCATGATTTTTCCGATGCGCATTCTTCGCGGTCCCGTCGTCTCGCTGCTCGCGATCGTCGCGCTTGCGACGACCATGCTTGCGGCGACGGTCCCGGCCGCCCGGGCGCAGCTCCGGATCGACATCACCCGCGGGAACGTCGAGCCGATGCCGATCGCCGTCACCCGGCTGGTGGCCGGCGGCGCCGATCGTCAGATCGGCGAGGACATCGCCGGCGTGGTTTCGGCCGATCTCGAACGCTCGGGGCTGTTCCGGCCGATCGATCCACGCGCCTTCATCCAGCAGCCCGAGGCGATGCTGCGCCGGCCGCGCTTCGGCGACTGGCGGCAGATCAACGCCCAGGCGCTGGTCAACGGCACCGTCGAGCGCGAAAGCGACGGCCGGCTCAAGGTCACCTTCCGGCTCTGGGACGTGTTCGCCGAGACCCAGATGACCGGATTTCTCTTTCGCGCTCCCGCCGAAAGCTGGCGGCGAATCGCCCATAAGATCGCCGATGCGATCTACAAGCGCCTGACCGGCGAGGACGGGTATTTCGATACCCGGATCGTCTACATCGCCGAGACCGGCCCGGCCAACCGGCGCGTCAAGCGGCTGGCGATCATGGATCAGGACGGCGCCAATCATAAGTTTCTCACCGACGGCTCGAGCCTGGTGCTCACCCCGCGCTTCTCGCCGACCGCCCAGGAGATCACCTATCTCGCCTATTTCCACGGCCAGCCGCGGGTCTATATCCTCGACATCGATTCGGGCCAGCAGGAGGTGGTGGGCGACTTTCCCAACATGACCTTCGCGCCCCGGTTCTCGCCCGACGGCAACAAGATCGTCATGAGCCTCGCGGTCGAGGGCAACTCGGACGTCTACACCATGGATCTGCGCACCCGCGAGGTGCGGCGGCTGACCCGGCATCCGGCGATCGACACCTCGCCCTCCTATTCGCCCGACGGCAGCCAGCTCACCTTCAACTCGGATCGCGGCGGCAGTCAGCAGATCTACGTCATGAGCGCCGACGGCGGCACGCCGCGCCGCATCAGCTTCGGACGCGGCCGCTACGCGACGCCGGTCTGGTCGCCGCGCGGCGATTTACTCGCGTTCACCAAGATTCTTCAGGGCCGGTTCTATATCGGCGTCATGCGCCCCGACGGCAGCGGCGAGCGGCTTCTGTCCGAGGGCTATCTCGTCGAGGGGCCGACTTGGGCGCCAAACGGACGCGTGATCATGTTCTTCCGAGAAAATCCCAACGCGCCGGATGGTAAAGGGGTCGTAAAACTCTATTCGATCGATCTAACGGGTTATAATGAACGCGAAATTCTCACCCCCGTGGACGGGTCCGACCCGGCGTGGTCCCCCTTGATTCCCTAAGTGGGCCACAGTATAGTCGCGAGGCGAATTTCCGGTCCGAATCCGGCGCCGGTCCGGTAGAATTCGCGGCTGCATGGGCGATTTACATTGGCGATTGCAGCGTAATCGATCAACGTAATTGGTCGTAGTAATCAGTCGTTGCCGGCGAGCATCCGATTTTCGATCGATCAAAGACGAATCCCAAAGAATTACATCCCGACAGATCCCGGCAGAGGAGAGTTACTCGATGCGAATCAAGTTCGTCAGCCTTTTCGCGGCGCTGCTCTTGGTCGCTGCGTGCCAGACGACGCCGGAGGAGACGGCGTCCACTGCCGGTGCAGGCGGCGCGAGCGCGTCCGGACAGGGGGCGGCCGTTACGACCGCGCCGGTAACGTCCCAGCCGACGACCCAGGCGCCCAGCAGCACGGTGACGGCGCCCGTCGGACCGGCGCCCGGCACTCAGGAGGATCTCGTCCTCAACGTCGGCGACCGCGTCTTCTTCGACTTCGACAAGGCGATTCTGAAGCCCCAGGCGCAGCGGACGCTGGAGCGGCAGGCGGCGTGGCTCAAGAAATACCCGTCGGTCACGATCACGGTCGAAGGCCATGCCGACGAGCGAGGGACGCGCGAATACAACCTTGCGCTCGGCGAGCGTCGGGCGACCGCGGCCAAGAACTTCCTCGTCGCGCTGGGGATCGATCCGAATCGGATCGCGACCATCAGCTACGGCAAGGAACGCCCGGTTGCGCTCGGCCATAACGAAGCCGCCTGGTCGCAGAACCGCCGCGCGGTCACGGTCGTCAACTAGCGACGCGGGTGCGGGGGCGGCGTTGCCGCCGTCCTCCATCATGCGCGGCAAGGGATGTTCAGGCCCGCCGGGCCCGGCGATCGCGTGATTGCTCGGGATCGGCGGGTCGCCATCGTTTGGCCATCATTCGCGAGTTCAATCCGCTGCCGGGCGGCGGCGCGGGACGACGCCCGGGGACGCGCGGGATGACATGTCGGACGGGACGTCATGAGGCAGCTTCGTAATCTTCTTTCGATCACCGCCGTCGCCCTGATTCTCGGCGGCGGCGTCGCCGCGTTCGCGCAGGAGACCGACCAGCGCGCGCTGTTCAACCGGCTCGAGGCGCTGCGCAAGGACGTGAGCGATCTCCAGAGCGTGGTCTACGGCGGCAAGACCCCGCCGCCCGCCGGGACCGTGGCCGCGCCCGCCGCGGCCGGCCCGGGCGACGCCGAGCGGACCGCGCGCCTCGAGGTCCGCCTGAGCGAGATCGAGGACCAAATGCGCGGGCTGACCGGCGAGATCGAGCGCGTCGCCTACGACATCTCCCAGGTTGCCGACCGTCTCGACAAGCTGGTCTCCGACGTCGATTTCCGCCTGTCCGAGATCGAGAAGGCCCAGCGCGAGGCCCAGGCCGCGCAGGCGGCCGCGCCGCCGGCGAGCGCCGCGCCCGCGACGGCCGCCGGTGTCCCCGCCACGGGCGCGGCGCCCGCGGCACCGGCCACGCCGACCGCCCTGGCGGCGCCCGCGCTGCCGCCGGGCACGCCCGACGAGCAGTATAAATACGCCTACGACCTGCTGCGCAGCGAGGAATACGCCGACGCCGAGCGCGCCTTCAAGGCCTTCGTCGACGCCCATGCCGACCACAAGCTCGCGGGCAACGCCTTCTACTGGCTGGCGGAGACCTATTACGTGCGCGGCGACTACACCCAGGCGGTGACCTATTTCGCGCGCGGCTACCAGGAGTATCCCGACAGCGTGAAGGCGCCCGACAATCTCCTGAAGCTCGCCATGTCGCTCGCCCGTCTCGATCGGAAGAAGGATGCCTGCGTCACCTTCGAAGAGCTCGACACCCGCTTCCCCACCGCCTCGCAGGCGATCAAGCGTCGCGCCGCGAGCGAGCGCAAGCGCGCCGGCTGTAGCTGATCCGCGCGCCGCGCGCCCGACGCCCACGCCCGCCGCATCCCGGGACGCCGCGCCGCTCGACGCCCGGGCGTTCGATGCGCTGCTCGCGCCGCTCGGCCCGTTCGAGCGCGCGCCCCGCCTCGCGGTTGCCGTCTCGGGCGGGGCCGACAGCCTCGCGCTCGCCTGCCTCGCCGACGACTGGGCGCGCGCCCGGGGCGGCGGGATCGTCGCGCTGATCGTCGATCACGGCCTGCGTCCCGGCTCGGCCGAGGAGGCGCGGGACGTCGCTGCGAGGCTTCGGGCGCGTGGGATCGAGGCCCGCGTGCTCGCGCGCGCCGGCGGTCCGCTGGATCGCGCCGTGCAGGCGGAGGCGCGCGCGGCCCGTTATCGGCTGCTCGCGGACTGGTGCCGCGCGGCCGGGATTCTCCATCTTCTGGTCGCCCACCAGCGCGACGATCAGGCCGAGACCCTCGTCATGCGACTCGAACGCGCGAGCGGCCTCGACGGGCTCGCGGCCATGGCGGCGGTGGTCGAGCGTCGGGGCCTGCGCATCCTGCGGCCGCTGCTGACGGTGCCGCGCGCGCGGCTCGAGGCGACCCTTCGGGCGCGCGGGCTTTCCTGGATCGACGATCCCTCGAACCGCGATCCGCGCTTCGCCCGCGTCCGGCTTCGCACATTGGCGCCAGTGCTCGACGAGGTCGGCCTGACCGCCGACCGTCTCGCCCGCGCGGCGGCGGCGTTCGGCGGCCTTCGCGCGGCGGGCGAGCGGATGCTGGCCGATATCCTCGCCCGCGCCGTGATCCTCCATCCCGCGGGCTATTGCCGGATCGACCCGGAGCGCCTGCGCGCGGCCCCGAAACCGCTCGCGGCCCGCGCGCTGATCCGGGTGCTGCTTTGCGTCGGCGGGCGGGTCTATCCGCCACGCGAGGCGCGGCTCGCGCGGCTCCTGCGGGCGCTCGACGCCCCGTCGCCGCTCACCGGGCGGACGCTCGGGGGCTGCCGCATCCTGCGCCGGCGCGGCCATCTTCTGGTCTGCCGCGAGGCCGGGGCGATCTCCGCGTCGCTGATCCTCGCTCCGGGAGAGACGGCGCTTTGGGACGGGCGCTTCGAGATCGCGGCCGGCGGCCGCGCGGGTGCGCGGCCGGTGACGGTCCGCCGCCTCGGCGAGGGAGGCTGGGCGCGACTCGTCGCGACCGCGCCCAGCTTGGCGGAAACCCCGCTTCCGGCGGCGGTTCGCCCCGGCCTGCCGGCGTTTTTCGACCTTGACGATCCGGTCGCGGTGCCCCACCTAGGTTTTGTGCACGAGGAAGGCGATCGGGCGCGTTTTTCGGCGCTATTTCGGCCCTCGCACCCGCTCGCGCCGGCGCACTTTGCGTTTGCCGACGCGGAGCGGTAGGATAAACAAGCGAGGATGCGCGCGTCGCGCGTGATTTACGGCGGAATCCATGGGGTTTCATCCATGGGATTTCGCAAGTGCCGGCCCGCCGGAGGCTTGACCCCCGTCGGTGGTTTGGCCATCGATGGCGTTGGGCCGGGCAGCGACCCGGGCGAAGGACCGGGGACAGAGAGGACTCTTCATTGAACAATTTCGGCCGCAATCTTGCGCTCTGGGTGATCATCGGCCTGCTTCTGATCGCCCTGTTCAACCTGTTCCAGAGCCCGGGCAACCGCGGTCCGCAGACGACGCTTGCGTTCTCCGACTTCCTTTCCCAGGTCGATCAGGGTCGGGTCGCCGACGTCACCATCAAGGGCAACACGATCACCGGCCATTACGACGACGGCCGCGCGTTCGGCACCTATGCGCCCGACGATCCCAACCTGGTGAAAAGGCTGACCGATCGGGGCGTGCGCATCAGCGCCGCGCCGGATGATTCGGGCACGCCCTCGCTGCTGAGCATGCTGATCTCCTGGTTCCCGATGCTGCTGTTCTTCGGCGTCTGGATCTTCTTCATGCGCCAGATGCAGTCGGGCGGCGGCAAGGCGATGGGCTTCGGCAAGTCGCGGGCCAAGCTTTTGACCGAGAAGATCGGCCGCGTCACCTTCGACGACGTCGCCGGCATCGACGAGGCGAAGGAGGAGCTCGAGGAGGTCGTCGAATTCCTCAAGAACCCGCAGAAGTTCCAGCGCCTGGGCGGCAAGATCCCGAAGGGCGTGCTGCTGGTCGGCCCGCCGGGCACCGGCAAGACGCTGCTCGCCCGCGCCATCGCCGGCGAGGCCAACGTGCCGTTCTTCACCATCTCGGGCTCGGACTTCGTCGAGATGTTCGTCGGCGTCGGCGCGAGCCGGGTGCGCGACATGTTCGAGCAGGGCAAGAAGAACGCGCCTTGCATCATCTTCATCGACGAGATCGACGCCGTCGGCCGCCATCGCGGCGCCGGACTCGGCGGCGGCAACGACGAACGCGAGCAGACGCTCAATCAGTTGCTGGTCGAGATGGACGGCTTCGAATCGAACGAGGGCGTCATCCTGATCGCCGCGACCAACCGGCCCGACGTGCTCGACCCGGCGCTCCTGCGCCCCGGCCGCTTCG
Organism: uncultured Alphaproteobacteria bacterium; assembly: GCA_964531525.1. GTDB lineage: Bacteria > Pseudomonadota > Alphaproteobacteria > JAAXGF01 > JAAXGF01 > CAYYWV01. The sequence continues at coordinate 8,181 of CAZHDF010000028.1, read as the reverse complement.
ACCGCCAGGTGGTGGTGCCCAACCCCGATATCCTGGGCCGCGAGAAGATCCTCAAGGTCCATATGCGCAAGGTGCCGCTGGCGCCCGACGTCGATGCCCGCACGATCGCCCGCGGCACCCCCGGCTTCTCGGGCGCCGATCTCGCCAACCTGGTGAACGAGGCGGCGCTGCTCGCGGCGCGGCTCGGCAAGCGGATCGTGACCATGTCCGAGTTCGAGGCCGCCAAGGACAAGGTGATGATGGGCGCCGAGCGCCGCTCGATGGTCATGACCGACGAGGAGCGCCGGCTCACCGCCTATCACGAAAGCGGCCACGCCATCGTCGCGGTCAAATCGCCGGCGTCCGACCCGGTGCACAAGGCGACGATCATTCCGCGCGGTCGCGCGCTCGGCATGGTTATGCGCCTGCCCGAGGGCGACCGCATCTCGGTCTCGCGCGAGAAGCTCTACGCCGACATCGCCGTCGCCATGGGCGGGCGGATCGCCGAGGAACTCGTCTTCGGCCCCGACAAGGTCACCAGCGGCGCGTCCTCCGACATCCAGATGGCGACCAAGATCGCGCGCGCCATGGTCACCCAGTTCGGGATGAGCGAAAAGCTCGGCCCGTTGACCTATGCCGAGAACGAGCAGGAAGTCTTTCTCGGCCATTCGGTGACCCAGACCAAGTCGGTCTCCGAGGCGACGGCCGAAACCATCGACGCCGAGATCCGGCGCATCATCGACGAGAGTTACACGCGCGCGCGCGAAATTCTCGAAGGCGATCTCGACCAGCTCCATACGCTGGCCAAGGCGCTGCTCGAATACGAGACGCTCACGGGCGACGAGATCAGGGCGCTGCTCAACGGCGAGCAGATCGCCCGCCCGAGCCCCGACGAGCCGCCCAAGGACGCGGGACGGCGTTCGTCGGTGCCGTCGAGCGGCGGCAAGGACGCGGGGCCGACGGGCGATCTCGAACCGGAGCCCCAGCCCGGCTCCTAGCCGCAATCCGACATGACGGCCCAAACCGCCGGTTCACCGCGCGCGCGCATCGATCGCCTGCCCGCGCGGCTGGCGCCCGATATGCGCGTCTACCTCCGGCCTGTCGGCTTCGTCTTCGGCGCGAGCGCGGAAGCCTTCGTCGCCGGCGGCCGCGCGCGGTGGCTCGCCGGCGGCCCAGTCGCCTTCTCAGCCTGCGAGGTTCTGTTCCGCGCCCCCGAGGGGGTTTCGATCTGCCTCGCCGATGCGCCCGCGGTCGCGGCCTGGATCGATGGCCTCGGCGATGGCGCGCCCGCCTCCGCGCCGCGCGAGACCTGGGCGCGCATTCAAGCGCCGCGCGCCCCGGTCGCGGGCGTTTCCATGGACGCGCCCGCGATCATGGGCGTCGTCAACGTCACCCCCGACAGCTTTTCCGACGGCGGCGATCACGCCGACGCCGGGGCGGCGATCGCGCATGGCCGGGCGCTCGCCGAGGCGGGCGCGGCGATTCTCGACCTGGGGGGCGAATCGACCCGTCCGGGGGCCGAGCCGGTTTCGCCCGAGGACGAGGCCGCGCGCGTCATTCCGGTGGTCGCGGGGCTTGCCGGGCTGGGCGTGCCGCTGTCCATCGACAGCCGCCGCGCAAGCGTGATGGCGGCGGCGCTCGAAGCCGGGGCGGCGATCGTCAACGACGTTTCGGCGCTGGGCCACGACCCGGCGAGCCTCGGCTTGGTCGCGGCGGCGGGCGCGCCCGTGATCCTGATGCACAGCCGGGGCGATCCTCGGACCATGCAGGACGATCCGGTTTACGACGACGCGCCGCTCGACGTGTACGACGTGCTCGCGGCGCGGGTGGAGGCCTGCCTCGCGGCGGGGATCGCGCGCGCGCGAATCCTGGTCGATCCGGGAATCGGCTTCGGCAAGTCGCCGACCGGGCACAACGTCGAGATCCTGCGTGACTTGGCGCTTTATCACGGCCTCGGCTGCCCGATCCTGCTGGGCGTTTCGCGCAAGAGCTTCATCGCCCGTCTCTCGGCCGACGAGCCGCCGAAGGCGCGACTTCCCGGTAGCCTCGCCGCCGGGCTCGCGGGGCTCGATCAGGGGGTGCAGATCCTTCGCGTCCACGATGTCGCCGAAACCGCCCAGGCGCTCGCCGTCTGGCGCGCGCTTCGGGCCTAGGCCAGGGCGCCGGGTGGCAGTATTCTGTTAATTCTACGCGTGCTAGAGCATGATGACTCGAAATGAATCGGCGCGCTTTGGCCCGGCGCCGATTGAATGGATCATACTCTAGAGCATGTTGCGTTCAGTCGGAGCAGCCCCCCTCCTCCTGGCCCCCTCCCACCAAGGGAGGGGGAATCGTGGTGCGGCCTCGGACCAAAAGCCCTCCCCCTCGATGGGGGAGGGTTGGGTGGGGGTGATGCATCGGCCGGGGACGCGAGATGCGCCGATTCGATCAAAAGACACCGGGCTCTAGTGAAATTTGAAGCGGCGCGTGACGGAAGGCGCAGGACCATGACCCGCAAATACTTTGGTACCGACGGCATTCGCGGCACCGCGAACCGGTCTCCCATGACGCCCGATATCGCGCTTCGCGTGGGGCTCGCGGCGGGGTGCCAGTTCAAGCGCGGCGACCATCGCCATCGCGTGGTCGTCGGCAAGGACACGCGGCTTTCGGGCTACATGCTGGAGCCCGCGCTGACCGCGGGGTTCATCGCCACCGGCCTCGACGTGATCCTGGTCGGGCCGATGCCGACGCCCGCCGTCGCCATGCTGACCCGGGCGCTGCGCGCCGATCTCGGCGTCATGATCTCGGCCTCGCACAACCCCTATCAGGACAACGGCATCAAGCTGTTCGGCCCCGACGGCTACAAGCTGTCCGACGAGGTCGAGATGGCGATCGAGGCGCGCATGGACGCCGATACCGAACAGGGGCTCGCCGGTCCCGAGGTGCTCGGCCGCGCCAAGCGACTCGACGACGCCGAGGGCCGTTATATCGAGTTCGCCAAGCGCAGCTTTCCCCGGAATCTGGGCCTCGAAGGGCTGAAGATCGTGGTCGATTGCGCCAACGGCGCGGCCTACAAGGTGGCGCCGACGGTGCTGTGGGAACTCGGCGCCGAGGTGATCCCGGTCGGCGTGCATCCCGACGGCTTCAACATCAACAAGGGCTGCGGCTCGACCCAGCCCGACTACATGCGCGAGCAGGTGGTCGCCCAGGGCGCGGATCTCGGTCTTGCGCTCGACGGCGACGCCGACCGGCTGGTGCTCGCCGACGAGACCGGCGCGCTGATCGACGGCGACCAGCTCATGGCGCTGATCGCCAAGAGCTGGCAGGCCGAGGGGCGGCTCGCGGGCGGCGGCATCGTCGCGACCGTGATGTCGAACCTGGGGTTGGAACGCTATCTCGCGGGACTCGATCTCAAGCTCCTGCGCACGCCGGTCGGCGACCGCTACGTGGTCGAGCGGATGCGCGCCGACGGCTTCAACCTGGGCGGCGAGCAGTCGGGGCATATCGTGCTCGCCGATTACGCGACCACCGGCGACGGGCTGATCGCGGCGCTTCAATGCCTCGCCGTTCTGGTCCGCGCGGCGCGCCCCGTGAGCGAGGTCGCGCGTCTGTTCGAGCCCTTGCCCCAGACGCTGCGCAACGTTCGCTACCGGGGACCCTCGCCGCTGGATGCGCCGGCGGTCGAGGCGGCGATCGCCGCCGGGCGCGACCGGCTCGCCGAGCGCGGCCGCATCCTGGTCCGCGCCTCGGGCACCGAGCCGCTGGTGCGCGTGATGGCCGAGGGCGAGGACGACGATCTGGTCCGCGCCGTGGTCGACGAGATCGTCGGCGTGATCGAGGAGAGCACCGCCTGACGCGTGCCCCGCTTGCCGCGCGGGCGCGGGGGCCTTAGGTTGAAGCCGTCATAGGCGGGTCGCGAAAATCTGATCCGCTCCGTTCGGCGGGGGCTTCGACCATGAAAGAGCGCTATTTCGACGACTTCAAGCCTGGCGACAAGTTCGTTTCGGCGGGCAAGACGATCTCCGAGTCCGAAATCCTCGATTTCGCCTTCCGCTTCGATCCGCAGCCGATCCATATGGACGCGCGCGCGGCCGCCGAGTCGCCTTATTCGGGGCTGATCGCGAGCGGCTTCCACACCATGGTCGTCGGCTTTCGCATGCTGTGGCAGACCGGCGTGTTCAACGCTTGCAGCCTGGGCTCGCCGGGCATGGACGAACTGCGCTGGCTGCGCCCGGTGCGTCCCGGCGATACCCTGCACACGGTCGCCGAGATCGTCGAGACGCGGGTTTCCGCGTCCAAGCCCGATCGGGGCGTGTGCCGGGTGCTCTACACGATCCTCAATCAGGACGACGAGCCGGTCATGACCATGATCGCGATCCAGATCCTCGCGCGTCGCCCGGACGCGGTGGCCTCGCCCGAGGTCGTCGAGGTATGAAGATCCCGCTGTATCAGATCGACGCCTTCACCGACCGGGTATTTCGCGGCAACCCCGCCGCCGTCTGTCCGCTCGAGGACTGGCTCGACGACGAGACCTTGCAAGCGATCGCGCGCGAGAACAACCTGTCGGAAACCGCGTTTTTCGTCGAGCGCGGCGATCGCTTCGACCTTCGCTGGTTCACGCCCCTGGCCGAGGTCGATCTTTGCGGCCACGCGACGCTCGCCTCGGGGCACGTCCTGTTGAACGAGTTGGGAATCGGTGGCGACGCGGTGCATTTCACGTCGAAAAGCGGCCCGCTTTCGGTGGCCCGCGAAAACGGTCGCCTGGCGCTCGATTTTCCGGCATACGCGCCGGCGCCGGTCGCCTCCTCCACGGCGCTCGCCGAAGCGCTCGGCGCCGCGCCCGAGGCCGCGCTCGCGAGCCCGAGCGGCAACGGCATGGCGGTGTTCGCCGACGAGGCGGCGGTCCGCGCGCTGGCGCCCGACTTCGCGGCGCTCAACGCGCTCGACCACGAGGGCGTCATCGCGACCGCGCCGGGCGAGAGCGCCGATTTCGTCTCGCGCTACTTCGCGCCCCGGGTCGGCATTCCCGAGGACCCGGTCACCGGCTCGGCGCACTGCGATCTCGCGCCCTATTGGGCCGAGCGCCTCGGCAAGACGCGCCTGCTCGCCCATCAGATTTCGGCGCGCGGCGGGGTGCTTTATTGTCGCCTTGCCGGCGAGCGGGTCCATATCGCCGGGGATACGGTCAAATACCTCGAAGGAATCATCGAAATCCGGGTCTGATGGCGGTTCCGCGTTGACCCCGGGGCCGAGACGCCTAAACTGCGCCCGGACGCGCGAACGCGACCGCTTTTCCGGTATCCCCGGCAGTCGTTCAGACCCATGATCGCCCCATCCGTTCCCCCGAAGCCCGCGGTTCTCCCGCGGAATCCCAATTTCTCGTCCGGCCCCTGCGCCAAGCGGCCGGGCTGGTCGCCGGCCGTCCTCGGTGATGCGCTGCTCGGCCGCTCGCATCGCGCGGCGCCCGGCAAGGCGCGGCTCGCCGAGGTGATCGAGCGCAGCCGCGCGCTTCTCGGTCTACCCGACGACTATCTCATCGGCATCGTGCCGGGCTCGGACACGGGCGCGGTCGAGATGGCGCTCTGGTCGCTGCTGGGCGCGCGCGGGGTCGACGTGCTCGCCTGGGAGAGCTTCGGCGCGGGCTGGGCACAGGACGCGGCCCGCCAACTCAAGCTCGAGGATTTGCGCGTCCTGCGCGCCGAATACGGCGCGCTTCCCGACCTCGGCGCGGTCGACTGGGCGCGCGACGTGGTGTTCGTGTGGAACGGCACGACCTCGGGGGTGCGGGTGCCCGACGGCGACTGGATCGCGCGCGATCGCGAGGGCCTCGCGATCTGCGACGCGACCTCGGCGGCGTTCGCCATGGCGTTGCCCTGGGAGCGGCTCGACGTGGTGACCTACTCCTGGCAGAAGGTGCTGGGCGGCGAGGCGGCCCACGGCATGCTCGTGCTGTCGCCGCGCGCGGTCGAGCGGCTCGAAAGCTACGTCCCGCCCTGGCCGCTGCCCAAGCTGTTCCGCATGGTCAAGGACGGGCGTCTCAACGCCGGCATCTTCAAGGGCGCGACCATCAACACGCCGTCGATGCTTTGCGTCGAGGATGCGCTCGACGCGCTTCGCTGGGCCGAGGAGATCGGCGGGCTCGACGCCTTGATCGCGCGCTCGCAAGCCAATCTCGCGGCGATCGCCGACTGGGTCGCGGCGAGCCCTTGGGTCGATTTCCTCGCCGACCGGCCGGAGACCCGATCCTCGACCTCGATCTGCCTCGAGATCACCGACCCGTGGTTCGCCGCCCTCGACGAGACGGCGCGGCGCGCGACGGTCGCGCGCCTGGTCGCGCGCCTCGACGAATTGGGCGCGGCCCACGACATCGGTGGCTACCGCGACGCGCCTCCGGGCCTGCGCATCTGGGGCGGCGCGACGGTCGAGACCGCCGATATCGAGGCGCTGCTGCCTTGGCTCGACTGGGGCTTCGCCGAGATCCGCGCCACCGCATCCTAGCCAAGATAAGGAATGTCAAGAAGATGCCCAAGGTCCTGATCGCCGACAAGCTGAGCCCGGTGGCGGCCGAGACCTTCCGGTCGCACGATATCGAGGTCGAGGTCGCGACCGGGCTTTCGTCCGGAGACTTGATCGCGCGCCTCGCCGATTGCGACGGCCTCGCGGTGCGCTCGGCGACCAAGGTGACGGCCGAGGTGCTGGAGCGCGCCCCCAGCCTCAAGGTGGTCGGGCGCGCCGGGGTCGGCGTCGACAACATCGACGTCGGCGCGGCGACCGCGCGCGGAATCGTGGTGATGAATACGCCGTTCGGCAATTCGATCACCACCGCCGAGCACGCCATCGCCATGATGCTGTCGCTCGCCCGGCGCATTCCGCCCGCCGACCGCTCGACCCGCGCGGGAAAATGGGAGAAGTCGCGCTTCATCGGCGTCGAGGTCGCGGGCAAGACCCTCGGTCTGATCGGCTGCGGCAACGTCGGCTCGATCGTTGCCGGACGCGCCCAGGGGCTCAAGATGCGGGTGCTGGTATTCGACCCCTTCGTCTCGCCCGAGCGCGCCGAGGAACTCGCGGTCGAGAAGGTCGAGCTCGACGAACTTTACGCTCGCGCCGATTTCATCTCGCTGCACGCGCCGCTCACCGAGCAGACGCGCGGCATGATCGACGCCGCCGCCTTCGCCGGGATGCGCGACGGCGTGCGGTTGATCAACTGCGCGCGCGGCGGGTTGCTGGTCGAGGAAGCTCTGATCGCGGCGCTTGATTCGGGCAAGGTCGCGGGCGCGGCGCTCGACGTGTTCGCCGCCGAACCGCCGCCCGCGGATAGCCCGCTGTTCGCGCGCGACGACGTGATCGTGACGCCCCATCTCGGCGCCTCGACCGCCGAGGCGCAGGAGAACGTCGCACGACAGGTCGCCGAGCAGATGGCCGACTTCCTGAACCTCGGCGCGGTGACCAACGCGCTTAACATGCCCTCGGTGACCGCCGAGGACGCGCCCAGGCTCAGGCCTTACATGAAGCTCGCCGAGCAGCTTGGCAGCTTCGCCGGCCAGCTCACGCGCACGGGGCTTCGCGCTGCGACGGTCGAGTACGAGGGCCATGTGGCGACGCTCGACACCCGGCCGCTGACGGCGATCGTCCTCCAGGGGCTGCTCGCGCCCCTGATCGATTCGGTCAACATGGTCAACGCGCCGGTGATCGCCAAGGAGCGCAACATCGCGGTCAGCGAGATCAAGCACGCCCGCGCCGGCGACTACCAGACCCTGATCTGCCTGACGGTCACCACCGAAACCCGCAGCCGGGGCGTGGCCGGCACCCTGTTCGCCAACGGCCGCCCTCGGGTGGTGCAGATCAAGGGAATCAACATCGAGGCCGAACTCGGCCCCCATATGCTGTTCATCACCAACGCCGACCGGCCGGGGATCATCGGCCGGCTGGGAACGGTGCTCGCGGAGGCGGGGGTCAACATCGCGACCTTCCACCTCGGGCGCTCCGAGCAGAAGGGCGACGCGATCGCGTTGATCGAGGTCGACGAGCCGCTCGACGAAACGGTGCTCGACCGGGTGCGCGCCATCGACGGCGTGCGCCAGGCGGCGGCGCTGCGCTTCTAGAGCATGATGCGTTTAAGTCGGCGCCGGCCCACTCCCCCGCCCGGCCACCCATATTCTACGATCCCGTGGGTGGCCGGGCGGGGGAGTGGGCCGGTGCCGATTCGATGCAAAAACATCATGC
>CAZHDF010000027.1:13271-27357 GCA_964531525.1 uncultured Alphaproteobacteria bacterium | reverse complement strand
GGGCGCGTTGGGGTTATTCGGAAAGAGACATCTCTTATCCGCGCTCGATCACCTCCGCGTCCCCCTCGCCCGCGAGGATCGCCACGTCGGCCATGTCGAGAAACAGGCCGTGCTCGACCACGCCCGGGATCGCGCCGAGGCGCGCGGCGAGCGCATGGGCATCCTCGATCCGGCCATGGGCGCAGTCGAGGATGTAATGCCCCTCGTCGGTGACGAAGGGCGCGCCGTCTCGCATCCGCAGGGCGGCGGTCGCGCCGTCGGCCTCGATCGTCTCGGCCACCACCTTCCAGGCGAAGCGCACGACCTCGACCGGCAGGGGAAAGGCGCCGAGCCCGCGCACCATCTTCGAGCGGTCGGCGATGATGACCAGTCGGTCCGAGACCGAGGCCACGACCTTCTCGCGCAGCAACGCGCCGCCGCCCCCCTTGATGAGCTGGAGATCGCCGTCGATCTCGTCGGCGCCGTCGATCGTGAGGTCGAGCCGCGTCACGTCCTCGAGGGTCAGAAGCGGAATGCCCATCTCGATCGCGAGTGCCTCGGTCGCGCGCGAGGTCGGCACCCCGCGCACATCGAGCCCGGCGCGCACCCGCTCGCCCAGCAGCCGCACCATATGCGCCGCGGTCGAGCCGGTGCCGAGGCCCAGCGTCATGCCCGCCTCGACGTAATCGAGGCTGCGTTCCGCCGCGCGCCTCTTTTGTAAGTCGATCTCGTCGCTCATGACCGCGCTCTCCGCTCCGCTCGTTCCGATGGCGCGCAACCTGCCACGCGCCCGCGCGGCGGGCAAGCGCGGCGCTTGCGTTTCGCGCCTACCCGCCCCACCTTGAGCCCAGCGATTCACGAGGAGAAACGATGATCGACGACAAGGCCGGACGCGGAGCGGTTCACGTGGTGGGCGGCGGGCTCGCGGGCTCGGAGGCCGCCTGGCAACTCGCGCAGGCGGGCGTGCCCGTGGTGCTCCACGAAATGCGCCCCGAGCGCGGCACCGAGGCCCATGTGAGCGGGCGGCTCGCCGAGCTGGTCTGCTCGAACTCGTTCCGCTCCGACGACGCGGAACGCAACGCCGTCGGCCTTCTGCACGCCGAGATGCGGCGCTGCCGCTCGCTCATCCTGCGCGCCGCCGACGCCACGCAGGTGCCGGCCGGCGGCGCGCTCGCGGTCGATCGCGAGGGCTTCGCCGAGGCGGTCGAGGCGGCGCTCGCGGCGCATCCCTTGGTGACGATCGAGCGCGCCGAGGTCGCGGGCCTGCCGCCCGCCGACTGGGGCTCGGTGATCGTCGCGACCGGGCCGCTCACCTCGCCCGCGCTCGCGCGCGCGATCGCCGAGGCGACGGGCGAGGAAAGCCTCGCCTTCTTCGACGCCATCGCGCCGATCGTCTACAAGGAAACCATCGACTTCGACCGGGCCTGGTTCCAGTCGCGCTACGACCGCGAAGGCCCGGGCGGCGACGCCGCGGCCTATATCAACTGCCCCCTCGACCGCGCGCGGTACGAAGCCTTCATCGACGCCCTGCTCGCCGCCGAGCGGACCGACTTCAAGGACTGGGAGCGCGACACTCCCTATTTCGAGGGCTGCCTGCCGATCGAGGTGATGGCCGAGCGCGGGCGCGAGACCCTGCGCTACGGCCCGCTCAAGCCGGTCGGGCTGACCAACCCGCACCGTCCCGACGAGAAGCCCCACGCCGTGGTCCAGCTTCGCCAGGACAACGCGCTCGGCACGCTCTACAACATGGTCGGCTTCCAGACCAAGCTGAGGCACGGCGAGCAGACGCGCATCTTCCGCATGATCCCGGGGCTCGAGAACGCGCGCTTCGCCCGCCTCGGCGGGCTGCACCGCAACACCTTCCTCAACAGTCCGGCGCTGCTCGATCCCGCGCTGCGCCTCAAGGCGCGGCCGCATATCCGCTTCGCGGGCCAGATCACGGGCGTCGAGGGCTATGTGGAAAGCGCCGCCATCGGCCTTCTCGCCGGCCGCTTCGCCGCCGCCGAGCGGAAAGGCGAGGCGCTCGTCCCCCCGCCGCCGACGACCGCGCTGGGCGCGTTGCTCGCCCATATCACGGGGGGCGCCGACGCCGCCACCTTCCAGCCCATGAACGTGAACTTCGGCCTGTTCCCGCCGCTCGAGGGGCGCGTCCGCAAGGCCGAGCGCAAGCCCGCCTATTCGGCGCGCGCGCTCGCCGACCTCGACGCCTGGCTCGCCGCCGGCGCCTAATAGCGCCCGAGAACCGCGCCCGCGACGACCCCGAGACGCCGGCCGAGGCCGCTCGCCGCGAGCCGGGGGTCGAAGGGGTCGAAGCCCGCCCGCGCGAGCCGCGCGAGATCGGCCGAGGCCAGCCGCGCGGGCAGGAGCGCGGGCAGACCCGCGCGCGGCACCCGGGGCCCGAGCGCGCGGGCCGCCGCGAGATGCCCGCGCGCGGCTTCCGCGACCTCGGCCGCGACCCGGCCGAGCGCGGCGCCCGGGCGGGCGGCGAAGATCGCCTCCACCTCGACCCCCGCCGCCGCGAGCAGGTCCGACGGCAGATAAAGCCGCCGCGCGCGGGCATGAAACGGCACCGCGCGCAGCAGGCCGGTCAACCCCCAGGCGAGGCCGACATGGCGCGCCGCCGTTCGCGCGGCCTCGTCCTCGACCCCGAGGAGGCCAAGCGCTTGGCGGGCGAGCGCCGCCGAAGTCGCCTCGACATAGCCTTCGAGCTCGGCGAGCGAGGCGAAGGGCGTTTCGTCGAAGTCGCGCTGGCGGGCCTCGATCATTTCCAGGAGAGCGGCGCGGTCGAGGCGCGCGCGGGCGCGCGCCAGCCCGTCCGCCACCGCGTGGCCCGGCGGACGGCCCGCGAAGATCCCGTCGAGCGCGTCGCGCCACCATTGCAGGCGCATGATGCCGAGCAGCGGCTCGCGCGCCACCTCGCGGGCGCGCGCGAGCTCGATGTTGAAGGCATAGAGCGCGAACAACGCCTCGCGCCGATCGGCGGGCGCGAACAAGGCGCAAAGATAGCGGTCGGGATCGCCCTTGCGCGCCGCCTCGGCGCAAGCGGACAGCGCGGGCCGCGCGCCGGTCATCGCCGCGTCGCCGCGCTTGATCTCGACCTCGGTCCGCCTAATATGAGCGGCAATCGCAAAATCATAGATTCATAATCCGGGGTAAAAAGGGGTTCCCAAATGGGCAAGATACTCGAAAAGCTTCCAAGCACGATCATCGCCGGGCTGGTTGTCCTTGTGATCATGGTCATCGTCGTGGTCGGCGCTTACGGCCAGGGGCTCGAGCTCGATCGCAACTGGTGGGCGTTCCTGTTCCGCTGGCTCCATGTCCTCAACGGCGTGATGTGGATCGGGCTTCTGTGGTATTTCAACTTCGTCCAGATCCCCTCGATGCCCAAGATTCCCGACGAGCACAAGCCCGCGATCGGCAAGGTGATCGCGCCGGCGGCGCTGTTCTGGTTCCGCTGGGGGGCGATGGGCACGATCGTGACCGGCCTAATCCTCGCCTGGATCAACGGCTATCTGGTCGACGCCGTTCTGCTCGGCGTCACGGACGGGGTCGCCAAGCACACCGCCATCGGCATCGGCATGTGGATGGGCGCGATCATGTGGTTCAACGTCTGGTTCGTGATCTGGCCGAACCAGAAGAAGGCGCTCGGCCTCGTCGAGGCCTCGGCCGACGAGAAGAAGGCCGCCGGACGCACGGCGATGCTGTTCTCGCGCACCAACACGTTGCTGTCGATCCCGATGCTCTACGCCATGGTTTCGGCGCAGAACCTCTATTGAGGAAAATCGCCGACAGAAACGCGAAAGGGGGCCGCGGCCCCCTTTTTCGTGCCCTTCCGCCTATCGCGCGGCGACGATGAACAGGCGGCGGAAGGGAAACAGCGTCCGGCCGTCGGCGCGACGCGGGTAGGCGCGCGCGATGCAGGCGCGGTAGGCTTCGGTGAAGCCCGCGCGCTCGGCCGCGTCGAGGGGCGCAAGGTAGGGCCGAAGCGCCGAACCCGCGGTCCAGGCGACCACCGGATCCTCGCCTTCGAGCACGTGGAGGTACTCGGTTTCCCAGATATCGATGTGGCGCGCGTGCGGCGCCAGCAGATCGTAATAGACGTTCGGCCCGGCGACTATGCGGCGACGCACGCCTTCGAGCTTCGCCCGCCAGGGTCCGGCCTTCGCGGCCTCGTCGAGACAGAGATGCGAGGATGCCTCGCCGTTGCGCGGCATCTGAACCGCGAGCACGCCGTCCGGCTCGAGCATCGCGGCGAGCCTCGGGAACAGCGTCTCGTGGTCGTCGAGCCAGTGGAGCGCGGCGTTGGAGAACAAAAGGTCGAACGGCGCGGGCTCGCGCCAAGTCGCGATATCGGCCTCGACCCACTCGACGCCGCCGAGGCGCGCGCGGGCCTCGGCGAGCATCTCGGGCGAACGGTCGACACCGATCAGCCGCGCATTTGGCCAGCGCGCCTTGATCAGCGGCGTGACGTTGCCGTTGCCGCAGCCGAGATCGCAGACGAGCGACGGGCGGTCGAGCGGCACGCGATCGAGGAGCTCGCGCGCGGGCCGCAGCCGGTCGTCGGCGAAACGGTCGTATTGGGTGGGGTCCCAACGCACCCTAATCGACCGCGATCAGGGCGGCGGCGACGCGGCGCGATTCGGACACCAGCACGTTGTAAGTGCGGCACGCCGCCCCCGTATCCATGCATTCGAGCGCGACGCCGGCGGCGCGTAGACTCGCGCGCAAGCCGGGATCGACGGCGTGTTGGCGCGGGCCACAGCCGATCACCAGAATATCGACTTGCCCGCCGGTGACGGCGGCCAGGCTCTCGATCGTGATCTCGGCGATCCCGGCGACCGGCAGGGGCAGCACGCGGTCGGGAAAGATCAGGATGGAGCCGGCGACGCGCTCGCCCTCGATGCGAAAACCGCCGTCGCCATAGGCCTGGATCAGCTTTCGTCCGGGGGCCGTCTCGGGAGTGAATTCCATTGTCCGGCGCGCCCCGCCGTCAGGGCGTGGCGCCCTCCTCAACCTCCTCCTTGTCTCCCTCGCCCGACCGTCTCGGGTTGAGCCACAGGAGAAGCGGAGCGGCGATGAAGATCGACGAATAGGTTCCGACGAATATGCCCCAGATCATCGCCAAGGTGAAACCGGCAATCACCGCGCCGCCGAAGAAGTAAAGCGCGAACAGGGCCAGAAGCGTGGTCAAGGCGGTCATGGTGGTACGCGACAACGTCTCGTTGATCGAGCGGTCGATCACCTCGCCGACGCTTTTCGATTTATACTTTCGCAGGTTCTCGCGCATCCGGTCATAGACCACCACCGTGTCGTTGATCGAATAACCGACGATGGTGAGGATCGCCGCGATGCTCGCGAGATTAAACTCGATCTGGATCAGCGAGAACATGCCGATGGTCAGCATGACGTCGTGGATCAAGGCGATCACCGCGCCGATCGAGAACTGCCATTCGAAGCGGAACCAGATATAGATCAACATCGCGAACACGGCGCTGACCACGGCGATGGTGCCGGCCTCGACCAACTCCCCGCTCACCTTGGGGCCGACGAACTCGACCCGGCGATAGTCCATCTCGCCCTGGCCCAGCCCGGAGAGCGCCTTTTTCACCTTTTCGACCGCGACGAGCTGCGCCTTGGCGTCTCCCGGCTGGCGGGGAATGCGGATCAGGACGTCGTTGGCGGCACCGAACTCCTGAAGCGCGATCTCGCCGAGGCCGAGGTCGCCCAGCACCCGCCGCAAGGTGCCGAGGTCGGCCGCGCCCGGGGTCTGCACCTCCATCATGGTCCCACCCAGGAAATCGATGCCGAAATTGAGGCCGCGGCCGAAGAACAACGCTATCGAACCGATGATCGCCGCCGCCGAGATGATCACGCAAACGCGGAACAGGCGAACGAAACGAATGCTCGTCTTGCTGGGAATCAGTCGTACCGGGCGCATGCCGTCTCCTCCAACCGTCAGATCGGCAGCGCCTTGGGGCGGCGCCGGCGAAGCCAGGACACCACCATCAGCCGCGTCACCATGACCGCGGTGAACATCGAGGTCACGATGCCGATCGCGAGCGTCACGCCGAAGCCCTTGACCGGGCCCGAGCCGAGCCCGAACAACAGGATCGCCGCGATGAAGGTGGTGACGTTCGAATCGATGATCGTCGTCAGCGCGCGCTTATAGCCCGCGTCGACCGCCGAGAACGGCGTTCGTCCGTTGGCGATTTCCTCGCGTATTCGCTCGAACACCAGCACGTTGGCGTCGACCGCCATGCCGATGGTCAACACGATGCCGGCGATGCCGGGCAAGGTGAGCGTCGCCTGGAGCACCGACAGCGCGGCCACGATCAGGATAAGATTGATGAACAGCGCGAGATTGGCCGCAAGCCCGAACAACCCGTAGCAGATCGCCATGAAGGCGACGACGAAGACGATGCCGAGCACGGCGGCGATCTCGCCCGCGCGGATCGAATCGGCGCCGAGGTCGGGACCGACCGACCGCTCCTCCAGGATCGTCAAGGGCGCGGGCAAGGCGCCCGCGCGTAGCAGAAGCGCGAGATCGGTCGCCTCCTGCACCGTGAATCGTCCCGAAATGATTCCCCGCCCGCCGGTGATCGGCTCGCGAATGACCGGCGCGCTGATGACCTTGTTGTCGAGGACGATGGCGAAGGGGCGGCCCACGTTCTTGGTGGTCACATCGCCGAACTTGCGCGCGCCCACGGGGTCGAAGCGGAACGAGACCACCGGCTCGCCGTTCTGGAACGAGGGCTGGGCGTCGACCAGGTTGTCGCCGCTGACCATCACCCGCTTGCGCACCACATACTGGATCGGCCGGCCGTTGGCGTCGAATTCGTCGTCGGCCTCGAGCAGCTCGGAACCCGCCGGCATGCGTCCGGCGAGCGCATCGGCGACCGAGGTGTTCGGATCGACCAGGCGAAAGGCGAGCTTCGCCGTCTTGCCGAGAAGCTGCTTGATGCGGTCGGGATCGTCGACGCCCGGAAGCTGCACCAGGATCCGATCCTCGCCCTGGCGTTGGATGGTCGGCTCTCGGGTTCCGGTCTCGTCGATCCGCCGGCGCACGATTTCAAGCGACTGGGTTACCGCCGAATCGCGCATCGCCTTGATCGCGGCCTCGCTGAGCTTGATCACCAGCCGCCCATCCTCGGCGACGGTCACGGTTACGTCGTTGTCGATGGTGGCGAGAAGGCGGCGCGCCTCGGCGCGCTCGTCGGCCTTGGGGATCGTCACGACGATCCCGTCACCGGAAATGCCAAGCCCCTTATAGCCGATCCGCGCGCCGCGAAGCTTGAGCCGCGCCTCGTCGATCAGCGCCGTGAGGCGCTCGCGCACCACCGCGCCGACCTCGACCTCGAGAAGCAGGTGAGAACCGCCCTGAAGGTCGAGACCCAGGTTGATCTGCTTATGAGGCAACCAGTCGGGAAGCGCGTCGGCGGTCTCGCGTGGCAACAGGTTGGGCACGGCGAAGACCACCCCGAGCAGGCAGATGCCGAGGATGAAATAGGTTTTCCAGGACGAAAAATGAAGCATCGAACGGCGCGATCAGCCGTCGGTCTTGTCTTCGGACACCGCCTTATCCTCGGATGCCTTGTCCCGGGACGCGGAATCGTCCGACCGCTTGCGCACACTCTTCTTCTTGCCCGACCCGCTCTTCTTCTCGCCGCCGCCCGAGGTCGGCTCGCCCTTCGCGATCATGTCCGAGACCGTCGAGCGCTTGACGCGCACCTTCACGTCGGGCGCGATCTCGACGACCATTTCGTCGCCCTCCTCGACCCGGACGACCCGGCCGATGATCCCGCCGCCCGTCACGATCCGATCGCCACGACGCAAATTCGCCAGCATTTCGCGATGCTGCTTCATCTTTTTCTGCTGCGGGCGGATCATGAAGAAGTAAAGAACCGCGAAAATCAGCAGAAACGGCAACAACTGGGCGAACAAGGCGCCGCCCCCTGGCCCCGCCGCGGCTTGGGCGTAAGCCGGTGAAATGAGCATATCCATATCCTTCCCTGCGTAAGGCTCGCCGGACTATACCGCCGGCGATCCGATTTGCAAGCCGAGCCGCGAGCCTTGTGACGCGGGCTTCCGGGGGGGGCCGGAGAGGCCGGCGGCCACCGCGCGCGCCCCCATGCAACCCGGCCGGGCCAACCTTTCCGGTCGATATGGTGATCGCGGTGAATGGATGCCAGAAAAAAGCCGCGCCCCGGCTTCGCCGCTTGGCCCGCGGTCAAGCCGACGCGGGCGCAGGCGGAGCGGCCCGGCGCCGCCGTCGGTGGCGCCGGGTTGCGCGAACGAGTCCCAGTCCGGGTCCGAAGGGGAACCCGGGGATCTCCCCGCCCCGCTCGACGCGGCGGCTCAGGCGGTGGCCTGGCGCCTTTGCCGCCGACGCAGGAGCGGCAGCCCCAGCGCTCCGGTCAGGAGCAGGGCCAGCGTCGCCGGTTCCGGCACCGCGACCCGCGCGACCGAAAAGCTGCATCGAGTCTTGCTGAACGGGAACGTGAAGGGGCAGGCATTCGTCCCCTCGATCGCAAAGCCGTCGGCGAGACTTTCATTGAACAGAAGCCGCCCGCCGAGTGGTCCGAACACGACGTCCGCCGCACTGCTGTCGGGGAAATTTCCCGGAATGTTGGCGTCGATGAACTGGCGAAAGGTCTCGTCGGCGTTGAAGATGACGCCGTCCCTCGTGGGGAAGAGCGGCGAGTGGGGACGGAAGTCGGCGAGCAGATAGGTCATGCCGAAGACGGTGAACGAGAGATCCGCGAGATTCCCGATCTCCACGAACTTCGACCCGGGGGGAACCTGGCCGAGCGGATTGACGCTGCTGACGTCCTGCGCGGCGTCGAGCACCGCCTGCTCGACGGAAAGCTGGCCCGAACCGACCTGCGCACCGCCAGAGTCGAAAAACGCGAAGCTGTAGACAATGGGATTGGCGCGCGCCGTAGCAACCATGCTCAACGCGGCCATCGCTCCAAGAACAAGTGAAACAACAACACAAGACGAGCGCATCTTATCGCCTCCCGTTATGTTACCACCAAAGTTTTTCCGTTATGGTGGAAAATCTACTGCACGAAATACGGCGGCAATTTGCCAAATACGACAGGTTTTTTGTTGTACGCGACTGCGCTTCCGCAAAGGAGGAGGCCGGAAGCTCAACCACGCTTGGGAGCGACTTCCGCCGCGCGCGCCCCCTGTGCTACCGTGCCGCGCCGCCTTTCCCGGTCGATATGGTATCGAGGTGATTGGATGCCGGAAAAAAGCCTCGCACCCCTGCTCAGCCGCATCGCCGAGGCCCTCGAGCGCCTCGCGCCGCCGCCGCCCGCGGGCGCCGATCTCGCGGCCGCCGACGCCTTCGTCTGGCGCGCGGACGCGGGAATTCTCGATGCGGTTCAGCGGGTTAATCGCCTCGATCTCGGACTTTTGAAGGGAATCGAGCGCCAGCGCGACACTCTGGCCGACAACACCCGCCGCTTCGCCGAGGGGCTCCCCGCCAACAACGCACTTCTGTGGGGCGCGCGCGGCATGGGCAAGAGCTCGCTGGTCAAGGCCGTGCACGCGGCGATCAACGCCGAGGACGGGCATGCGCTGGTGCTGGTCGAGATCCACCGCGAGGACATTCCCACCCTGCCCCGGCTCCTCGCCCTGCTTCGCGAAAGCCCGCGTCGCTTCATCATCTTCTGCGACGACCTCTCGTTCGACGCCGAGGATACCAGCTACAAGTCGCTCAAGGCGGTGCTCGAAGGGGGAATCGAGGGCCGGCCGGGCAACGTGATCTTCTACGCCACCTCGAACCGGCGCCACCTGATGCCACGCCAGATGATCGAGAACGAGCGCTCGACCGCCATCAACCCCGCCGAATCGGTCGAGGAGAAGGTCTCGCTCTCGGACCGCTTCGGGCTCTGGCTGGGCTTCCACGCCTGTACCCAGGAACTGTACGACGAGATGGTCGCGGGCTACGCCGAGGCCCTGGGGCTCGACATCGCGCCCGAGGCGCTGCGCGCCGAGGCGCGCGAATGGGCGATGACCCGGGGGGCGCGCTCGGGCCGGGTCGCCTGGCAGTTCATCCAGGACCTCGCGGGCCGCCTGGGCGCGCGCCCCCTTCCCGACTGACAGGTCGGGGCGCGCCGGCAAGCGCGATCGACCGCGCGCCCGAGCTTATGCGAGGAAGCCCGCGTGGCGTCTGAACGCCCGGCGGGCAGGAGGCCCGGCGGTATCAGTTCCGCGCGAGCAGCTTGATCGGGTCGATCGCGTTGCCGCTTCGGCGGATCTCGAAATGCGCCTGCGGGCGGCTGACCCCGCCGGTCGAGCCGACCCGGGCGATCACCTGGCCGCGCCGCACCAGATCGCCGCGCCGCACTAGAAGCGCGTCGTTATGAGCATAGGCCGTGGTCCAGCCGCCGGCGTGGCGGATCAGCAGGAGATTGCCGTATCCCGCGAGCTCGTTGCCGGCATAGACGACGATCCCGTCCTCGGCCGCGCGCACGGCGGCGCCGCGCGGGGCGAGAATGTTGATCCCGTCGTTGCGCCGGCCGCCGTCCTTGGGGCCGAAACGCGAAACCAGCTTGCCCGTCACCGGCCACAGGAAGGTCTTGCGCGACCGGGGCGGCGGGTCGGGCAACGGACCGGCGGCGGGCGGCGGAACCGGGGCCGTCGACGCCGAGCCCAGGGCGACCTTCGCGACGCGCGCCTCTCCCGAGGCCGTCGCCGGCACCCGCAACCGCTGGCCGACGCGTAAGCCGTAGGGCGCGGTCAGCCGGTTGGCGCGCGCGAGCGCCGCGAGATCGACCCGGTATGCGCGCGCGATGGCGTAAAGGGTCTCGCCGCGCTCGACCACATGGATTCGCTCGCGCGGGATCGCCAGGCGCTGGCCGACGCGCAGGGCGTAGGGCGGCTTGAGGCCGTTCCGGGCGATCAGCGCCTGGACCGCGATATCGTAGCGCCGCGCGATCCCGTAAACCGTGTCCCCCTTGCCGACGACGATGCTCGCCGGCGGCGGCGTCCGGGGCCTGGTCGCGCCCGGCAGCTTGGCGGCGTCGATCGCGGGCGGCGGGGCGGCCGGAATTCCGGCGATCCGGGTGGTTTTGTCGCCCCGGGCGGCCTGGGCCGCGGCGGCGGGCGAGCGCGAGATCACCTCGGGGGCGCGCCCCGTGTTCGTCTCGCCGGCCGCGGGCGGGCGCGCCGCATCCGACGGGGGCGCGCGAAAAACCACCCGCGCCGGGTACTGCGAGCAGGCGCCGAGCGCGAGCAGGGCGAACAAGACCAAAAGGGGTGCGCGGGCGCGCATGGGCTAGTCCAGGTCGTTGTCCGGCGCGCCGGACACCAGGGGCACGAAGCGAACGTCGAGCAGCGGCTCGATCTCGGGGCCGTCCTCGCGGCGCGTGACGCGGACGAGACGCTGGTTGAACAGGTCATGGCCGAGCGGCAGCACCATCCGCCCGCCGGGCTTGAGCTGCTCGATCAAGGTCTCGGGCATCTCGGGGGCGGCGGCGGTGACGATGATGCGGTCGAAGGGCGCCTGCTCGGGCCACCCCCGGCTGCCGTCGCCGTAGCGGGTGACGATATTGTCGAGGCGGAGGGCGGCAAACCGTTTCTCGGCCTCGCGCAGAAGCTCGCGATGGCGCTCGATCGTGTACAGCCGGCGGCAGAGCTTGGCGAGCACGGCCGCCTGATAGCCCGATCCGGTGCCGATCTCGAGAACCTTCATGCGTTCGCCCACGTCGAGCTTCTCGGTCATATAAGCGACGACGAAGGGCTGGCTGATCGTCTGCCCGTGACCGATGGGCAGGGCGATATTGTCGTAGGCCCGATCGACGAAGGTTTCGGGCACGAACCGCTCGCGCGGCACGCGCTCGATCGCCGAGAGGACCCGGGTATCATTGATGCCCTCGTGTCGCAGCTCCATGATAAGCCGGATTCGGCGCGATTCCAGTGTCATCGGCCAGACCCGCCCGCCCGTCTCACCCGCCGGGCTCGCCGAAGGCGTCCCGCAACCGCGCCTCGGTCGGCGCGTGGGTCATGTCGAGGTGGAGCGGCGTCACCGCGATCGCGCCGGCGTCGACCGCCGCGACGTCGGTCCCGGGCACGTTCTCGTGCTCGTAGCGCATCGCGCCGATCCAGAAGTAGGGCCGCCCGCGCGGGTCGATCCGTTCGGTGAGCACGTCGCCGAATTTGCGCCGTCCCTGGTGGCAAACGACAACCCCGGCCACCCTGTCGGCGACCACGTCGGGGAAGTTCACGTTGATGGTTACGTCGTCCGGCCAGCCGATCTCGACGAGACGGCGGATCAGACCGGCGGCGTGATGCTCGGCGGTCGCCCATTTGACCGGGTGCCCGTTGGCGTAGCGCTGGCTGAACGCGATCGCGGGCACGCCGAGGAGCGTTCCCTCGAAGGCCGCGGCGATGGTTCCCGAGTAGGTCACGTCGTCGGCGAGATTGCTGCCTCGGTTGATGCCCGAAAGCAGAAGATCGGGTTTTCGCCCGGGGATCAGCTTGTTGATCGCGAGCATGACGCTGTCGGTCGGCGTGCCATCGATGGCGAAGCGCCGGCGCGAGATGCGCCGCGCGCGCAGCGGGCGATGCAGCGTCAACGAATGCCCGGCCCCGCTTTGCTCGGTCTCGGGCGCGGCGACCCAGACGTCGCGCGTCAGACTCCGCGCGATGCGCTCGAGGAGCTTGAGCCCGGGAGCGGCGATGCCGTCGTCGTTGCTGATCAGGATGCGCATGAACGCGCCTCTAGCTTCCGGGCTCGATCCGCTCGATCCCGCCGAGATAGGGCCTGAGCGCCTCGGGCACGGTGACCGAGCCGTCGGCCTCCTGGTAGTTTTCGAGAACCGCGACCAGGGTGCGTCCGACCGCGAGCCCCGAGCCGTTGAGGGTATGGACGAAGCGGGTGCCCCGCTCGCCCGCGCGCCGGAAGCGGGCCTTCATGCGTCGGGCCTGGAAATCGCCGCAGTTCGAGCAGCTCGAAATCTCGCGATAGGTGTCCTGCCCCGGCAGCCAGACCTCGATATCGTAGGTCTTGCGCGCGGAAAACCCCATGTCGCCGGCGCAAAGCAGCATCACCCGATAAGGGAGGTCGAGGCGCTTGAGCACCTCCTCCGCGCAGGCGGTCATGCGTTCGTGCTCGTCGTTCGAGCGCTCGGGATGGGTGATCGAGACCAGCTCGACCTTGGTGAACTGGTGCTGGCGGATCATGCCGCGCGTGTCCTTGCCCGCCGCCCCCGCCTCGGAGCGGAAGCAGGGCGTGTACGCGGTGACGCGAAGCGGCAATTGCGCCTCGTCGACGATCTCGCCGGCGACCAGGTTGGTCAGCACCATCTCGGCGGTCGGGATCAGCCAGAAGCCGTCGGTGGTGTGGAACAGGTCGTCGGCGAACTTGGGAAGGTTCCCGGTGCCGAAAGCCGCCTGGTCGCGCACCAGCAGCGGCGGGTCGATTTCGGTATAGCCGAACTCGCCCGTGTGCAGATCGAGCATGAAGGCGGCGAGCGCGCGCTCGAGCCGCGCGAGCGCGCCCTTGAGGATCACGAAGCGCGCGCCCGACATGCGCGCCGCGCTCGCGAAGTCCATCAGCCCCAGCCCCTCGCCGATATCGACGTGATCGCGGGGCTTGAAGTCGAAGCGCCGGGGTTCGCCGACGCGCCGGATCTCGACGTTCGCGCTCTCGTCCTCGCCCGCGGGCACCTCGGCGGCGGGCAGGTTGGGCTCGGCGACGAGCGCGCGGGAAAGGGCGTCGGCGGCGGCGCGCTCGGCCTCCTCGGCGGCGCGGATCTCGTCCTTGAGGCGCGCGACCTCGGCCAGGATCTCGCTCGCATCCTCGCCCTTGGCCTTGGCGCGGCCGATCTCCTTCGAGGCCTCGTTGCGCCGGGCGAGCATGGCCTGAAGCCGGGTCTGGGCGGCGCGGCGAGCGTCGTCGAGCGCGATCAGGCGCGCGGCGAACGGCGCGAGTCCGCGTTTCGCGCGCCCGGCGTCGAACGCCTCGGGGTCGTCGCGGATGGCTTTGACGTCGAACATGGGGACCGGGAAGCGAACCGTTCAGGGGCGTGGAGAAACCGCTGCCCTATATACGCGCCCGCGCCCCCAGCGTCCACCGCCCCGCTCGCCGCGGGGCGGC
>CAZHDF010000027.1:0-13171 GCA_964531525.1 uncultured Alphaproteobacteria bacterium | reverse complement strand
GCGGCTCAGGAATCGGGCGCGTTGCCCATGTGGCCCGGCATCATGGCGGCGGGTGCCTGGACGACGACCTCGACCTTGATCGTGCCCGCCTTCTCGAAGGTCAGCGCAAGCGGGAAGGTCGTCCCCTCCTCGAGCGGCTTCTCGAGGCCCATGAGCATGATGTGCAGACCGCCGGGCCGGAGCACGGTCGGCGCGCCCGGCGCGACCTCGAGCGCGCCCACCGGGCGCATCTTCATGACGTCGTCTTCCATGACGGTGGTGTGCAGCGAGGCGTGCTTGGCCACCGGCGTCGCCGCCGCGATCAGCTTGTCGGGCTCCGCGCCCTCGTTGCTGAGCACCATGTAGACGGCGCCCGCGCGCGCCATCTTGCCCGCGCTCGCCCGCGCCCAGGGATGCTCGACGACGATTCCGCCCTGGTGATACTCATGGGCGATCCCCGGAACGGAAAGCGCGACGGCGAACAGAAAAGACATCAGGAAAACTCGGTACTTCATTGTATGGGTTCCCTGTTTTTATCGAGATGAAGCGACTATTCGGTGGCGGCGATCGCCTTGGCGATCCCGGCGGCCATGTCCTCGGCGCCGGTCCCGTAGGCGAAAACCCGGATGAACCGCCCGTCCGGCCCCATCAGGAAGGTCGCGGCCGAGTGGCTCATCAGATAGTCGGAATCGGGCTCGCTCGCGCTCGCGCCGTCGGTGTCCTCGTCCTGCGCGAGCCGGCTGTAGACCTTCTCGTAATAGACCCGATATTCCTTGGCGACCGCCCGGATCTCGTCGGCCGAGCCGGTGAGGCCGATCAGGCGCGGATGGAAGTTCGAGACGTAATCGGCGAGCACCTCGGCGGTGTCGCGCGCGGGGTCGACGGTGATGAGAATCGGCTGCACCCGCTCGCCCGCCGCGCCCAGCATGTCGAGCGCCTGGCTCATGACGAACAGCTCGGTCGGGCAGACGTCGGGGCAGTAGGTGTAGCCGAAATAGATCAGGAGATAGCGGCCGCGAAAATCGGCGTCGGTCACGCGCTTGCCGGTCTGGTCGATCAGCGAGAACGGCCCGCCGACCGCGGGCGAAGCGCCGAGCGTCGTCTCGGCCGCATTCTTGGCGCGGAACATGCGCTTGGCGATCGCGGCGAGCGAAACCGCGCCGATCGCGACACCCGCGACCGTAAGCCCGATCAAAAGCCGACGCGACAGCCGCTTCATTCGCCTTCCTCGATCCCCTTCGCGGCGCGACGCCGGAAAACGCGGGATTTGTTTACGCTCGAACGGAAGGGATTTCAACGGCCCGCGCGGGTGGACGCGGCGCGCGAGCGTTCGAAAGGCTTGGTGCGGGGAGCGGGACTCGAACCCGCAAGGCCCTAGGGCCGAAGGGTTTTAAGCCCTTTGTGTCTACCAGTTCCACCATCCCCGCCCGGGCGTTGCCGGCGACCGCGCGCGGCGCCGCCCTATGCGGGCGATCATCCGATCTTTGCCGCTGGGCGTCCAGGGTCTTGTCACGGAATTCGAGGCGTGGAAAGGCGCGCGCGCCGCCGGGACGGCGCCCGGTAGGCGGGCGGCGCGTCGCCTAGAAGGCGCCGCGTAAAAAGTCGGCCGGCCAGTACACCCCGCGCTCGATGGCTTGCGAGAACACCACGCGGCTCGCGTAGCCGCCGCTCCGGTGCCCATAGAGGAAGGACGACGAAACCGCGATGGCGCCCGCCACGTAGAAGATGAATGTGACCGTGAGGATGTTCTTCAACATCGTTCCGAAGCTCGTTCCCTCTTCCGCCGGTGTTTCGGTCCGGCCACCTGTCCGTCGCATCGCTCGATGGCCGCTGACCCGGCGACGCACCCGGTCGGGTAGCGCTCACCGCCGGCATCGGCGCCCCCCGGTGGTCGCGGCCTCAATGCCGCGGGGCGAGGCTCGCCAATCTGTGTATTGTCGCGCGAAAGGGTAAAGAAGAGGTAAGTGCCGGGGGTTCCAATCCCCCTTGGAAGGATTTTATTTTTCCGGAAAAGCGGTTTATCCGGCGTTTTTTTCTTTTCTAACCCGCGAGCCGCCGCTCGGCCGGGGTCAGCTCGTTCTCGGCCGCGACCCGGTTGCGCCCCCGTCCCTTGGCGGCGTAGAGCGCGGAATCGGCGCGACGCACCAATTCGCCGAGCGGCTCGCCCGGCCGGTACAAGGCGACGCCGATCGAGACCGTGACCGTGCCGAGCTCCTCGCCGGTCGAACGCTTGATCACCTTCTTCGAGGCGAGCGTCCGGCAGATGTTGGCGGCGAGCGTCGCGGCGTCGCCGAGCTGGGTGTTGGGCAGAATGACCGCGAACTCCTCGCCGCCGTAACGCGCGGCGAGATCGCGGCCCTTGATGCATTCGACCAGGGTGCGGCCGACGAGGCGCAGCACCTGATCGCCGAGCTGGTGGCCGAAGGTGTCGTTGAACCGCTTGAAATGGTCGATATCGGCCATCAGAAGGCAAAGAGGCTCGCGTTCCTCGGCGGCCTCGCGGGTCGTCTGGCGAAGCGCGGTGTCGAAGGACTTGCGGTTGGCGATGCCGGTCAGCGCGTCGGTCAGCGATTCCTGGCGGATGGTCTCGACGGTTTCGCGTAGGGTCGCGATCTCGCGGGTCGATTCGCGAAGCTGGGTCTCGAGCGCGCGGCTCTGGGCCTCCATGCGCTGGGTTTCCTGGAGAACGCCGCCGACAAGCTCGCGCAGGGCCTCGACGCTGCTCTCGGCCGTGAGCTTGCCCGAGAACTCGCGCAGGACCTCGCCGTACTGCGAGGTCTCCTCGCCCGACTGGCCGACGTAATCGAGAATCGCGCCGAGCGATTCCTGGATCTTCTTGCTGGTCGCGCTCAGGGCCTCGCCGACCTCGTCGGTGCCGAAGAACTCGGCGTAGATTTCGGCGGTCTGGTTCTCGGTCAGGGTCGGGGTAAGCTTCAGGGCGGCGTCGATTCTCTCGTTAAGGTCGCGATACTGCTTCGTGCAGTAAGTATACCAAAGCGTGTAGTTTTTCGGATTCGGCGCAACGCCGACCTTGGCCATGAGCGTCATAGCCTGCTCGGCGAATGCCTTGGTCTGCTCGGCGCTTTCGAAAAACTCCATCGATTCCGGCTTGGCCCGTGGATTCCATCGCTTACCCGGGATCGAAGCCCCGGCGGGACAAGCATAAGCGAGACAGGTTTCGTATTCCTTTCCAAGCCGTCGCCGGTTTCGCTCGAATCCGTCCCCGCCGAGTTGACCGGCGGCCCGAAAAACGCGCGCAATGCGCGCGTTGACAGCCTTGCGGGCGCGCGCGACAAAGGATCGGCCTCACGCCGGCCTCGCTTCATCCGCAATTGGACGAACAGCCCATGCCCCAGCCCCGTGACGACGGCGCGCCCGTCTCCGCCTCCCCTTACGAGATCCTGTTCGAGCCGGTGAAAATCGGCCCGCTGGTCGCGCGCAACCGCTTTTTCCAGGTGCCCCACTGCAACGGCATGGGAACGATCTACCCCCGCACCCAGGCGGCGATGCGCGAGGTCAAGGCCGAGGGCGGCTGGGCCGTGGTCTGCACCGAGGAGGCCATGATCCACCCCGACAGCGAAAGCACGCCGGTCCCCAACTGCGAGCTGTTCGACCGGGGCGACATCCGCCCCCTCGCCCTGATCGCCGAGGCGATCAAGCGTCACGGCGCGCTCGCCGGGATCGAGCTCGTCCACCACGGCTTCACCGCCACCAACCGCCTGAGCCGCCTGGCGCCGGTCGCGCCCTCGTCGCAGCCCAATCCCTACGGCGATCCGATCCAGTCGCGGATCATGGACAAGGCCGACATCCGCGCCTTCCGCCGCCGGCACCGGACGGCGGCGGTGCGCGCGCGCGAGGCGGGCTACGACATCGTCTATGTCTATGCCGCGCACAACATCGCGCTGCCGATGCATTTCATCTCGCGGCGCTACAACCATCGGACCGACGAGTACGGCGGCGCGCTCGAAAACCGAGTGCGGCTGCTGCGCGAACTGCTCGAGGAGACCCGCGAGGCGGTCGGCGACGCTTGCGCCGTTGCCCTGCGCTTCGCCGTCGACGAGCTTCTCGGTCCCCGGGGCATCACCTGCGAGGGCGAGGGCCGCGAGGTGGTCGAGATGCTCGCCGAGCTGCCCGATCTCTGGGACGTGAACATCTCGGACTGGGACAACGATTCGCAGACCTCGCGCTTCGCCGAGGAAGGCTTCCAGGATTCCTATATCGCCTTCGTCAAGGGCGTGACCACGAAGCCCGTGGTGGGCGTCGGGCGCTACACCTCGCCCGACGCCATGGTCGGGCGGGTGCGGCGCGGGCTGCTCGACTTCATCGGCGCGGCGCGGCCCTCGATCGCCGATCCCTACCTGCCCGAGAAGATCCGCAGCGGCCGGGTCGACGAAATCCGCGAATGCATCGGCTGCAACGTCTGTGTCTCCGGAAACAACACGGGCGCACCCATGCGCTGCACCCAGAACGCGACGGTCGGCGAGGAATGGCGGCGCGGCTGGCATCCCGAGCGCTTCGCCCCCAGGGGCTCGGATGATTCGGTGCTGATCGTCGGCGCGGGTCCCGCCGGGCTCGAATGCGCCCGCGTGCTCGGCGAGCGAGGCTATGCGGTTCACCTCGCCGAGGCGGGGACCGTGCTCGGCGGTCGGGTCGCGGCCGAATCGCGCCTCGCCGGGCTCGCCGCCTGGCGTCGGGTCGTCGATTATCGCGCGAGCGCGATCGGGCGCATGGCCAATGTCTCGGTCTATTTCGATAGCCGTCTCGAGGCCGATCACCTGCGGGAGTTCGGCGCCGCGCATCTGGTGATCGCGACCGGCGCGCGTTGGCGCAGGGACGGCACCGGGCGCGCGAACCTCGCGCCCATCCCGGGCTGGGAGCGGGATCACGTGGTCTCGGCCGACGCGGTGCTGGCGGGCGCCGAGATCGCCGGCCCGGTGGTGGTCTTCGACGACGACCATTACTATCTCGGCGGCGTGATCGCCGAGACCCTGCGCCTGCGCGGCCTCGCGGTCACGCTGGCGACTCCCGAGGCCGAGCCCTCGACCTGGACGCGCAACACTCTCGAACAGACGCGCATCGAAACCCGGCTGCGCGAGATCGGGGTCGAGATCGCGACCCGGCGCAACATCGCCCGCATCGACGACGACGCGCTCACGCTGGCCTGCGTCTTCACGGGGACACGCGAGGAACGCGCCTGCGCCACGCTCGTCATGGTCACCGCGCGCGATCCGGAGGACGCGCTCTACCACGCCCTCGTCGACGAGGACGGGGCCTGCGCGGCGGCGGGCGTCAAATCGGTGACGCGCATCGGCGATTGCCTCGCCCCCGGCATCATCGCCGCCGCCGTCCACGACGGGCACCGCTACGCCCGGGCGCTCGATACGCCGCCCGAGGCCCCGGACGCGACACCCTATCTTCGCGAGCGGGTCAGCCTGGAATAGTAGACCGCGCCCGCCTGGTCCGACGCCGGGCCACGCCCGCCGGATCGGCCTCCCCTTTCCGGCCGCGACGCCGCCGCTCGACGGCGTAGGCCTCCATGAGGTCGTTCAGGAAAGCGCCGAGGACCGCGGTCTCCTTTCGCGCTCGGCGGGTAATGACATAGAAGGTCGAGGCGTAGGTCAGGCGCTCGGCGAACAGGGCGCGCAGCTCGCCGCGCGCGACCCAAGGCGCGGCGTAATGCTCGGGCAGATAGCCGAGATAGCCCCCCGAGCGGATCAGGATGAGCTGCGCTTCCTCGTCGAAGGCCGTGGCCGCCGGGATATCGACCGGGATCTTGCGCATATGCGCGCCGGTCCAATGCGCGCGCGCGATGATCCGCATCTCGCGCATCTCCTCGAAGGCGATATCGGCGTCGTCGCGGTCGAAGAAGGGGTGGCCCGGGGCGCAGTAGAACCGCTGGGTTTCGTCGTAAAGCGGCGTGAACCGCAATCCCGCCACGTTCTGGGGAAAGGTGCCGAGCGCCGCATCCAGCCGCCCGTCCATCACCAGACGCTGGAGATCGAGCGGCGAATGGACCGAGAGCTCCACGTGAACGTTGTTCTTGCGCCGGTTGAAGCGTTGGAACGCCTGGTGTAGCCGGGTCTTGGGGTCGGTCGCGACGGCATCCAGGATGCCGAACCGCAAGCGCCCGACGAGCTCGCCGCGGAGCGCGCCGGTCTCGCTTTCGAACTCGTCCATCGCCATGAACAGGCGGCGCACCATGTCGTAGACGATCTCGCCCTTTTCGGTCAGCCGGAAGCCCTGGCGGCCTCGCAGACAGAGCCGGTAGCCGAGGCGCGATTCGAGTGCCGCGAGATGGTTGCTCACGGTCGACTGGCCGACGTTGAGTTCGAGCTGCGCCGCCGACAGCCCGCCGCATTCGACGATCGCCTTGAAAACCCTGAGAAGCCTGAGATCGACGTTGTGAAGCCGCGGCATGGCTGCATGCTCAGTGTTACATTCAAGAATATCAATCCGAATAACATAATTTCCATATTTTTTGAAATGCTTGAGCGGACCATCGTTCAGGGTGGAAAATCGGCGCGAAGCGCGCACGAACCCGGGACGAAAAACGACGACGATGACCGACGACCCTTCATACCGTTATCCGGAGTTCGCCGACCCGATGGTCCGACCCCGCTATACCGGGTTGCCGACCTTCATGCGCGCGCCGTATCGCGAGGATCTCGGCGACCTCGACATCGCCCTGATCGGCATACCCTTCGACGGCGGCGTGACCAACCGCCCCGGCGCCCGCCACGGCCCGCGCGAGATTCGCAACCAGTCGAGCCTCATGCGACGCATCAATCAAGCAACCGGGATCGACCCCTTCGCCCTTTGCCGGGTCGCCGATGCGGGCGACGCCTGGGTGGAGAAGCCCTTCGAGTTGGAAGCCGCCCTCGACGAGATCACGGCCTTCTTCCGGCGCGTGCAGGACGCGGACGTGGTCCCGGTCTCGGCGGGCGGGGACCATTCGGTGACGTTGCCGATTTTCCGCGCCCTCGCCCGCGAGCGCCCGGTCGGCATGGTCCATATCGACGCCCATTGCGATACCGGCGACGACTATCTGGGCTCGAAGTTCCATCACGGCGCGCCGTTTCGCCGCGCGGTCGAAGAAGGCTTGCTCGATCCCAAGCGCACGATTCAGATCGGCATTCGCGGCCCGGTCAACGATCCCGACGTCTGGAAATTCAGCTATGATGCGGGGATGCGCGTCGTCACCATGGAGGAGTTTTACCAGCGCGGCGTGGACGCGGTCGTCGCCGAGGCCCGCGCGGTGGTCGGTGACGGTCCGGTCTATATCAGCTTCGACGTCGATGGGCTCGATCCGGTCTACGCGCCGGGCACGGGAACGCCCGAGATCGGCGGCTTGACGTCGCTCGAGGGACAGCTTCTCGTCCGCGGGCTCGCCGGTCTCGACCTGATCGGCGGCGACGTGGTGGAGGTCGCGCCGCCCTTCGATCCCAGCGGCAACACCGCGCTGGTCGGCGCGTCCCTTATGTACGAAATTCTCTGCGTGGTCGCCGAGGCCACCGCGCGACGGAAAAACGATAAGGGGTCCTGACCGCGCCCCCCGAGCCCGGCGGCCACGCCGGAAACCGGGCAACGCCAAAACGAGGAAAGACAAGGAGGCACAAATGAAAAAACTACTTTACGGCCTGATGGCGGGAGCTTTCGCTCTCGGTATTTTAGGCACGGGATCGGCCTCGGCCGAGCCCCTGCGCCTGGCCTTTTCGACCTGGGTCGGCTATGGCCCGTTTTACGTCGCTCAGGAAAAAGGCTTCTTCAAGGACGAGGGCGTCGACGTCAAGCTCATCATCATCGAGGATACCAAGATCCGCATCCCGACCCTCGCCGCCGGGAAGATCGACGCGCTCGCGACCACCGTCGACACCATTCTTCCCTATATCAGCGACAAGCAGAAGTTCACCTATATCTTCGCCATCGACGACAGCAACGGCGGCGACGGGATCGTCGCCAACAAGGACATCAAGACCATCGCGGATCTGAAGGGCAAGAAGGTCGGCTACAGCGAAGGATCGGTCTCGCAGTTCTATCTCGCCGTTCTCCTCAAGGAGGCCGGGCTGAGCCTTGGCGACATCGATTCGGTCAACATGTCGGCGGGCGACGCCGGCAGCGCCTTTGTCACCGGACGCATCGACGCCGCCGTGACCTGGGAGCCCTGGCTGACCCGCGGCAAGCAGGCCAAGCACGGCCATCTACTGACCGATTCCTCCACCACGCCAGGTCTGATCACCGACGTGCTGATTACAACGCCCGAGAAGCTCGCCGCCCGCAAGAATGATTTCATGGCTCTGACGCGCGCCTGGTATCGGGCCGTCGACTTTGTCGCCGAACATCCAAAGGAGGCCAATGTCATCATGGCGAAGGGCGTTGGCGGGTGGCTCAAGAAACCCGAAGTGTTCGCCGAAACCCGGACCGGAATCCGGTTCTACGACAAGGCCGCCAACCGCACCTATTTCGGCACCGCGGACAACCCCGGCCCCATCGTCAAGACGATCACAAACGCCGTCGATCTGTGGTCCAGCCTCGGCAAGATGAGGATCAAGCCCAAACCGACCGATTTGATCACTTTCGACGTCGTCAACCAGTAGCGAACGGGGCGCATCTTGGCCAAGAACGAAACCAAGGACAGCCAAGAGGTCCCCCTTTCGGGCGTATTCACGCCGAAGCAGGAGATACCGGGCAGGCTTTATTTCAGCGTCAGCGTCCTGACCGGTATCTCCCTGTTCGGCCTCTGGGCCCTGCTCACCTATGGCGGGCTGATCCGGCCCGACTTCCTGGCCCCGCCCCACATGGTCCTGGTCGCGGCCTACGAGGGAATCGCCGACGGCTCGCTCCTCGGCCATACGTGGTCGAGCGTCACGGTGATCTTCTCGGGCTTCATCCTGGCCTCGATCGTCGCCGTGCCGCTCGGCATCCTCATGGGGAGCTTTCGCATCGTCCAGGCGGCGGTCGAGCCGGTCACGAACTTCATGCGCTACCTTCCGGTCAGCGCCATGATCCCGTTGTTGATCCTGTGGATCGGCATCGGAATCGAGGAGAAGATCGCGGTCATTTTTCTGGGGACCTTCTTCCAGCAACTCATCCTGATCTCCGACGTCTCGGCGCGGGTCTCGAAGGACCTGATCGACGTCTCCTACACCCTCGGCGCCAACCGGCGTCAAGTGGTCACGCGCGTCCTGGTGCCCGCCTGCATGCCGGGGGTCATGGACAACCTGCGCGTGACCATGGGCTGGGCCTGGACCTATCTGGTGGTCGCCGAGCTGGTCGCCGCCAACAGCGGCCTCGGTTACATGATTCTCAACGCCATGCGCGGGCTGTTTTCCGAGGTCATCCTTCTCGGCATCTTCGTCATCGGCCTTCTCGGGCTGCTCACGGACCAGGTTTTCAAGCTCGCCCGGCGGCTTCTGCTGCCCTGGTCGGCGACGTTCTAGGCGGAGGGCGCGTGTCGATACTCGAAATCAAGGACGTCACGGTCCGCTTCGAAACCAAAAGCGGCCAAGTCACCGCGCTCGAGGATATTTCGCTCGCCGTCGCGGATCGCGAGTTCTCGGTGATCGTCGGCCCGTCGGGCTGCGGGAAATCGACCTTGCTGCGCCTCGTCGCCGGGCTTCAGCCCGCGACCGCCGGCGTTGCCCTGCTCGAAGGCCGACCGATCCGCGGACCTTCGGTCGAGCGCGGCATGGTGTTCCAGAGCTACACCCTGTTCCCCTGGCTGACGGTCGAGAAGAACGTGCAATTCGGCCCCGCGCTCAAGGGTACGCCGCCGGCCGAACGCGACGCCATCGCGAAGAAATTTCTCGATCAAGTGGGGCTTTCGGGGTTCGAGAAGGCCTATCCCGAGCAACTCTCGGGCGGAATGCGGCAGCGCGTGGCCCTGGCCCGGGCACTTGCCAACGACCCCAAGATTCTGCTCATGGACGAGCCCTTCGGCGCTCTCGACAGCCAGACCCGCTCGTTGATGCAGGAGCTTCTGGTCGGCATCTGGGAGCAGGCGCACAAAACGGTGCTGTTCATCACCCACGACATCGAGGAAGCGATCTTCCTCGCCGATCACGTCTATGTCATGAGCGCGCGCCCCGGGCGGATCAAGAAGCAGATCAAGATCACGATTCCCCGCCCCCGCACCCTCGAGGTCCTGACCTCGCCGGAATTCGTCGCCTTCAAGCGCGACATTCTCGACGTCATGTACGAGGAAAGCGTGCGCGCGGCGGCGATAAAGCCGATTTAATCTATCTCTTCGCCCCACCGCCGCTCGGGACCAGACGCTCGGTCTCGTCGGGCAGGCGGCCGTCCCCGGCGGCGTGGCAGGCAACCGCGCCGCCGCCCGGGCGCGCCATGGGCTCGGGGCGCTCGCTCCGGCAGCGGTCGTCGGCGAACGGGCAGCGCGGATGGAAGGCGCAACCCGAGGGCGGATGGATCGGGCTCGGCACCTCGCCCGCCACCGGCACGCGCTTGCGCCCGGTCATCTCGAGATCGGGAATGGTGTCGAGCAGCATCCGCGTATAGGGGTGCCGGGGACGGCGGAATAGCGACCGCGCCTCGCCCCATTCGACCAATCGTCCGAGATACATCACCCCGACCAGATCGGCGACATGGTAGACGACCGCGAGATTGTGGCTGATGAACAGATAGGTCAGCCCGAGGTCGCGCTGAAGATCGCGCATCAGGTTGAGGATCTGCGCTTGGACCGAGACGTCGAGCGCCGAGGTCGGCTCGTCGCAGACCAGGAACTCGGGGCGGCTCGCGAGCGCGCGGGCGATCGAGATGCGTTGGCGCTGCCCGCCCGAGAACTCGTGCGGGTACTTGCGCCCGTCGCTCTCGGAAAGCCCGACCTGGCGCAGGAGCGCCGCCACGCGGTCGCCGACCTCGCGATTGTCGCGCGCGAGGCGATGGGCGCGGATCGGCTCGGCGACGATATCGCTCACCCGCCAGCGCGGATTGAGGCTCGCGTAGGGGTCCTGAAAGATCATCTGCAAGCGGCGGCGGACCGGGGCCATGGCGACGCGGCCTTCGAGCTTGGCGAGGTCCTGGCCGTCGAACTCGATCGAGCCGCGCGTCGGGCGGTAGAGACCGACGACGAGGCGCGCGACCGTCGACTTGCCGCAGCCCGATTCGCCCACCAGGCTGAAAGTACGGCCCTTGGGAATGTCGAAGCTCACGCCGTCGACCGCGCGCAGCATCAACCGGCCCTCGCGCGCGAGCACGCGGTTGAGCCAGGGCGGCGAAACATCGAAGTAGCGCGCGAGATCGCGCACCCGCACCAGGGGCCGCGCATCCGCCTCTGCGGGCGTGCCGACGGGAGGCAGCGCGTCTACCGGAGCCTCAACCATCGCTTCCCGTCCGGGGCAACTCGGCGGCGAGCCAACAGGCCGCCCGGGACGCACCGAGCGTAACCAATTCGGGGCGTTCGGCGCGGCAGCGGTCGACGGCGTGGCGACAGCGCGGGTGAAAGGCGCAACCCGCCGGGATTTCGTCGAGCCGGGGCATCGAGCCGTCGATCTGGGTCAGCCGCTCGATATCGTGACCGATCAGCGGGATCGAGCCCATCAGGCCGATGGTGTAGGGGTGGCGCGCCTGCTTGATGACGTCGCGCACCGGGCCGATCTCGACGATCCGCCCGGCGTACATCACCGCGACCCGGTCGGCGGTCTCGGCGATCACGCCCATGTCGTGGGTGATCAGCATGACCGAGGTCGCATGCTCGCGGCACAGGCGTTGCAGAAGGGCGATGATCTGCGCCTGGATCGACACGTCGAGCGCGGTCGTCGGCTCGTCGGCGATGATCAACCGCGGATTGGCGCAGAGCGCGAGCGCGATCACCACCCGCTGGCGCATGCCGCCCGAGAACTGATGGGGGTAATGGTCGATCCGCTCGCGCGCCGAGGGAATGCCGACCTCGGCGAGCAGCCCGACCGCGTGATCACGGGCCGCGCGCTCGTTCATGTCGGTATGGGTCATCACGGTCTCGACCAGTTGCCGGCCGACCGTGTAGAGCGGGTTGAGGCTGGTCAGCGGGTCTTGGAACACCATGCCGATCTCGCGCCCGCGCAGGCGCCGCATGGCCTCGTAGTCGAGGTTGTCGATCCGCCGCCCGGCCAGCGAAATGCGCCCGGCCGCGACCCGGCCCGGCGGTTCGAGAAGTCCGATGATCGCGGCCCCGGTGAGCGACTTGCCGGCACCCGATTCGCCGACCACGCCGAGCACCTCGCCCTCGTCGATATGGAACGAGACCCCGTCGACCGCGACCAGCACGCCATGGCGCGTCGGGATCTCGACGCGGAGATCCGTGACCTCGAGAAGCGGCCGGCGAGCGCCCGCCATCAGCGCAGCTTGGGGTTCAGGGCGTCGCGCAGCCAATCGCCCAGCAGGTTGACCGCGAGCACGAGCAGCGCGAGCGCCGCGCCCGGAAAGATGGTGATCCACCACTCGCCCGAAAACAGGAAATCGTTTCCCACCCGGATCAGGGTGCCGAGCGAGGGCTGGGTCGCCGGCACGCCGACGCCGAGGAACGAAAGCGTCGCCTCGGTGATGATCGCGAGCGCGAGATGGATGGTGCCGATCACCAGCACAGGCCCCATCACGTTGGGCAGCACGTGGCGCAGCATGATAAGCCCGGGGTGAACGCCGATGACCCGCGCCGCCTGGACGTATTCCTTGTTCTTCTCGATCAGGGTCGAGCCGCGCACCGTGCGCGCGTACTGCACCCAGCCCGAAATACCGATCGCGAACACCAGGACGTAGACCGCCATTTCCTCGTGCATGTCGCGGGGCAGCACGCCGCGCGCGACGCCGTCGATCAGTAGCGCGATCAGGATCGTCGGAAAGCTGAGCTGAACGTCGGCGACGCGCATGATGATCGTATCGACCATCCCGCCGAGATAGCCCGAAAGGAGGCCGAGCGCGACGCCGATGAACATGGAGAAGAACACCGAGGCGAAGCCGACGCCGAGCGAGACCCGCGCCCCGTAGATGATGGTCGAGAGGACGTCGCGTCCCTGATCGTCGGTGCCGAGAAGGAAGTTCGGATCGCCGTCCGGCAGCCAGACCGGCGGAATGAAGGCGTCGAGCAGATCCAGCGTCGCGAGATCGAACGGATGATGCGGCGCGACCAGCGGCGCGAATGCCGCCGACCCCATCATGAGCACGGTCACGACCGCCGCCACGATCGTGACCGGCGAATGCCTGA
>CAZHDF010000026.1:0-28260 GCA_964531525.1 uncultured Alphaproteobacteria bacterium | reverse complement strand
AGGCGGGTTTCCGCGCCGGCCGCCCGGGTTGGTCGCGCGAGGCGTCCGGCGACGGACGTCCCAGATGAATGGCCATCCCCCGCGTTCGCGCGGGGACAGAACCCGGCTTACAGACCGTCTGGCGCCCGATTTTCCATGTGCCGCCCCATATGTCGCGAAGCCTTTTCGGTCGGCGACGGTTCGCGTCTCGGCCGGAACATAAAAAGAACAAAAAATCGCCACATTTCATCTTCAGCCTGAGCGGCCCGGCAATGCTCGCGCGCGGCCGCGACGCGACATGTCATGTGTTCGCAAGATGTTCTCAAATGACGAGGCCGAATCGATGGCCCGAAATGCCTTGGCGAAGCGCCGTTTTGACTGGGTTGCGGCATTGACGCCCATAAAAACCCATGGTATCCCATACAGTCCCATTGTGTTCGCACAGGGAGT
Organism: uncultured Alphaproteobacteria bacterium; assembly: GCA_964531525.1. Lineage (GTDB taxonomy): Bacteria > Pseudomonadota > Alphaproteobacteria > JAAXGF01 > JAAXGF01 > CAYYWV01. The sequence goes on along the minus strand of CAZHDF010000026.1, from coordinate 27,831 downwards.
GAGTAGCCGGGGGACGATTGAAATCAGCCGTGCGGGCGGCGCGGCAGGCGATGGGGGTGCACAGGCGTGGCGGTCTTTCTGTCCACGTTCGTCAACAAAGTCGACAGAAAGGGCCGTGTCTCGGTGCCGGCCACTTATCGTGCCGTTCTGGGGGGGCAGAGCTTCTCCGGCATCGTCGTCTTTCCCTCCTTCCGTGACAACTACAACGCGATCGAGGCCTGCGGCATGGACCGCATGGAGCGTCTGAGCGCGAGCGTCGACGGGCTCAACCCGTTTTCCGACGAGCATGACGATTTCGCGACCGCGATCTTCGGTTCGGCGGTCCAGCTTCCCTTCGACGGCGAGGGCCGGGTGATGCTGCCCGATCACCTGCGCGAACACGCCGGGATCGACACCCACGCCGCCTTCGTCGGCCGGGGCGCGACCTTCCAGATCTGGCGGCCCGAGGCGCTCGACGTCTTCCAGGCCGAAGCCCGCCGCCGCGCCGCCCAGGCGCGCGACCGGCTGGTGCTCGATCGGAACGGCGGCCCGGGAGACGGGCGATGATGCGTCGCGCCCGCAGGCCCCGCGCGCCGGTCGAGGCCGGTCATCGACCAGTCATGCTCGACGAGGTTCTCGACGCCATCGCGCCTCGCGACGGCGGCATCTACGTCGACGGCACCTTCGGCGCGGGCGGCTACAGCCGCGCGATCGCCGAGGCGGCCGATTGCGTCGTCTGGGGCATCGACCGGGACCCGAGCGCGGTCGCCGGCGCGGTCCGGCTGACGCGCCTGTTCTCCGGGCGGATCACGGTGATCGCCGGGCATTTCGGCGAGATGGACCGGCTGCTCGCCGAGCGCGGCGTGACGGCGGTCGACGGCGTGGCGCTCGACCTCGGCGTTTCGTCGATGCAGATCGACGCGCCCGAGCGCGGCTTCTCCTTCCGGCTCGACGGGCCGCTCGACATGCGCATGGGGCCGGGCGGACGGACCGCGGCCGACGTGGTCAACGCGAGCGACGAGCACAGTCTGGCGTCGATCCTGTTCAACCTGGGCGGCGAGCGCCGCGCGCGCGCGGTGGCGCGGGCCATCGTCGCCGCCCGCGCCGAGCGTCCGATCGCGCGCACCGGCGAGCTCGCCGCCATCGTGCGCCGCGTGGTCCGGGCGAGCGCCGACGGCATCGACCCGGCGACCCGCACCTTCCAGGCGCTGCGCATCTACGTCAACGACGAGCTCGGCGAGCTCGAGCGCGGCCTCGTCGCGGCCGAGCGTCTGCTCGCCCCCGGCGGCCGGCTGGCCGTGGTTTCGTTCCATTCGCTCGAGGACCGGCGGGTCAAGCAGTTCCTCGCCGCGCGCTCGGGCCGCGCCCCGGGGCCGAGCCGTCACGCGCCGCCCGGCGCGCCGCCGCCGGCGCCGAGCTTCCGGCCGCTGTCGCGGCGCGTCCTGCGCCCGTCCGAGGCCGAGATCGCCGCCAACCCCCGCGCGCGTTCGGCCCGGCTGCGCGCCGCCGAGCGCACCGAGGCCCCGGCCTGGGAGGCGGCGGCATGAGGGGCGGCGCCGTCATCGCCGCGGGCGTCGTGATCGGCGGGCTGGTGCTCGGCCTGTTCCAGATCAAGCTCGCCGTCCAGGATCTCGAGGGCCGGCTCGCGACCCTCGACCGCGCATTGCTCGAAAGCGAAACCGCGATCCACGTGCTGCGCGCCGAATGGGCCTATCTCAACCGGCCCGAGCGGTTGGCGCGGCTGGCGGCGCGTCATCTCGACCTGGCGCCGCTCGCCGCCGGGCAGATCGTCGCGACCGAGCGGATGCCCGCGCCGCGCCCGGTCGCCACCACGCTCGCCGCCTTGGGCTCGGCGAGTGGCGCGGCGGGCGGGGAGACACGGCCGTGATCCGGCACGCGATCCCGCCCGAGACCGATCCGGTCGCGGTCGACCGCCGCGTGCGGCTCGACGGATTGGCGCATCGGGCGCTCAAGGTCGGCCGCCATCGGCTGATGGTCGCCGCCGGCCTGTTCGCGGTGGCCTACGGCGTGGTCGGGTTGCGACTGATCGACGTGACCCTGTTCAACGACGGCTTCGAGCCGCCGGTCGCGCGCTCGGCCCCGTTGCGCCATGCCCAGCTTGCGCGCCGCGACATCGTCGACCGCAACGGCGTTCTGCTCGCGACCAACCTGCCGACCGCCTCGCTCTACGCCGATCCCAAGCGGGTGCTCGACCCGGCCGACGCGGCGAGCAAGCTCGCCCGCGCGCTGCCCGATCTTTCGCGCGCGGCGGTTCTCGAAAAGCTCGCGAGCCGGCGGCGCTTCGTCTGGATCAAGCGCAACCTCACGCCGCGCCAGCAGGACGCGGTCAACCGCCTCGGCCTGCCCGGCATCGCCTTCCAGCGCGCCGAGGAGCGGATTTATCCCCAAGGCAGGCTGTTCAGCCACACGGTTGGCTTCACCGACGTCGACGGGCGCGGGCTCGCCGGGATCGAGAAGTCCTTCGACGGCGAGCTGCGCGGCGCGGCCGGCGACGACGCGCCGCCGCTTCGGCTGACGCTGGACGAGCGCATTCAGTATCTGCTGCGCAACGAGCTCAAGCGCGGCATGGCGGCGTTCCGGGCCAAGGGCGCGGTGGGCGTGGTGATGGACGCGACCGGCGGCGCGGTGCGCGCCATGGTCTCGCTGCCAGATTTCGATCCCAACCGCGACCGCGACGGCGCGGCGCGCTTCAACCGGGCGACGCTCGGCACCTACGAGATGGGCTCGACCTTCAAGATCTTCACGCTCGCCATGGCGCTCGACGCCGGGGTGGTAAGCCTGCGCGACGGCTACGACGCGGGCAAGCCGCTGCGCGTCGCCCGCTTCGTGATTCGCGATTACAAGCCGGCCAAGGGCTGGCTCTCGGTGCCCGAGATATTCATCGAATCGTCGAACATCGGCTCGGCCAAGATGGCGCGCGACGTGGGCGTCAAGATCCAGCGCGCCTATCTCTCGCGGCTCGGCCTTCTGACCGCCGCCGAGATCGAGCTGCCCGAGGTCGCGACCCCGCTGGTGCCCTCGCCGTGGCGCGACCTCGCGACCATGACCGTGGGCTACGGCCACGGCATCGCGGTCAGCCCGCTCCAGCTCACGGCGGCGGTCGCGGCGGTGGTCAACGGCGGGGTGTTCTATCCGCCGACCCTGATCCCGCGCGAGCCGGGCGCGCCGCGCGTCGGCTGGCGGGCGATTTCGGCGCGGACCTCGGCGAAGATGCGCTGGCTGATGAAGCGCGTGGTCGAGGACGGCACCGGCAAGAAGGCGGCGGTCCCGGACTACGCGGTCGGCGGCAAGACCGGCACGGCCGAGAAACCGGGGCGCGGCGGCTACCGGCGCAAGGCGCTGATCTCGTCCTTCGTCGCGGCGTTTCCGATCGACGAGCCGCGCTACGTGATCTTCGTGATGTACGACGAGCCACGCGGCAACAAGGCGACCTTCAACTTCGCCACCGGCGGCTGGACGGCGGCGCCCGCGGTGGCGCGCATCGTGACGCGGCTGGGACCGCTCGCCGGGCTGCCGCCGAGCGATGCGAAACAGCGGACGCGGGTGCTCGACATCGCCTTTAGGGAGGGCGAGGGTGTTGCTTTCTGAGCTGCTCAGCGAAGGCGGGGCCGCGCGGGGCGCGGTCGAGATCAGCGGGTTGACCGCCGATTCGCGCGCCGTGCGCCCGGGCTACCTGTTCGCCGCGCTGCGTGGCAGCCGGACCGACGGCGCGCGCTTCGTCGCCGACGCGCTCGCGCGCGGCGCGGCCGCCGTGCTCGCCGACCGCGAGGCGCATCTCACGCTACCCGATCCCGCCGTGCCGTTGGTCGAGGCCGCGAACGCGCGCCGCTGTCTGGCGCAGATAGCGGCGCGGTTTTACGGCGCCCAGCCGCGCGTAGTCGCCGCCGTGACCGGTACCAGCGGCAAGACCTCGGTCGCCGCCTTCACCTGCCGGATCTGGACCCGGCTGGGGATGCGCGCGGCCTCGTTCGGCACGCTCGGCGTCGTCGCCCCGGGGATTTCCGGAGAGGGTTCCGAGGGAATTTCCCGACCGCTCGCCCATACCACGCCCGACCCCGTGACCCTGCACCGCGAGCTCGCCGCGCTCGCCGAGGCGGGCGTCGATCACCTGGCGCTCGAGGCGTCGAGCCACGGGCTCGACCAATGCCGGCTCGACGCGGTGCGCGTCACCGCCGCCGCCTTCACCAACCTGGGCCACGATCATCTCGACTACCACCCCGACCGCGACGCCTATCTCGCCGCCAAGCTGCGCCTGTTCGACACCGTGCTCGCGCCGGGCGCGACCGCGGTGCTCAATTTCGACGATCCGGCGTCCGAGACGGTCGCCGCGGCCTGTCGGGCGCGGGGTGTCGAGGTCGTTGGCTACGGACGCGGGGACAGTTGCGCCTATCGGATCGCCGCGCTTGCGCCGATCACGGGCGGCCAGCGCCTCGACCTCGAGATCGAGGGGCGGCGCCACGAGGTCGCGCTGCCGCTCGCGGGCGTCTTCCAGGCCGAAAACGCGGTCTGCGCGCTCGCGCTCGCGGTCGCCTGCGGAGCCGATCCCGCCTCGGCGCGCGCGGCGCTCGCCGATCTCGAAGGCGTGCCCGGGCGGCTCCAACGGGTCGCCGTTCATCCCTCGGGTGCGCCGGTCTATGTCGATTATTCCCACAAGCCGGACGCGCTCGAGGCGGTGCTTACGGCGCTGCGCCCCGCCACCCGGGGGCGGCTGGTGGTCGTCTTCGGCTGCGGCGGCGACCGCGACCGCGACAAGCGCCCGGTGATGGGCGAGATCGCCGCGCGCCACGCCGATTGCGTGATCGTCACCGACGACAACCCGCGCGGCGAGGACCCGGCTGCGATCCGCCGCGCGGTCCTCGCCGGCTGCGCGCAAGCGCGCGAGATCGGCGACCGGGGCGAGGCGATCGCCGCCGCCGTCGCCATGCTGGGCGTCGACGATGCGCTGGTCATCGCCGGCAAGGGGCACGAGCGCGGCCAGATCGTCGGCGACCGCGTGATTCCGTTCGACGACGCCGAGGTGGCGCGCGCGGCGGTCGCCGCCGTCGCCACCCGCGATGGCGGGGGGGCGCCATGAACGCGCTTTGGACGGCGGCCGACGCGGCGCGCGTCACCGGGGGTCGCGCGAACGCGCCCTGGCGGGTCGACGGCATCGCCTCCGACAGCCGGCGGGTCGCGCCGGGAGACCTGTTCGTCGCGCTGAAGGGACCCAACCACGACGCCCACGACTTCGTCGCCGATGCGCTCGCGCGCGGCGCGGGCGCGGCGCTGGTCTCGCGCCGGCCCGAGGGCATCGCGGCGGACGCGCCCTTGCTGCTGGTCGACGACGTGCTCGTCGCCCTCAAGGCGCTCGCGGCGGCGGCGCGGGAACGCTCGTCCGCGCGGATCGTCGCGGTCACGGGCAGCGTCGGCAAGACCGGCACCAAGGAGGCGCTGCGCCACGCGCTGTCGGCGCAAGGGGCCTGCTTCGCGAGCCCCGCGAGCTTCAACAACGATTGGGGCGTGCCGCTCAGCCTCGCCGCGCTGCCGGCGGAGGCGCGTTTCGCGGTGTTCGAGATCGGCATGAACCATCCGGGCGAGATCGCGCCGCTCTCGCGGCTCGTGCGCCCCCATGTCGGCGTGATCACGACGATCGAGGCCGTACATCTCGCCTATTTCGAGACCGTCGAGGGAATCGCCGACGCCAAGGCCGAGATCTTCGAGGGCATGGGGCACGACGGCGTCGCCGTTCTCAACCATGACAACCGCTTCCACAAGCGCCTCGCCGCCGCGGCGCGCGCCCGGCACATGGCGCGCATTCTCTCCTTCGGCGGAGACCCGGCGGCCGACGTGCGACTGGTCGCGGCGCGCCACGACGCCGAGGGCAGCGACGTTACCCTGTCGGTCGAGGGCGCGGCGCTCGACTACCGCGTCGGCGCGCCGGGGGCGCATTGGGTGACGCTGAGCCTCGCCGTGATCGCGACCGTCCTCGCGCTTGGCGCCGACGTCGCGGCGGCGGCCCGCGCGCTCGCCGAGGTGCGGCCGATGCCGGGGCGCGGCGCGCGCGACCGGATCGCCTGCGACGGCGGGAGCTTCACCCTGATCGACGAGAGCTACAACGCCAATCCCGTCTCGATGCGCGCCGCGATCGCCAATCTGGGCGCGACCGAGCCCGGCCCGGGCGGACGTCGGATCGCGGTCCTCGGCGACATGCTGGAGCTCGGTGAAACCGCGCCCGCGCTGCACGCGGCGCTGGCCGAGCCCTTGGTCGCGGCGCGGGTCGACCTCGTCTTCACCGCGGGCGAGACCATGACCTGTCTGCGCGATGCCCTGCCGGCGGCGCTTCGCGGCCGGCACGCGGCGCGCTCGGACGATCTCGTCGCGCCGGTCGTCGCCGCCGTCGGCGCCGGCGACGTGGTCATGGTCAAGGGCTCGCTGGGCTCGCGCATGGCGCCGATCGTCGCCGCGCTCAAGGCGCGCGCGGACGTGCCCGCGCCGCGCGCCGCCGGCAACGGGTGAGGGGGCGGCGATGCTGTTCAACCTCTTGGTCCCGCTCGCCGACGAGTTCGGCCTGTTCAACCTGTTCCGCTACATCACCTTCCGCACGGGCGGCGCGGTGCTGACTGCGCTTCTTGTCAGCTTCATCTTCGGCCCCGGCGTGATCCGCTGGCTGCGCAGCCGCCAGCGCAACGGTCAGCCGATCCGCGACGACGGCCCCGAGCGCCATATCATCGCCAAGGCGGGCACGCCGACCATGGGCGGCTTTCTGATCCTGCTTGCGCTAAGCGTGTCCACGCTGCTTTGGGCCGACCTCAGCAACGGCTATGTCTGGATCGTGCTGTTGGTCGGGCTCGGCTTCGGCTTCGTCGGCTTCGTCGACGACTACATGAAGGTGACGCGCCAATCCTCGGGCGGGGTCTCGGGCTGGCTCAAGTTCACGATCGAGATCGCCATCGCGCTCGCCGCCGCGGTCTGGATCGCGAGCCTCACGCCCCAGCCGCTCGCCACCAGCCTCGCCGTGCCGTTCTTCAAGGACGTGCTGATCAACCTGGGCTGGCTGTTCTTCCCCTTTGCCGTCCTGGTCATGGTCGGCACCTCGAACGCGGTCAACCTGACCGACGGGCTCGACGGGCTCGCCATCGTGCCGATCATGATCGCGGCGGCGGTCTTCGCCCTGATCGCCTATCTCGTGGGCAACGCGGTGTTCGCGAGCTATCTCCAGATCAACCTGGTGCCGGGCGCGGGCGAGCTTGCGGTGCTGTCCGGCGCGCTGGTCGGGGCGAGTCTCGGCTTCCTGTGGTTCAACGCGCCGCCCGCCATGGTTTTCATGGGGGACACCGGCAGCCTCGCCGCGGGCGGGACCATCGGCGCGGTCAGCGTGGTGACCAAGCACGAGCTCGTGCTCGTGATCGTCGGCGGCCTGTTCGTGCTCGAGACCGTGTCCGTGATCGTCCAAGTGGTCTCGTTCAAGCTGACCGGTCGGCGCGTTTTCCGAATGGCGCCGCTCCACCACCACTTCGAGCAGAAGGGCTGGGCCGAGCCGACCATCGTCATCCGGTTCTGGATCATCGCCGTGGTGCTCGCGCTCCTCGGCCTGTCGACGCTCAAGCTGAGGTAGGGCGATGATCGAGCCGTTCCCCTTCGCCCAGCTTCCGGTCGCCGTGTTCGGCCTCGGCCGCTCGGGGCTCGTGGCGGCGCGCGCGCTCGGTCGCGCCGAGGCCGAGGTTTGGGCCTGGGACGACGACCCCGCGCGTCGCGAGGCGGCCGCCGAAGCCGGCGTGCCGCTGGTCGATCTCTACGCCTGCGACTGGCGCGAGCCGGTGAGCCTGGTCGTCAGCCCCGGGGTGCCGCTGACCCATCCCGCGCCCCATCCGGTGGTCGAGAAGGCGCGGGCGGCGGGTTGCGAGGTGATCGGCGATATCGAGCTGCTCGCCCGGACCATGCGCGATGCGCGCTACATCGGCATCACCGGCACCAACGGCAAGTCGACGACCACGGCGCTCGCCGGGCATATCCTGGCGCTCGCCGGGCAGACGGTCGAGGTCGGCGGCAACCTCGGCACGCCCGCGCTGTCGCTCGAGCCGCTGGGGGTCGAGGGCACCTATCTGCTCGAGATGTCGTCGTATCAGATCGACCTCACGCTCTCGATCACCTTCGACGTGGCGGCGCTTCTCAACCTGTCGCCCGATCATCTCGACCGCCACGGTGGATTCGAGAACTACGTCGCGGTCAAGACGCGCATCTTCCACCGCCAGACCGACCCGAGGGTCGCGGTCGTCGGCGTCGACGACGAGCCCAGCCGCCGGGTGTTCGACGATCTCGTCGCCAAGGCCGACCAGCGGATCGTTCCGATCTCGGGCCGGATGCGCGTCGCCGGCGGCGTCTACGTGATCGACGGCGTGCTCCACGACGACATGGAGGGCAAGGGCGTCCCGGCGATCGACCTCAAGGAGGTCGCGACCCTTCCCGGCGAGCACAACTGGCAGAACGCGGCGGCGGCCTACGCGGTCGCCCGCGCCGCCGGGGTCGATGCGCCGGTGGCGGCGGCCTGTTTGCGCAGCTTCCCGGGGCTCGCGCACCGCATGGAGCTGATCGCGATCATCGACGGCGTGCGCTTCGTCAACGATTCGAAGGCGACCAACGCCGAGGCCGCGGCCCGGGCGCTCGCCTGTTACGACAATATCTATTGGATCGCGGGCGGACGCGCCAAGGCCGGCGGGATCGCCGCGCTCGCACCCTATTTTCCGCGCATCCGCCACGCCTATCTGATCGGCGAGGCGGCGGAGGATTTCGCGATCGCGCTCGAGGGCGAGGTCGCCTACTCCATTACCGGCGAACTGGCGGCTGCCGTTTCCCTGGCGGCGGCCGAGGCCAAGAAAGAAGGATGCGACGACGCGGTCGTCTTGTTGTCGCCCGCTTGCGCCTCATTCGACCAGTTCGCCGACTTCGAGGCGCGTGGCGCCGCCTTTCGTGAGCTCGTCGACGTCCTCCCCGGCGAGCGCGAAGAGGTGGCGATTGCCGCCGTCTCGCGAGGAGCGGTCCATTGATCGCCGTCGCCCGCACCGACACGAGCCTTGTCGGCCGCTGGTGGTGGACGGTCGATCGATGGACCCTCCTCGCTCTTGTTCTTCTCATGGCCGCGGGCGCGGTGCTGATCATGGCGGCGAGCCCGGCGGTCGCCGAGCGGATGGGGGTCGAGCCGTTCTATTTCGTCCGTCGCCAGTTCGTCTTTCTCGCGCTCGCGGGTGTCACCATGATCGGGGTCTCGCTGCTGACGCCCTCGGGCGTGCGCCGGCTGGCGCTGGCGGGGCTCGCGGTCGGGGTCGTCCTGCTCGCCGCGACGCTCGCGATCGGCCACGACGTCAACGGCGCGCGCCGCTGGATCCGGCTCGCCGGGCTGTCGGTGCAGGTCTCGGAGTTCGTCAAGCCGACCTTCGTCGTGGTCACCGCTTGGCTTTTGGCCGCGCAGCGGGTCGATCCGCGCTTCCCGGGCGGGGTGCTGTGCATGGCGTCCTGCGCGCTGGTGCTGACGCTGGTGGTGCTCGAGCCCGACTTCGGCATGGCGCTGATGATCGCGAGCGTCTGGGCGGCGCAGTATTTCGTCGCCGGGCTGCGCCTGCGCTGGGTCGCGGTGTTCGGCGCGCTGGGCGTGCTCGGGGTGATCGCCGGCTATCTTCTGCTACCCCATGTGGCGGCGCGCATCGACCGCTTCATCGATCCCGCCTCGGGCGACAGCTACCAGGTCGACACCGCGCTCAGCGCGGTCATGAGCGGCGGCCTGTTCGGGCGCGGCCCGGGCGAGGGAATCGTCAAGGAGAACCTGCCCGACGCCCACAGCGATTTCATCTTCGCCGTTGCCGGCGAGGAGTTCGGCCTCCTGTTCTCGTTGGCGCTGGTGGGGCTGTTCGGCTTCGTCGTGCTGCGCGGCTTCGCGCGCGTCATGCAGGGCCGCAGCGTCTTCGTCATGCTCGCCGTGAGCGGGCTTTTGATTCAATTCGGTCTTCAGGCGTTCGTCCATATGGGGGTGACGCTGCGCCTTCTGCCGCCGACCGGGATGACGCTGCCGCTGGTCAGCTACGGCGGCTCGTCGATCGTCGCGATCGCGCTCGGCATGGGGATGCTGCTCGCGCTCACGCGCCGCCGCGCCGACGAGGGAGAGGCCCTATGAACGCGCCGATCGTGCTTGCCGCCGGCGGTACCGGGGGCCATGTCTTTCCGGCCCAGGCGCTCGCCGCCGAGCTCGCCGCCCGGGGCCGCGCGCTGGCCCTGATCACCGACCGCCGGGGCGCCGACTTCGAGGGCGCCATCGACCGCGACGCGATCCACGCGGTGCCCGCCGCCTCGGTTTCCGGACGGGGGCTGGCGGGGCGCTTGCGCGGGCTCGCCGCGATCGGCCTTGGCGTGCTTCAGGCGCGTCGCCTTCTCGGCCGGCTCGGGCCGGCGGGCGTGGTCGGCTTCGGCGGCTACGCCTCGGTGCCCGCGGTGCTCGCCGCGACCCGGATGGGCCTGCCCAGCGTGATCCACGAGCAGAACGCGGTTCTCGGCCGCGCCAACCGGCTGCTCGCCCCCCGGGTGCGCGCGATCGCGACCTCGTTCGCGGCGACCGCGCAGATCTGCCCCGCCGACGCGGGCAAGGCCGAGCATACCGGCAACCCGGTGCGCCCCGAGATCGCCGCGCTCGCCGATCTTCCCTATCGCGCCCCCGAGGCGGACGGCCGGCTGGAGCTTCTTGTCACCGGTGGCAGCCAGGGCGCGCGCGTGATGTCGGACGTGGTGCCCGCCGCGCTCGCCGCCCTGCCCGAGGGCCTGCGCCGCCGACTGCATGTGGTCCAGCAATGCCGCGCCGAGGATCTCGACCGGGTGCGCGCGAGCTACGCCGGGGCCGCGATCGAAGCCGAGCTCGCCCCCTTCTTCGGCGACCTCGCCGCGCGGCTGGCGGCGGCGCATCTGGTCGTCGCCCGCGCCGGCGCCTCGACCATCGCCGAGATCGCCGCCGCAGGCCGGCCGGCGATCCTGGTGCCCTACCCCCACGCCACCGACGACCACCAAAGCGCCAACGCCAACGCCTTCGCCGCCTCGGGCGCGGGCTGGCCGATGCCCGAGCCCGGCTTTACCCCCGAGGCGCTCGCCGCGCGGGTGACGAGCCTGGCCGAGACGCCCGCCCTACTCGCCGAGGCCGCCCGGGCGGCGCGCGCCGAGGGCCGCGCCGACGCCGCCCGCCGGCTCGCCGATCTGGTCGAGCGTCGGATGCCCTCCAACGGCGGACGCGGCGCGAACGGTGCGACCAATGGGGGCGGGACCAATCGCGCCGCCGAGGGGATCGCCGCATGAGACCGATACCACTCACCATCGGGACGATCCATTTCGTCGGCATTGGCGGCATCGGCATGAGCGGCATCGCCGAGGTGCTGCACAACCTGGGCTATCGGGTCCAGGGCAGCGATCTCGCCGAGACCCCCAATGTCGCGCGCCTGCGCAAGCTCGGCATCGAAATCGCGATCGGCCATGCCGAGGCCAACCTGGGCGACGCCCGGGTGGTGATCGTGTCGTCGGCGGTGAAGGCCGACAACCCCGAGGTGGCGGCGGCGCGCGCGCGCTTCGTGCCGGTGGTGCCGCGCGCCGAAATGCTGGGCGAATTGATGCGCCTGCGCTCGTCGATTGCGGTCGGCGGCACCCACGGCAAGACGACGACGACCTCGCTGGTCGCCGCGGTGCTCGAGGCGGCGCAGTACGACCCGACCGTGATCAACGGCGGCATCATCAACGCCTACGGCACCAACGCGCGGCTCGGCGGCGGCGAGTGGCTGGTGGCCGAGGCCGACGAGTCCGACGGCACCATCACCCGGCTGCGCCCGACCATCGCCGTGGTCACCAACATCGATCCCGAGCACATGGACCACTACGGCGACTTCGACCGGCTGCGCGACGCCTTCGTCGCCTTCGTCGAGAACATTCCGTTCTACGGCTTCGCCGTCGCCTGCATCGACAACCCCGAGGTCCAGGCGATGATCGGCCGGATCACCGACCGCCGAATCGTCACCTACGGCATGAGTCCCCAGGCCGACGTGCGCGCGGTCGAGGTCGAGGCGGCGCCCGGCGGCATGCGCTTCGATGCCGTGATCGCCGAGCGCGGCGGCCACGACGCCCGGCGCATCGAGGGGCTGCATCTGCCCATGCCCGGCGCGCATAACGTGCTCAACGCGCTCGCCACGGTCGCGATCGCCCATGAGCTGGGGATCGACGCGACGGTGCTCGCCCGGGCGCTCGCCGGCTTCGAGGGCGTGCGCCGGCGCTTCACGCTGACCGGCGAGGTGGGCGGGCTCGCGGTGATCGATGACTACGGCCATCACCCGGTCGAAATCGCCGCCGTTCTCAAGGCCGCGCGCGCCGCCTACGACGGGCGGGTCGTCGCCGTCGTCCAGCCGCATCGCTACACGCGCCTGCGCGACCTGTTCGAGGCCTTCTGCACCTGCTTCAACGACGCCGATTCGGTGATCGTCGCCGACGTCTACCCCGCCGGCGAAGCGCCGATCGAGGGCGTCGACCGCGACGCGCTGGCCGTCGGGATTCACGATCACGGCCACCGCCATGTGGTCGCGCTCGACGATCCCGAGCATCTCGCCGCTTGCGTCGCCGAGGTCCTCGACGGCCGCGCCGCGCCGGGCGACGTGGTGATCTGTCTCGGCGCGGGCTCGATCACCCAATGGGCCAACGCGCTGCCCGCCACGCTCGCCGACGCCTTGGCCGCGCCTCGCTCGGGCGCCAGCGGAGCCGGAGCATGATGGCCGCCGCCCAGCGCCGCGCTCCCCTGATCGACCGGCTGCCGCCGGCGCGCGGGCGGCTGCGCGCCGACGCGCCGCTCGCGCCGATCACCTGGTTCCGCGTCGGCGGCCCGGCCGAGGTCATGTTCCGCCCCGCCGACGAGGCCGATCTCGCCCAATTCCTCGCCGCCCTTCCCGGCGACGTGCCGGTGACGGTGCTTGGCGTGGGCTCGAACGTCCTGGTGCGCGACGGCGGGATCGCGGGCGTCGTGATCCGCCTCGGGCGCGGTTTCGCGACCGTCTCGATCGAGGGCGAGCGGGTCCGCGCCGGCGCCGCGACGCTCGATGCCAACCTCGCCCGCGCCGCGGCCAAGGCGGGGCTCGCCGGGCTCGAGTTCCTGGTCGGCATCCCCGGCACCATCGGCGGGGCGCTGCGCATGAACGCCGGCGCCTTCGGCGGCGAGCTCGCCGACGTCATTCGCGCCGCGCGCGCGGTCGGGCGCGACGGGACGATTCATCGCCTGGACGCCGCCGGCCTCGGCTTCTCCTACCGCCGCTCGGCCGTGCCCGAGGACTGGATCTTCACCGAGGCGACGCTCGCCGGCCGCGTCGACGACGCCCAAGCCATCGCGGCGCGCATGGCCGACGTCGTTCGCGCCCGCGACGCCGCACAGCCGCCCGGCCCGCGCACCGGCGGCAGCACCTTCAAGAACCCGCCGGGCGCGCGCGCCTGGGAGCTGATCGCGCGCGCCGGCTGCCGGGGCCTGCGGCGCGGCGGGGCGATGGTTTCGGAGAAGCACTGCAACTTCCTGGTCAACACCGGCGCCGCGACCGCCGCCGACATCGAGGCGCTCGGCGAGGAGGTCCGCCGCCGGGTCGCCGAGGAAACCGGCGTGACGCTCGAATGGGAGATCCGCCGCCTCGGCCGCCACGCCGCCGGACTGGAGGCCGCGCCGTGAGCGACGCGAAGCATGTCGTCGTCCTGATGGGCGGCTGGTCGGTCGAGCGCGAGGTTTCGCTGGTGACCGGGCGCGCGGTCGCCGACGCGCTCGCGGCGCGCGGATACCGGGTGAGCGAGATCGACGTCGGGCGCGACTTGGCCGCCCGGCTCGCGGCTCTCGACCCGGCGCCCGACGTCGCCTTCAACGCGCTTCACGGCCGCGCCGGCGAGGACGGCTGCGTTCAGGGGCTGCTCAACATCATCGAGCTTCCCTATACCCATTCGGGGCTGCTCGCCTCGGCGCTCGCCATGGACAAGCCGCTCGCCAACCGATTGTTCTCCTCGATCGGCATCGCCTGCCCCGAGGGCATCGTCGTCGATATCGAGACCGCGGCGGCGGGCCACGTCATGGAGCCGCCCTATGTGGTCAAGCCCGCCAACGAGGGCTCCAGCGTCGGCGTGCGGATCGTGCGCCGGGGCGACAACGGTCCGGGCATCGACGCCGAGGACTGGCCCTACGGCGACCGCGTGCTGGTCGAACGCTACATCCCGGGCCGCGAGATCACTGTCGCGGTCATGGGCGACCGGCCGCTGGGCGTGACCGAGCTGCGTCCCAAGGCCGGGTTCTACGACTACGAGGCCAAATACACCGAGGGCCGGACCGAGCATCTCTGTCCCGCGCCCCTGCCCGAGAAAATCGCGGCCAAGGCGATGGACGAGGCGCTCGCCGCCCATCGCGCGCTCGGCTGCCGGGGCGTGAGCCGCGCCGACTTCCGCTACGACGACACCGAGAGCGATCCCGGGCGGCTTTACATGCTCGAGGTCAACACCCAGCCCGGCATGACGCCGCTGTCGCTGGTGCCCGAGCAGGCGCGGGTCGCCGGCATCGACTTCGGCGCGCTGGTGAGCTGGATGGTCGAGGACGCGCGATGCGACGCCTGAGCGTGGATACCCGGCGCAAGCGCGCCACCCGCGCCCGCCCGGCGGGGCCCCGGCGGCGCTGGCTGCGGCGCGTGCTGCGTCCGACGGTGCTCGCGGTCGCGGGCGCCACGCTGGCGCTGGCGCTGATCGTCGGCGGCGGGGCCTGGCTCTGGACCTCGGGCCGGGTCGCGGCCATGGCCGAGGCGGCCCGCGCGGGCGTGATCGGGCTCAGCGCCGACGCCGGGCTGATCCTGCGCGAGGTCTATGTCACGGGCCGGGTCGAGACCCCGCGCGACGCGGTGCTCGCGGCGCTCGGCGGCGGCCGGGGAACGCCCTTGGCGGCGATCGATCCCGAGGTGGCGCGAGCGCGCATCGAGGCCATCGGCTGGGTGCGCCGCGCGGCGGTCGAGCGCCGGTTCCCCGATACCGTGTTCATTCGCCTGGTCGAGCGTCGGCCGCTGGCGCTGTGGCAGCGCAAGGGAAAGCTGTTCGTGGTCGATCGCGACGGCGTGGTGATCAAGGGCGCGCGGCCGCGCGATTTCGCCGCGCTGCCGGTGATCGTCGGCGACGACGCCCCGGCCAACGCCGCCGGGCTGATCGCCGCCATGGCGACCGAGCCCAAGCTGAGCGCGCGGGTCAAGGCGGCGGTGCGGGTCGGCGGACGGCGCTGGAACCTGCGCCTCGACAACGGCATCGACGTGCGGTTGCCCGAGGACGGGGTCGCCGAGGCTTGGCGGCGGCTAGCCGAGTTCGACCGCCGTCACCGGCTGCTCGCGCGCGACATCACGGCGGTCGATCTGCGGCTGCCCGATCGGCTGGTGGTCGTGCGCCCGCCGGGCGACGTGACGGAGGACAAGGGCAAGAGCACGTGACGCATTCGATGACGGACTGACCGAGAGGACCGAGACGCAACCGTGCGGCCGGAAGGGCCGACAGGTCAAAAGGCCAACAAAGGCCGGAAGGACCGACAAGGAGTTGACGGGGGTTGGTGTGAATAAGGGCAAGACGCGTGGCGGCTTGATTGCGGCGCTCGACGTGGGCACCTCGAAGGTGTGCTGCTTCATCGCGCGGCACGACGGCGAGTCGCTTCGGGTGACGGGGATCGGCCACCAGATCGCGCATGGCCTGCGGGCGGGCGCGGTGGTCGACATGGCGGCGGCCGAGGAATCGGTGCTCGCCGCCGTTCACGCCGCCGAGCAGATGGCCGGCGAGACGATCCGCAGCGTCTATCTCAACTTCTCGGCGGGCAACCCGGCTTCGCACCGGATCGGCGTCGAGGTGGCGCTCAACGGCCACGAGATCGGCAGCAGCGACCTGCGCCGGGTGCTCAGCCATGGGCGCGGCCGTTGCCCGGACGACGATCGCGAGATCGTCCACGCCATTCCGCTCGGCTACACCATCGACGGCAATCGCGGCATTCGCGATCCGCGCGGCATGTACGGCGAGCGGCTGGGGGTCAACATCCATCTGATCACCGCCGATTCGGGGCCGCTGCGCAATCTTTCGACCTGCGTCGCGCGCTGCCATCTGGACGTCGCGGCCTCGGTCGTCTCGCCCTATGCCTCGGGCCTCGCCTGCCTGGTCGAGGACGAGCGCGAGCTTGGCGTCACCCTGCTCGACATGGGCGCGGGCTCGACCGCTGTCGCCGTGTTCCTCGAAGGCGACGTGGTGCATACCGACGTGGTGCCGGTGGGCGGCAACCACATCACCAGCGACATCGCGCGCTGCCTGACGACCACCCTCGATCACGCCGAGCGCATGAAGGCGCTTTACGGTAGCGCGATCCCGAACCGTTCGGACGACCGCGAGATGATCGACGTGCGCCCGGTGGGCGAGGGCGAGGAAAGCGGCGCCAATTCGGTGCCGCGCTCGCATCTCGTCGGCGTCATCCGGCCGCGTATCGAGGAGACCTTCGAGATCCTGCGCGGCCGCCTGGAGGCCGCCGGCTTCGACAAGGCGGCGGGCCGGCGCATGGTGCTGACCGGCGGCGCGAGCCAGCTTCAGGGCGTGCGCGAATTCGCCGCTCAGATTTTCGACAAACAGGTTCGCCTGGGTCGTCCGCGCGCCTTCGCGGGGCTCGCCGAGGCGACCCAGGGACCGGCGTTCTCGACCTGCGCGGGGCTGCTCGCCTACGCGCTCGACGAGGGCGGGGACGCGCACGGCCACGCGTTCGTCGCGCCCGAGGACGGCTCGGGCCGGATCGGCCGGATCGGCCAATGGTTTCGCGAGTATCTGCAATGACCGAATTCACCCGGCGATGGGGCACCGGGAGTTCGCAAAGCGTCGATGTGACAGGACGCCCCCGAAACGTCCAATTCTGGAGGCAAGGATGACGATCAATCTAGGCATGCCGGCAACGCACCAGTTGAAGCCGCGCATTACCGTTGTCGGCGTCGGCGGCGCCGGCGGCAACGCGGTCAATAACATGATCACCTCTCACCTCGAAGGGGTCGAGTTCGTGGTCGCCAACACCGACGCCCAGGCGCTGGCGCAGTCGCTCTCCGAGCGTCGCATCCAGCTCGGCGTCAACATCACCCAAGGACTCGGCGCGGGCTCGCGGCCCGACGTCGGGCGCACCGCGGCCGAGGAGGCGCTCGACGAGATCGTCGAGAATCTCCAGGGCTCGAACATGGTGTTCATCACCGCCGGCATGGGCGGCGGCACCGGCACCGGCGGCGCGCCCGTGGTCGCCCGGATCGCGCGCGAGCAGGGAATCCTCACGGTCGGGGTCGTGACCAAGCCGTTCAACTTCGAGGGCGTGCACCGCATGCGCCTCGCCGAGGAGGGGCTGGCCGAACTTCAGAAATACGTCGATACCCTGATCATCATTCCGAACCAGAACCTGTTCCGGGTCGCCAACGAGAAGACGACCTTCGCCGACGCCTTCAAGATGGCCGACGACGTCCTTTATTCGGGCGTTCGCGGGGTCACCGACCTGATGGTGATGCCGGGCCTCATCAACCTCGACTTCGCCGACGTCCGCTCGGTCATGGCCGAGATGGGCAAGGCCATGATGGGCACCGGCGAGGCCGAGGGCGAGCGCCGCGCGATCGATGCCGCCGAGGCCGCGATCTCGAACCCGCTGCTCGACGACGTCTCGATGAAGGGCGCCCACGGGGTTCTCATCAACGTCACCGGCGGCGGCGACATGACCCTGTTCGAGGTCGACGAGGCCGCCAACCGAATCCGCGACGAGGTCGATCCCGACGCCAACATCATCTTCGGCTCGACCTTCGACGAGGCGCTCGCCGGACGGATGCGCATCTCGGTGGTCGCCACCGGCATCGTCGCCGAGGGCGAGGCCGCCCGGCCGGCGGCGGTCGCCGAGGTCGCGCCGACCGAAATCCGGGACCGAGGCATTCCGGCCTTCACCCGGCCCGAGCGGCCGACGATTCCCGCCGCCCCCGCGATCCCGGCGGCGGTGCCGCCGCTCGCCGCCACGGCGGACAACGCGGACGCGCCCGCCGCGACCGAGGAAACGCCCGCCGACGACAGCTTCATTCCGCCGCCGCCGGTCGAGCCGGGGCGTCGGGCCGCGCCGCTCGGCCGGGCCGAGCCCTTCGCCGCGGCGGCCATGGAGAACGGCGCCCGGACGCCCGCGCGTCCCGAGCCCCGGCGCGCGCCGACCCTGTTCAAGAGCATGCTCGACGGGGTGCGCGGTCGCCAGCCGCGAAGCGAGGCGAGCCAGCCGGCCGAGCCGGCCCGGCAGGCCAAGCCCGCGTCCGCCGCCCGCCCGCCCGCGCCCGCCAAGCCCGAGCGCGAGCCCGAGCTGGTGGGGGCCGCGCCCCAGGTGACGGAGGGCCTGACCCTGCCGCGGGTCGAGGAGGATCTTCTCGACATTCCGGCCTTCCTGCGCCGCCAGACCAACTAACCCGCGTCCAGCCCTTCGGTTTAAGGACGTAACATTCTGTCACACAACGTGAATTGAGTGCTTCCGGGGAACTTGCTAGAAGTTTCCCGGAACACTCTGCGCGCGGAGCGCCGTCGCAGGGTCGGCTGGAGTTCGGGAACCGGAGAACAGGGCGCCGTCGAGCGCCGACCCGGGAGCCCGGTGGGGAAATAGGGACGAGCGAAACCCGTGGCGGCAATCCTACAAAGAACCCTGAAGGGCGCGATCGGCTGCGCGGGCATCGGCCTGCACGGCGGCAAGCGCGTGAACATGATGCTTCATCCGGCCGAGGTCGGGACCGGCATCCGCTTCCGGCGCATCGATCTCGGCGGCGCGATGGTCGAAGCCAGCATCGACAATGTCGACGGCAGCTTCATGTGCACCAGCATCGGCGACGGCAACGGCGCGAGCGTCGCCACGATCGAGCATCTGATGGCGGCGTTCGCGGGCGTCGGCGTCGACAACGTGATCGTCGATCTCGACGGTCCCGAGGTGCCGATCATGGACGGCAGCGCGGCGCCCTTCATCTTTCTCGTCGAATGCGTCGGGACAGTCGAGCAGGACGCGCCCCGCCACGCCATCCAGGTCATGAAGCCGGTCGAGATCGCCGACGACGAGCGTCGCTTGTCGATCACGCCGTCGGACCGCTTCTCGGTCAGCTTCGAGATCGTCTACGACCATCCCCTGATCGGCCACCAGACCTGCTTCGTCGATCTCGCCGACGGCACCTTCAAGCGCGAGCTCAGCCGCGCCCGGACATACGGTTTCCTGCGCGACGTGATTCCGCTGCGCGAGCGCGGGCTGGCGCTCGGCGGCTCGCTCGAGAACGCGGTCGTGCTCGACGACGAGAAGGTGCTCAACGAGGGCGGCTTGCGCTACGGCGACGAGCTCGTGCGCCACAAGGCGCTCGATTGCATCGGCGACTTCTATCTCGCCGGCGCGCCGATCATCGGCCATATCCACGGTCTGGGCTCGGGGCACAGCATGAACCACAGGCTTCTCGCCGCCCTGTTCGCCGACCGGACCGCTTGGCGCCGCATCGTGCTCGACGAGTCGATGGCGGCGGCGCAGGGCGGCTGGCGCGACGCGGTGGTCGCCGCCTCGGCCTGACGCGTCGCTCGGCCGTCTCCCGGATTCCGCTCGATCCTCTCCCCATTCGCTCGACGTCCGCGCCGGGATGTTTGTGCTCGCGCGCGGGCGGGTGATATATAGAGCGTTCGGGAAAGCGAAGTCGGAAACCGGAGCCCGCGCTGGTGTTCATCAGGGTCGACCCCACCATTCGCCGCCGCGCGCGCCGGCTGGGCCTTGCGCTGGCCGCGGTGCTGTTCCTGGCCGCCTGCTCGACGCCCAAGGAGGAGTACGTCGAGCAACCGGTCGAGGATCTCTACAACAAGGCGATGAACCTGCTGAGCGCGGGCGCCTACGAGCCGGCGGCCAAGGCCTTCGACGAGGTCGAGCGCCAGCATCCCTATTCGGTCTGGGCGACCAAGGCCCAGCTCATGGCGGCCTACGCCAATTATCAGGCCAACGTCTACGACGAGGCGATTCTGGCCGCCAAGCGGTTCATCGACCTGCACCCGGGCAACCGCGACATTTCGTACGCCTACTATCTCGTGGCGCTGTCGTACTACGAGCAGATCTCCGACGTCGGCCGCGACCAGAAGATGACCGAGCTCGCGCTCCAGTCCCTCGAGGAGGTGGTGCGCCGCTTCCCCAACACCGAATACGCGCGCGACGCCAAGCTCAAGATCGACCTCACCCGCGACCATCTCGCCGGCAAGGAGATGGAGATCGGCCGCTTCTACCTCAAGCGCGGCGAGTACATCGCCGCGATCAACCGCTTTCGCGCGGTGGTCGAGCGTTACCAGACGACGACCCATGTCCCCGAGGCCCTGCTGCGCCTGACCGAGGCGTATCTCGCCATCGGCGTCACCGAGGAGGCGCAGACCGCGGCCGCGGTGCTCGGCTACAACTACCCGGGCAGCGACTGGTATCTGGATGCCTACGCCCTGCTCACCGGGGTCGATCTTCGCCCCAAGGTGAGCAAGCGGTCGTGGATGGCCCGCATCTGGCAGACGATCTTCTAGGGCATGATGTTTTTGCACCGAATCGGCACATCCAATGTCCTTGGCCCACTCCCCCGCCCGGCCACCCATATTCTACGATCCCGTAGGTGGCCGGGCGGGGGAGTGGGCCGGTGCCGACTTAAACTCATCATGCTCTAGCCTGGCGCAGGCGCCGCAGCCCGCGATGCTGACCAGCCTGTCCGTTCGCAACGTCGTTCTGATCGACCGGCTCGATCTCGCCTTCGGCCCGGGGCTTCTCGCGCTGACCGGCGAGACCGGCGCGGGCAAGTCGATCCTGCTCGATTCGCTCGGGCTTGCCATCGGCGCGCGCGGCGACGCCGGGTTGGTGCGCCCCGGGGCCGAGCGCGCGAACGTCGCGGCGGCCTTCGCGCTCGACGCCGACCATCCCTTGCGCGCGCTTCTGGACGCGCGCGGCATCGAGGTCGAGGACGAGCTGGTGCTGCGCCGGGTGATCGGCGCGGACGGCCGGGGCCGGGCCTTCGTCAACGACCAGCCGGTGGGGGTCGCGCTTCTGCGCGAGCTCGGCGGCGCGCTGGTCGAGATTCAGGTCCAGGGGGGCACGCGCGGGCTCGTCGCCGGGGCCGAGCATCGGCGTTTTCTCGACGGGTTCGGCGGTCTCGACGACCAAGCGGCGGCGGTCGCGGCGGCCTATCGCGCCTGGCGCGCGGCCGAGGACGCGCGCGCCGAGGCGGCCGCCGCGCTCGACGCCGCGCGCCGCGACGAGGACTACCTGCGTCACATGGTCGCCGAGCTCGATACCCTCGCGCCCGAGCCCGGCGAGGAGACCGCGCTCGCCGATCGTCGGGCGATCCTCATGCAGGGCGAGAAGCTCGCCGAGGCGCTCCAGGCCGCCGCCGCCGAGCTCGACGAGGGCGGGCGGGGGGTCGAAGCCCGCCTGCGCGCCGCCGAGCGCCATCTCGCCCGCGCCGCCGAGCGCGTGCCCGGCCTTCTCGACCCGGCGCTCGCGGCGCTCGATCGCGCCGCCATCGAAACCGCCGAGGCGATCGCCGCGATCGAGGCGGCGGGCCGCGAATCCGCGCCCGACGCCGCCGAGCTCGACCGCGTCGAGCGGCGCCTGTTCGCGCTTCGCGCCGCGGCGCGCAAGCATGGCGTCGCGGTCGACGGGCTGGCGGCGCTGCGCGACGAATTCGCCGACCGGCTCGCGATGCTCGATAACCGGGGCGCGGCGCTCGCCGGGCTCGAGGACGCGGCCCGGGCGGCGCGCGCGGACTTCGTTTCCGCCGCCCGAGCGCTGAGCGCCGCGCGCGCCGAGGCGGGCGAACGGCTCGACGCGGCGATCGCCGGGGAGCTCGCGCCGCTCGGCCTCGCGAGCGCGCGGTTTCGCACCCGCCTCGATCCGCTCGCCGAGGACGATTGGGGCGCCGGTGGCGCCGAGCGCGTGCGCTTCGAGGTCGCGACCGTCCCGGACGCCGAGCCCGGCCCGCTCGGGCGGATCGCCTCGGGCGGCGAGCTGTCGCGGCTTCTGCTCGCGCTCCGGGTCGTGCTCGCGCGCACGCTCGCGACGCCTACCCTGGTCTTCGACGAGGTCGACAGCGGCATCGGCGGGGCGACGGCGGCCGCCGTCGGCGCGCGTCTCGCGCGGCTCGGCGAGGAGCGCCAGGTCCTGGTGGTGACCCATTCGCCCCAGGTCGCGGCGCGCGCGAACCACCACCTGCGGGTCGCCAAGGTCGAGGGCGAGGACGGCGTCCGAACCGAGATCGAGGCGCTCGACGATCCCGCCCGGCGCGAGGAGGTCGCGCGCATGCTCGCCGGGGCGCGCGTGACCGACGCCGCGCGCGCCGCCGCCGACAGCCTGATGCGCGCGCGCGCCGGCTGACCGCGATGGCCGCAACCGCCGAAATTCCCGTCGAGAAGCTCACCCGCGCCGAGGCCGAGGCCGAGCTCGCCCGGCTCGCCGCCGAGATCGCGCGCCACGACCGGCTCTACTACGTCGAGGACGCGCCCGAGATCTCGGACGCCGAATACGACCGCCTGTGGCGGCGCAACAAGGCGATCGAGGAGCGCTTCCCCGATCTCGTCCGCCCCGACAGCCCGAGTCTCAGGGTTGGCGCGCCGCCGTCGGACGCCTTCGCCAAGGTCACCCATCGGGTGCCCATGCTGTCGCTCGCCAACGCCTTCGACGACGCGGACTTGAGCGAGTTCCTGACGCGCGTGCGCCGCTTTCTCGGCCTCGACGAGGACGCGGCGGTCACCCTGGTCGGCGAGCCCAAGATCGACGGCCTCTCGGCGGCTGTGCATTACCACGGGGGCCGCTTCGTTCTCGGCGCGACGCGCGGCGACGGCCAGGTGGGCGAGGACGTGACCGCGAACCTGCGCACGATCCGCGATCTGCCGCTCCACCTCCGGGGCGACGACGTTCCCGAGGTGATCGAGCTGCGCGGCGAGGTCTACATGACCCGCGCCGACTTCGAGGCGCTGAACGCCGAGCGCGCGGCGGCCGGCGAGCCGCCGTTCGCCAATCCGCGCAACGCGGCCGCGGGCTCGCTCCGCCAGCTCGACAGCCGGATCACGGCCAGGCGCAAGCTCCATTTCTTCGCCTACGCCTGGGGCGAGGTCTCGCGCTCCTTCGCCGAGACCCACTGGGAGGCGCTCGCGCGGTTCCGCGACTGGGGCCTGCGCGTCAACCCGCTCGCCCGGCGCTGCGCCGACGAGGACGCGGCGCTCGCGCTCTACCGCGAGATCGCCGAGACCCGCGCGCGTCTCGACTACGAGATCGACGGCGTGGTCTACAAGGTCGACCGGCTGGATTGGCAGGAGCGCCTCGGCATGGTCAGCCGCGCGCCGCGCTGGGCGATCGCGCGCAAGTTCCCCGCCGAGCAGGCCGAGACCCGGCTGCTCGCCATCGAGATCCAGGTCGGGCGCACCGGGGCGCTGACCCCGGTCGCGCGGCTCGAGCCCGTGACCGTCGGCGGCGTCGTGGTCTCGAACGCGACGCTTCATAACGAGGACGAGATCAAGCGCAAGGACGCGCGCGTCGGCGACTTCGTCGTGGTCCAGCGTGCGGGCGACGTGATCCCCCAGGTGGTGCGCGTGCTGACCGACCGGCGGCCGCCGGGCACCGAGCCCTTCGTCTTTCCCGACCATTGCCCCGTATGCGACAGCCGCGCCGTGCGCGAGGAGGGCGAGGCGGTGCGCCGCTGCACCGGCGGGCTGATCTGCCCCGCCCAGCGGGTCGAGCGCCTGCGCCACTTCGTAAGCCGCGATGCCTTCGACATCGAGGGCCTGGGCGAGAAGCAGATCGCCGCCTTCTTTCGCGATGGTCTCATCAAGGAGCCCGCCGACATCTTCACCCTCGCGCGCCGCGCCGAGAGTTTCGACCCGCCGCTCGCCGCGCGCGAGGGCTGGGGCGAGAAGTCGGTCGAGAACCTGTTCCGCGCGATCGAGGCGCGGCGGCGCATTCCGCTGGATCGCTTCATCTACGCGCTCGGCATCCGCCACGTCGGTCAGGCGACGGCGCGGCTGCTCGCCAAAACCTACGGTTCGCTCATGACCTTCCTGAATGAAATGGGCCGCGCCGCCGATCCCGAAAGCGAGGCCCGCGCGGCGCTCGAGAACATCGACGGCATCGGTCCCAAGGTCGCGGCGACGCTCGCCGACTTCTTCGCCGAGCCCCACAACGTCGCGGTGGTCTCTGATCTCAAGAACGAGGTCGCGGTCGAGGATTTCGTCGAGCCCCGGGGCGAGACGCCGCTCGCGGGCAAGACGATCGTGTTCACCGGCGCGCTCGAAACCATGACCCGCGCCGAGGCCAAGGCCCGCGCCGAGGCGCTGGGGGCCAAGGTCGCGGGCTCGGTCTCGCGCAAGACCGACTATGTGGTGGTCGGCGCGGACGCGGGCTCGAAGGCGGCCAAGGCGCGCGCGCTCGGGGTCGCGACGCTGGACGAGGACGCGTGGCGCAAGCTCGCGGGGCTTTCGTGATCACGCGCGGCACCGACTTCGCCCCCGGTGTCTACGGCACCCTCGCCGAGGGTCGCGCGCATCTGGTCCATGCCTATCAGGGCGGCCCCTACCGGCTCGCCGATATCAACAAGCTGTGGCTTCTCGGCCGGATCGAGGGCGGGCTGGCGGCGGGCGAAAGCGTCCTTTGGCTCGACCGCGCCGAGGTCCGCAAGCTCAAGACCCTGGCGGACGCCTTCTCGTTCGACGTCGAGCAGGGCTTCATCGAAATGTGCCACGCCATGGTCGCCTTCGCCGCCGCGCGCGGCGACGAGGAGACCTTCCGCTTCGTCGCGAATTTTTGACCGCCCGGCCGCTCACCCCTCGGCGAGGGGACGGGTGGCTTGGGCGAGCCAGCGGGCGGCGGCGGGATCGAGCCGGGGCGTCAGCGCCGCGCGCACCCGGGCGTGATAGGCGTCGATCCAGTCGATCTCGTCGCGCTCCAGCAGGGCGACGTCGATCAGCCGACGGTCGAGAGGCGCGAGCGTCAGGGTCTCGAAGCCCAGCATTTCGCGCTCGGCGTCGAGGTCGGGGCGCGGGGTGACGCAGACCAGATTCTCGATCCGAATCCCGTAAGCGCCCTCGCGGTAATAGCCGGGCTCGTTCGAGACGATCATGCCCGGCCCGAGCGCGACCCGGTTGGGGAGTTTCGAGATCCGCTGCGGTCCCTCGTGCACGCCGAGATAGCTGCCCACCCCGTGGCCGGTGCCATGGTCGAAGTCGAGTCCCAACGCCCAGAGCGCGCGGCGCGCGAAGGCGTCGATCTGGCTACCCGTCGTGCCCGCCGGAAAGACCGCCGTGGCGAGCGCGATATGGCCCTTGAGCACGGCGGTGAAATGACGCCGCCGGTCCGCGTCGGGCGCGCCGATGGCGACGGTGCGCGTCACGTCGGTGGTGCCGTCGAGATACTGGCCGCCCGAATCGACCAGGAACAGATCGCCCGCCGCGAGCATTCGGTCGCTGCGTTCGCTCGCCCGGTAATGCACGATCGCGCCGTTGGGTCCGGCGCCGGCGATCGTCGGAAAGCTCGGCCCGCGATAGAGATCGCCCTCGGCGCGGAAGGCGTCGAGCCGGGCGGCCGCCGCCACCTCGCCGAGCCCCTCGCGGGGCGCGTTGGCGTCGAGCCAGGCGAGAAACCGCGCGAGCGCCGCGCCGTCGCGCAGATGCGCCGCGCGCGCGCCCGCGATCTCGGTTTCGTTCTTGCAGGCCCGGGGTAGCGCGCAAGGATCGGCGCCGCGCGCGATCTCGCCGCCGGCGCGCGCCATGCGCTCGAACACCCAGACCGCGCTCGCTCCGGGATCGGCGAGCAGGCGAACCCCCGCCTGGCCGAGGGCGTCGAGCGCCGCGCCGAGGGTTTCGGGCGGGCGGGGCACGACCCCTTCGCCGAGATGCGCCGCGAGCTCGGGGACCAGCTTGCGCCGATCGGCGAACAGATCGACCCGGCCCCGCTCGTCGATGATCGCGAAGGCGAGCGGCAGGGGGCAGTAGGGCACGTCGCCGCCCCGGATGTTGAGCAGCCAGGCGATCGAATCGGGCGCCGACAGGATCGCCGCGCCCGCGCCGGCGTCGCGCACCGCCTCGGCGACGCGCGCGCGCTTGGCCGCCGCGTCCTCGCCGGCGTAGGCGATGTCGTGGGGCACCACAGGCGCGATCGGCGACGGCGGGCGATTGCGCCAGACGCGGTCGATCGGGTTGTCGTCGCAGGCGACGAGCATCGCGCCCGTGCGCTCGCAGGCCTCGCGAATGCGCGCGATGCCGTCGGGCGTATGCAGCCAGGGGTCGAACCCCAGTCGGTCGCCGGGCTTCAGTCGTTCGGCCAGCCAGTCGGCGGGCGGCTCGTCGGTGACGTGGCGGTGCTCGAACAGGGCGCCGTCGGCCTCGATCGCGACTTGCACGGTATAGCGGCCATCGACGAACACCGCCGCCGTCTCGGCGAGGACGACCGCGATCCCGGCCGATCCCGAGAACCCCGTGAGCCATTGCAAGCGCTCGGCGTCGCGCGGGAGATACTCGCCGTGATGCGGATCCGCTCGCGGGACGAGAAAGCCCGCGAGATCGCGCTTCGCCAGCTCGGCCCGCAGCGCCGCCAGCCGCTCGCCCGGCACCGGACCGGGACGCAGGCCGTCGTCGGCGGCGCGGGCCTCTGCCTCGATCGCCGCGAGCGCGGCGCGGAGCGCGGGCGTCGGCTCGGCCGCGACCAGGCGCATCCAGGCATCGGCCTCGATGGGCGGGGGCGCGGCGGCGACGCCCGCGATCAGCGCGCGGACTTCGGCGGGCGACTGCGTCGCGCCGCACTCGGCGAGCAAGCGCGCGAGCCGTGCATCGTCGGGAACGGTATCGGGGTTTCTGTTCATTGCAAGGCAACTTAGGGTATTTTTCGCCAACGGGGAATCGGGCAGAAGGGATTCCCGCGAGCGGAAAGGACGGAAGCGCATGGCGAATGGCAACGGTCTTCGGCTGATCAATTTCAGCGATTGTCATCTGATCGAAACCGCCGGCGAGCGTTTGCGCGGCATCGATACCGACGCCATGCTCGGCGCGCTGATCGAGCGGCTCGTGACCGCCGAGCCGCCACCCGACGCCTATCTCATGACCGGCGATTTGTCGCAGGACGGATCATTCGCCTCGTACCGCCGCGCGCGCGGCCATTTCGCCCGTCTCGGCGCCGCGACCCATTGCATCCCCGGCAACCACGACGCGCGCGCCGCGATGGTCGAGGCCATGGCCGGCGCGCGCGTGCGGTTCGACCGGGTTCTCGCGCGCGACGGCTGGCAGGTGATCTTTCTCGATTCCACCGTTCCCGACGAGGACGACGGCTTCCTTCGCGACGACGAGCTCGCGGCGCTCGACGCGGCACTCGCCGCGCGCCCCGGCGACCATGCGCTGGTCTGCCTGCATCACCACCCGGTCGTCGTCGGCGGGGCCTGGGAGGCGTTCGTGAGCCTCGAGAACGCGGATGCTTTGTTCGCGGTGCTCGACCGCCACGCCGGCGTGCGCGGGGTGCTGTGGGGGCATATCCACCAGCCCTTCGACGGCTGGCGCGGGGCGATGCGGCTGATGGGCACCCCCGCCACCTGCTTCCAGTTCATGCCCGACGGGGCGGGCGGGCTGCGCGTCACCGCCGCCCGGCCGAGCTATCGCCGCTTGGAGTTGCGCGGCGACGGCGAGATCAGGACCGAGGTCGTCTGGCTGGACGGCAACGCGCCCCGGCGCTGATTCGCTTGGAGTTAAATCGGCGCCGGCCCGGTGCCGGTTCAATCTGAGGAAACCCCGCGCTAGCGCGGGATGATTTTAGGTCGG
>CAZHDF010000025.1:8523-29173 GCA_964531525.1 uncultured Alphaproteobacteria bacterium | reverse complement strand
CATCCCGCGCTAGCGCCGCAGCGTGCGGCTCGCGAGCTTGCTGGGCGGCTGGACGCGGAGGCGGTTGCGGACGCCGCGCAGACCGTCGAGATCGCGAAGTGTGTCCTCGGCGATCCGTTTCTGGTTGCCGCTTTCGACCCAGCCATGAAGATCGGCGACGCCGTCGCGCAGGTCGAAAGCGATGGTCGCGCCGACCGCGCCCAGGCGTTCGACCAACGCCGCACGCGCCGCGCTTGCGATGCCGGCGCGATCCGCGCCGCGCGGGGTCGTGTTCGAGTTTGAAATTCGGACCGCCGTCTTGCGGTCAAGGGCGATCACTTCGGCCGACCGGCCGGCGGGCGGACGAGACTCGCCCGTTTCCTCGGCGGCCGCCGACGCGTGATTTCGCTGCATGTTGGACATCCCGCACCCCTTGCAATCGATTGCTCGCCGACCCGGGGCGATCCGGGCACCGTCGTCGCGTCTGGTCGCGCCGTTAAATACCCGAATGGGTTGCTTGGCTTTTGGCCAAGCCCATTGCTTATAGTTAAGACCTATGAACGAAAGGTTAATTTTACAAGGTGGCGGCGCTCTTGATCGGCGCGTCCGGACCACTTACGTCGAAAAGTAAGGACAAGAGTACGGAATCACGAGGAGGCCGGCGCCGGGCGCGACGGGTCCGCGCCGGATGGATCGAGATCATGAAGCTGAAACGCAAGAAGACCTGGATCGTGGTGGCCGACGGCGCGCGCGCGCGGATCTTCGCCAACGAGGGCGGGGGCAGCGGGCTGGCGCCGGTGCGCGAGTTCGACTGGCCGCCCGCGCGCAAGCCGACGCGCGAGCTCGGCGTCGAAAAGCCCGGGCGGACCTTCGAGAGCGCGGATACCGCGCGTCACGCCATGGAACCGCGCGTCGACTGGCAGGAGTTCGAGAAGCAACGCTTCGCGCGCCGGATCGCGCGGGTGCTCGACCGCGCCGGCGACGACCGCCGGTTCGACGCGCTCATCCTGGTCGCCCCGCCCAAGGTGCTCGGCGAGTTCCGGAACGCCCTCGACAAGGCGACCCGGGCGCGCGTTTCGGCCGAGATTCCGAAGGACCTGACGCGGCTCGCCCCGCACGAGCTTCCCCGCCATCTCGGCGAGGTGGTTCGGCTTTAGAGCCTGATGGGCTTGGGCGCGGCGCCGACCCGCTCCCCTTGACCGCCGTGATCACCCGTGGAGGGGGCAGGGTTCGGTCGAGAGGGGGCGCTGAAGCACGGCTTCGCTGTCGAAGCCGGCGATGTCGGCGAGGGTGTCGGGGTCGAGGATGCGGAGCGTATGCCCCTCGACCGCGACCAGGTTGGCCTCGCGCAGGCGGCGCAGCGTCCGATTGACATGCACCGATGTGAGCCCGAGCGCGTCGCCGATATGCTCCTGGGTGAGCGGCAGCTCGATGCTGTCGCCGCGCGGCGACGGGTCGCTCAACCGCACCCGGTAGAACAGCTCGAGCAGGAGGTGCGCGACCCGCTCGCGCGCCGTCCGTCGTCCGATGTTGGTGAGATGCTCCTGCGCGAGCGTCCAGTCGCGCGAGGTGATCCAGGCCATGCGGAGCGCCAGCTCGGGGTTGGCGCGGAACAGCTCGAAGACGTTGCGGCTCGGAAAGACGCAGGCGGCGACGTCGGTGATGCATTGGGCCGAATGGGTCATCGGCGCCTGGGGGTTGGGCTGGAAGCCGAGGAAGGCGCCGGGCAGGGTGAATTCGAGAATCTGGCGCCGTCCGTCCTCGAGGATCTGATAGCGGAACACCCAGCCGTCGAGCAGGGTGTACATCTCGTCGCTGGTTTCGCCCTGATAATAAAGATCGCTCCCCGCCGGGAAGGTGCGGATCCCGGTCCGGTAGCGATCCATGACCTCGATTTCCTCGCTCGAAAGCGGCGCGCACACCGCCTCGTGTCGCACACCGCAATGGTGGCAATCGAGGGGAACCTTCAGGGGTCGCTTCGGACGACGTGGCACGCGCCCACCTTATGTTAGCAAGGATTTCAGACCCAACCTTAATCCAGGTTAGCCCATCATACGCCGAGATCGGTCAAGAATCACTAACGACCGCGCCGTAACGAGAAATTCAGGATGGTTCGAAAGGAGTGGGAGATCGCCCTCACGGTTCGTCATGGTGGCTTGGAGGCGAAGCTTTCGCCCTTCTTCGCCAAGGCGGGCGGCATTCTGTTCGTGGATCCGACCGATGGCGAGATCGACTTCGTGCCGAATCGGCGCGGGTCGAGCAGTTGGGTCTGTGACGAGATTCTCGACCGCCGCGTGCGGCGGGTCGTCACGGGCTTCATCGGCGCGTCGGCGGCGCATCGCCTCGAGGAGGCGGGCGTCGACGTGCGTTTCGGCCCTTGCACGGTCAGCGCCAACGATCTGATCACGCGATTCCATACGCTGCCCAGAGTGGCGAGCCGACCCGTGGGCTGCAGGCCCCGGAAGGCGCGATAAGCGCCGGGGCGCCGGTTATGACCGGTCGTCGACGAAGGCTTCGTCGGCGGTAAGGATTTCGTACAATCGCGCGACAACGGCCGTCCGAGCTCGCGCCCGAGGCGCGTGACGCCGTTGGCCCAGGTCACGGCCTCCTCGAGTTCCTCGATCGTGGCGCCGGTGGCGATGATCTCGGCGATCGACACGTCGTCGAGCGGGCCCGCGGCCTTGACGACCTCGTCGTGGGTGAGACGCTGCATGGCTCGTGTCATGGTCGGGTTCTCCATGTTTCCGCGTCCTCTCGCCGCGGCCGCTCCCGCGACGTCTTGCGAGGGTGACGATAAATCGCCGGAGCTCCTTGATCCAGGTTAAGGATAGCGCCGTCCCGAACGGGTACCAATATCGACGTCGCGCGGTGCCCGGATGCGCATTTCCGCTTCTCTAGGCGCGGTGCCCGAGGCAGATGCGGCGTGTGGTCCCGTTCCTGTAGGACCGGAGTGAGGTTCGTTCCCCTCCACTGGCGACAGGGACCGCCGCGCGGCAAGTACAGTTGGTTAGTGCCCTTGGTTCCCAAAGCGGATGCGGGCTTCGGCATCGATTGCCGGGGGTCGCATCCGTTTTCGTCTTCACGGTTCCGCCGTTGCGGCCGGCTCGCGCGATTCGCCTGGGCGGCGCGCGCGCTTCTTGCTACCGTTCCCGGCGTTCGAACGAGGGAGCCGAAATGGCCCGACGACAAGGGCCGCCGCCGCGCGGCCCGCGCGGATGAGCGCCGGGGCCGGCATGGACCCGGTGGTCGTCCTTCTCATCCTCGCCGCCGCCGCGATGCATGCGATCTGGAACGCCTTCCTCAAGGTCGGCGGCGACCGGCTGATGACCATCGCCGGGGTGATCGGCGTGGGCGCGCTGTTCGCGCCCGTGCTGATCGCGCAAGGCGGCCCCCTGGCGCCCGAGGCCTGGCCTTTCCTCGCGCTTTCGGTCGCGATCCACACGGTTTATTTCCTGCTTCTCCTGGGCGCGTACCGGTTCGGCGACCTGTCGGTGGCCTATCCGATCGCGCGCGGCTCGGCGCCGATCCTGGTCGCCCTGGGCGCGATGCTGTTCGCCGGCGAGACCCTTCGCCCGACCGAGCTCGCGGGCGTCGTCGTGGTATCGGCGGGGATCGTGAGCCTGGCGCTCGGCCACCGCCTCGCGGACGGCTGGCGCGCGCTCGCCTATCCGCTCGCGACCGGGGCGGCGATCGCCGCCTACACGGTTTCCGACGGGCTCGGCGTGCGGCTCGCGGGCAGCACGCCGGCCTTCATCGGCTGGCTGTTCGTCTGGTCGGCGCTGCCGATCGCCGCGATCGCGCTCGCTCGCCGCCGCCGCGGCGCGCTCGACTTTCTGCGCGCGCGCTGGCGGCCGACCCTGATCGGCGGCGTGCTCGCCTTTTCGGCCTACGGGCTCGTGATCTGGGCGCTCACGCTGGGGGCCATGGCCCAGGTCTCGGCGCTGCGCGAGACCAGCGTCGTGATCGGCGCGCTGATCGGCACGCGGCTTCTGGGCGAGGCCTCGGCGCGCCGCCGGGTCTGGTCGGCGGCGGCGGTCGCGGCGGGGGTCGTGATCCTCAACCTGCCAGGCTGAGCGGGCCGTGGCGCGCGGCCTCTCGCCGGTCGAGATCGCGGCGCTGGGCGATCCGGCGCGGCTCGCGGGTGGCACCGCGCGCCAGAGGGCGGCGGCGTGACGCTTCGCGAACAACTCGATGCGCTCCGCCGCGCGCCGCGAACCAAGGTCGAGCCGGCGCTGGCCCGGCTTCTCGGCCTCGCGGGCGAGCCTTACGCGGCCCTGCTACTGGTCCGACGCCCACCTCGCCCGCCACTTGGCCGCGCACACGGGCCGGACACATGAATGAACCTGACCCGATCACCAGAGCGTCGTTAAAATCCCTTGCTCAACGGGGGCCGTCCACACATGAATCGGCGCATCTCGCGTCCCCGACCCGTAATCTTCACCCCCACCCAACCCTCCCCCTCGATGGGGGAGGGTTGGGTGGGGGTGGGGACGAGAGCGCGGACCGGGGATACGAAAAGCGCCGATTCCATCAAGCGACATCGGGCTCTAGCTCTCGGCGGTCGGGGCGAGGCGGCGGCCGAACAGGGCGCGGCCGACCTCGAGCGCCTCGGCGAGGTCGAGGCGGTGGCCGCGCTCGTCCGGGTTGTTGCGGCGCCACGACCAGAAATGCTCGTCCGAGCAGAAAAAGGCGGTGCGCGGGCACATCGAGCCCGCCGCGCAGGCGTCGGCGTAGGCGAGCGCCGCCCAGACCACGCTTGAGGCGGGAAAGGCGTGGTCGATCGCGGTTCCCCGCGCCCGGGTGGCGATTTGGATCTCGGTGCCGCAGGCGGCGCAACGCGAGGTGATGGTCGCGTCCGCGTCGAGCATCGCGCCGATGCCGAGCGCGTCGATCGCGCACATCGCGTGCAGGCGTTGTCCGGCGCAGACCACGCCGTGGCCCCGGTCGCAGTCGGCGAAGGGATAGGCGCCGGCGACCCGCTCGCGATCGTCGTCGAGAACGATCAGGTCGCGCCCCGCGAGCACCGCGAGCACGGCGGGCAAGTCGGCGCGCTCGATCCCCGATTCGGCGGCGATCTCATGGAAAAGCGGTGCCCGCCCGAACCGAGCGAACAGGCGAAGGATCGCCCGGCGCGCCCGGTCCTCGCGCCCCGCGAGCCCGCCCCAGCGGCGCGCCATGTCGAAGTCGCGGGCGATCGCCTCGAGCGCCTCGCGCGCCGCCGCCGACGTCGCCGCCGACCAGTCGAGCCCGGCCCCGGCCGTCTCGCCGTCAGGAGAACTCCCCATCAACCGTAATCTTTCCGTGATCTTGTCTTGTCGCGTTTCGTCGCGATCCTTGCCGCCCCATTATACGTCCGAATCCATCCGCGCGCGCGGGCAAGCCTTGTCCCTTAGCCGATCGCCGATTCGGGCTCCAATCATATTGTCGGGAGGTGGCCGTGATCGCGCGGACCCGCTCGGGCGACGCGCCGGCCGAGGCGCACGGCCGTCAGGCCCGGCGCGAGATCACGGCTCGGCATCACCATCACGCAGTCGTCGTAGGGCGTGCGCAGCGCGCGGCCGCCGTCATGGGCGAAGACCGTGCCCGCCTTCGCCACCACCTCGAAGCCCGCGAAGGCGCGGGTGAAGGCGAAGTCGTCGCTCGAGACGGTCACCGCCTCGGTCACGTGGACCACGCATTGGGCCCCAGGCCGGGCGCGCGGCTGGGAGGCGGCGTCCGCCGTCGCTTCGATCACGCCGCAATGGCGCAGGAAGCGCAGCGTCGTCTCGATCGCCACGACGGGCGCCTCGGCCGCGAAATGCTGGCCGCATTCGACCAGCAGCGCGGCGCGCGGATCGCCGGGGTCGTCGAAAAAGGCGTAATCGCGCAGCCGCCGCCCGGCGGCATGGCCGTCGTCGATCACCACATGGGCGGGATAACCCGTGCCGCGCGCGAGCGCCAAGCCCTTGTCGCGGCGGCCGCACAACGCCATCGGCGCCATCGCGAGCGAGGTCGAATGCAAATCGAGCAGATAATCGACCGTGTCGATCAGCGGCCGCATCTCGCGCGCCCGGTCGAGCTCGCGGCTGCGCCGGGGCCCGTCGAGGGTTTCGCGGTCCCAGACCCGGTTGAAATCCTCGTCGAGGTAGCGCGCGGCGAACGGTTCGGCCGGGTCGAAGGCCTCGAAGGCCGCGACGTTTGCGAACGACCATGTGAGCCGTCCGTGCGCGGGCGCGATCCCGGCCTCGATCAGCCGGACCAGCGCATGGGCGCCCGAGACCTCGTTTCCATGGGTCAGCGCGTTAACCATGACATGCGGTCCCGGCCGCCCGCTGTCGAGGGTCGTGACGTAGGGAATCCCCGTGTTGCCAGTGCGATAGGCGCCGATATCGACCGTGTCGACCGGTGGCGCGGCGAAGGCGGGGTTCGGGTCCGTCATGGCGGGCCTCCTTGAGATGCCGGTTGAACCGTTTGTCCCATCTTGATCTCGGTCAACGTTTTGGTATCGCCGTTGGCCTATGCTGGTTCCTAGTATATACGGGACGAAACGGCGAACGCGCCAACGCGGGAAACGGGCGGCGCAAGGAGAGGAAAGGGCATGGATTACGAACAATTCTTCGCCGACAAGGTCGGCGCGCTCAAGGCGGAAGGCCGCTACCGTGTCTTTGCCGAGCTTGCCCGCCACGCCGGAGAGTTTCCGCTGGCCACGGATTTCGCCGCGCCGAAGCACCGCGACGTGGTCGTGTGGTGCAGCAACGACTATCTCGGCATGGGGCAGAATCCCAAGGTTCTCGACGCCATGTCCAAGGCGCTCGCCGCCCATGGCGCGGGCGCCGGCGGCACGCGCAACATCTCGGGCACCTCGCATCCCCTGGTGGCGCTCGAACGCGAGTTGGCCGATTTGCACCACAAGCCCGCGGCGCTGGTGTTCACCTCGGGCTATGTCGCGAATCTCGCCGCGCTGTGCACGCTGGCGGCGATGCTGCCCGACTGCATGGTGCTCTCGGACGCGCTCAACCACGCCTCGATGATCGAGGGGATTCGCCACAGCCGCGCCGACAAGCGCATCTTCCGCCACAACGACCCCGAGGACCTCGACCGGAAGATGGCCGATCTCGACCCCGACCGGCCCAAGCTGGTCGCCTTCGAGTCGGTCTATTCGATGGACGGCGACATTGCCCCGATCGCCGAGATCTGCGACGTCGCCGAGCGCCACGGCGCGATGACCTACCTCGACGAGGTTCATGCGGTCGGCCTCTACGGGCCGCGCGGCGGCGGCATCGCCGAGGCGCGCGGGCTGATGGACCGGGTCACGGTCATCAACGGCACGCTCGCCAAGGCGTTCGGCGTGCTCGGCGGCTATGTCGCGACCTCGAAGGCGGTGGTCGACGCGCTGCGCAGCTACGCCTCGCCGTTCATCTTCACCACCGCGCTGCCGCCGTTCCTCGCCGCCGGCGCGCTCGCCTCGGTGCGCCACCTCAAGGGCAGCGGGGCCGAACGCGCGCGCCACCAGGAACGCGCCGCCACGCTCAAGCGCCGGCTCGCGAGCGCGGGCCTGCCGGTGATGCCGTCGGAAAGCCATATCGTGCCGGTGCTGGTCGGCGATCCGGTCAAGTGCAAGCAGGTGACCGACATCCTGATGAACGATTACGGGATCTACATCCAGCCGATCAACTATCCGACCGTGCCGCGCGGGACCGAGCGGTTGCGCATCACGCCGTCGCCGCTCCACAGCGACGCCATGATGGACGATCTGATCGCCGCGCTGGTCGCCATTTGGGATCGGCTCGCGCTTCGCCAGGCGGCCTGATATCGACGACGCCAGTGATCCGACGCGCGTTCGCCGACAAGCCCATGAGCGAGAGTTCATGGGCTTGTCGCTGTCATGGGCCGGCGCGATCGGCTCTCCTTGGACCTTCGCCGTCGCTCACGGCATGACAATCCGCAGTCGCGGCCATTGCCGCCGCCAGGGCTTGGCCGCGAGCCGCGCGCGATAGGCGTCGGCCCTGTGCCGCCGCGCGTGCGGCGTCGGCGCGACGGTCATGGAGAACAGATCGTCGAGGCCGAGCGGCGCCAGAACCTCGACCGTGTCGTCGTTCCCCAGACGCACGGCGACCGCCGTCGGCGTTTCGAGCCAGTGGCGCAGCGCGTCGGCGGTGTCCGAATAGGGCGCGTCGCCGTTGCGAAGATGCATCCGCGCCTGATTCCGGACCGACCAGGGCACGGCGGCGCGCCCCTCGGGCCAGAGCGCCGCGAGGCGACGTTCGTGTTCGTGCTCGATCGCGGGATCGGTCGCGCGGGCGTCGAAATAGACCACGTCGACGTCGGCGAGCGGCGTCGGGCGCGCGTGATCGTGTAGACGGTCCCAGACCAGCGCGCGCGGGAAGCCGGCGCCGATCCAGCAATCGGGAAGATCGAGCGCGCGCACGGCCGTCAGCGCCGCCATTCGCCAGTCGTCGTCGGCGATCAGGCGGGCGAGGATGTGTTTCATTTGCAATGAATCGGCACCGGCCCACTCCCTCGCCCGGCCACCCATATTCTACGATCCCGTGGGTGGCCGGGCGGGGGAGTGGGCCGGTGCCGACTTAACACATCATGTCCTGGTGCGGCGGCCGGCGTCGCGTCACGACGCGAATTGTTCGGCGAGGATACGCTCTTCGAGGCTGTGGCCGGGGTCGAACAGGAGCGTAAGGTCGATCTCGGGCCGTTCCTCGACCCGGACGTCGACCACGTCGCGAACCTCGGTGTAGTCGGCGACCGCGTTGACGGCGCGTTTCTGGTTGTCGAGGATTTCGAAGCGGATGCGCGCCTCCGCCGGCAGGATCGCGCCGCGCCAGCGTCGCGGCCGAAAGGCGCTGATCGGCGTCAGCGCGAGGATATCGGCATCGAGCGGCAGGATCGGCCCGTGGGCCGAGAGGTTGTAGGCCGAGCTTCCCACCGCGGTCGCGACCAGGACGCCGTCGCAAATCAGCTCGGGCACGCGCACCACGCCGTCGACGCTGATCCGGATCTTGGCCGCCTGACGGGTCGCGCGCAGCAACGAGACCTCGTTGATGGCGAGCGCGCTGGTCTCGGCGCCGGTCACGTCGGTCGCGACCATTTCGAGCGGGTGGACCACGGTTGGCTTGGCGTTCTCCAGCCGCTCGTCCAACGCCTCGACGCCGTACTCGTTCATCAGGAAGCCGACCGTGCCGCAGTTCATGCCGTAGATCGGCACCCGGCGGTTGATGTGGTGGTGCAGGGTCTCGAGCATCAGCCCGTCGCCGCCGAGGGCGACGATCACGTCGGCCTCGTCCGGCGCGGCGGCCGGATAGCGGGCGCTGAGCTCGGCGAGCGCTTCCTGGGCCTCGGGCGCCGGGCTGGCGACGAAGGCGATCCTGCGGTACTTCATGCTGCGCGCCCGATGGGGTGTCGCTCGCGGTCGGCGCAGTATAGCGAAAGCGGCGGCCCATGCCAGCGAAGCCGGCGGCCTCGCGCCGGGTTTTCGACCCGCGCCGCCGCCGGGCCGGCATTCCGCGTGACAAGCCGACCCTCGCCGCGCAGACTGATCTCGGTTCGACAGGGAGATCTTGCATGACGAGATGGGGACGCGCCGTCGCCCGAGCGGCGGCAATGGGGGTCGTGATGTCGCTCGCGAGCGGTTTGGCCCAGGCCCAGGCTCAAGATCGCCACGCGGGGTATTACTATCCGCCGCCCGAGAGCGTCGAAACCTATGTCTCGCGCGCGCTGACCCTCGAGGAAGCGGGGCGCAACACCCGGCTCGGCTTCGTCGTCGGCATCACCCAGCAGATGATGAGCCGGCCGTATGCGCCGAGTTTCGCGATCTTCGCCAAGGGCGATCAGGCCGAAAAGCTGATCATCGTGAGCCTGCGCGAGGGGAACTTGAACACGATCTACCGCGCCCGGGCGCTGTTCGCGATGCTGACCTCGATCGCGCGCACGACCCGGTTTCTCTCCGACCTCGGGGTCGCCGATTTCTTCACCTTCTTCGATCTCGCGAAGCTGCTGGGCTTCACCCGGATCACGATCTCCGACGGCGCGAACTTCGCCCACCAGATCGTCATCCGGTAGGAGAGGGGGGCGGCCTCGACGGCCGAAGAAGATCAGCCGCCGGTCACGCTCATGTGGCGGCCGACGGCGGGGCGCCGGCCCTGGCGGTCGATGACGAAGTCGTGGCCCTTGGGCTTGCGCGCGATCGCCTCGTGGATGGCGTCGATCAGGGGGGCATCGCTCTCGCTCGCGCGGAGAGGCGCGCGCAGGTCGGCGGCGTCGTCCTGGCCCAGGCACATGTAAAGCGTGCCCGTGCAGGTCACCCGCACCCGGTTGCAGGATTCGCAGAAGTTATGGGTGAGCGGCGTGATGAAGCCGAGCCGGCCGCCGGTCTCGGCGATCTCGACATAACGCGCCGGCCCGCCCGAGCGGTAGGGGATGTCCTTCAGGGTCCAGCGTTCGGCGAGCCGGGCGCGAACCTCGGACAGGGGCAGGTACTGATCGGTGCGGTCGCCCTCGATATCGCCCATGGGCATGGTCTCGATCAGGGTGAGGTCGAAGCCCTCATCGCCGCACCAGCGGATCATGTGGTCGAACTCGTCCTCGTTGACGCCCTTGAGCGCGACCGCGTTGATCTTGACGGCGAGCCCCGCGGTCTTGGCGGTGGCCAGCCCCTCCATCACCTGGTCGTATTTGCCCCAGCGGGTGATCGCGCGGAAGCGGTCGCGGTCGAGGGTGTCGAGCGAGACATTGATCCGCCGCACGCCGCAGTCGTAGAGCTCGTCGGCGAAGCGCGAAAGCTGGCTCGCGTTGGTGGTCAGCGTGAGCTCGTCGAGCGCCCCGGTCTCGAGATGCCGGCCGAGGCGGCGGATCAGCCACATCACGTTGCGCCGCACCAGGGGCTCGCCCCCGGTCAGCCGCAGCTTGCGCACGCCGAGCGCCACGAACACGCCGCACAGCCGGTCGAGCTCCTCGAGGGTGAGCAGGTCGGCCTTGGGCAGAAAGGTCATGTGCTCGGACATGCAGTAAACGCAGCGAAAATCGCAGCGATCGGTGACCGAGACGCGCAGATACGAAATGGGGCGGCCGAAAGGATCGATCATCGCGGCATGCCGAAGCTTGAGACCAAAAAACAGTCTAATGAATAGCACCGGAACGAGGAATTGTCGCCCTTTCTATGGCCTTGGCGCCAGCGTGGTCTTGCCCGGGAATTAACCCTTTTCCGAGGGTTCGTCCTCGCCGTCGCCCTCTTTCTCGGCCCGGGCGGCCCGGGCGCGCTCGCGGGCCTTGGCCTGTTCGCGCTCGCGCAGGTCGTCGTCGGTGGTCCGGACCGCCGGGCGCGGGCGGGTCGCCATGGGCGCGGGGGCGTCGAACTGGTCGATGACGCGGCAGTCCTCGCACATGCGGATGCGGTCGAGCCCGCCCGCGCTCTCGGCGAACATGGGGTGATCGGCGAGCCGCTCGATCATGCGCTCGATCGACGAGCGCACGCCGAAGGGCTTGCCGCAGCGAACACAGGCGAAGGGCTCCTCCTCGTTGATGACGACGAGCTCGCCCGCCGAAGACGCGAAGTTGAAGCGCGGCGCGAGCGTGATGACCTTTTCGGGGCAGGTCGCCCGGCACAGGCCGCATTGCACGCAGGCGTTTTCGCGGAAGCGCAGCATGGGCCGATCCGGATTGTCGGCGATGGCGCCGACCGGGCAGGCGCCGACGCAGGCCAGGCACAGGGTGCAGCCGGTCTCGGCGATCGTGATCGCGCCGAAGGGGGCGCCGGGGGCGAGCGCGATCGTTTCCACCGGCGCGGGCGCCTTGGCGTGCAGGTGGCGGAGCGCCATCAAGGTGACCGTGCGCCGGCTGCCCATGGGTAGGAACCCGCCGGCCTCGGGCGCGGCGATTCGGTCGAGCCCGCGCAGCGCGGCGCCCATCGCGTCCGGGTCGCGCCCGTCGAGCGTCGCCACCCGCCCGGAGCCGTAGCCGAGCCCTTCGAGCGCCGCGTTGGCGAGCGCGACCTGGCTTTCGAGGGCGTCGAGATGCTCGCGGTTGCCGGGACCGAGAAGCAGACGAACCCGGGCCGCGCCATAGGCGAAGGCGACGACCAGCAGGTCGAGACCGGCTTGGGTCACCTCGTTGACCGCGAAGGGGATGACATGGGCGGGCAGGCCGCTTCCTTGGCGGGCGAGCGCGGCGATCGCGTCGTCGCCGTATCCGGTGTCGTGGACCAACAGGACCGCGTCCTCGCCGCCCGCCGCGCGGTAGGCGCCGAGCAGCGTGCGCAGCCGCTCGTACAGCGCGCTCGCCCGCGGCATCGCGTAGGCCGCCGCCCCGGTCGGGCAGACGCTCGCGCAGCCGCCGCAGCCGGCGCAGACATGGGGGTCGATGGCCACATGGTCGCCGGCGGGCGTGATCGCGCCGGTGGGGCAGGTGTCCAGGCACCGGGTGCAGCCGACGATCCGGCTGCGCGAATAGGCGCAAAGATCGGCGTCGAACTCGATGTAGATCGGCTTGTCGAAGCTGCCGACCATGTCGGCGGCGTCGAACAGCGCGCGCTCGACCAGCGCCGGATTGCCGGGGTCGGGTCGCAGGTAGCCGTCGCGCTTTTCGGGCGCGGAGAACAGGGGCGCGCCGCCGGTCAGATCAATGATCAGATCGCAACGCGACGTGGCGCCGTTCCGGCCGGGGCCGAAGGCGAGCGCGCCGCGCGACGACGGCGCCATGGGGGCGTAGTCGTCGACCGTGAGCTCGAAGGCGCCGAAATGGCCGCGCGCGGCGGTGACGGTGCCGCGAAAGATCGGCACGTCGACCATCCTGGGCGGCGTCACCTCGCCCGGCCGGGTGAGCAGAACCGTGACGTCGAGCCTTCCCGCGAGCCGCCGCGCCGCCTCGATCGCGGTCTCGTCGCGCCCGTAGACCAGGGCGACGCCCGCGCTTTCGATCGTCATCGCGCGCGCCGGCGGCACGTCGATCGCGGCCTCGGCGAGCAGCGCCGCGATCTTGGCCGTCGCCGCGCCCGCCTCGTCCGCCCAGCCGGCGCGCTCGCGGATGTTGACGAACGCGACCTCGGCGTTCGGGTTGCCGTCCTCGACCACCTCGGTGAACAGCGGGGCTTCCTGGGTGCAGGCGACGAGCACCGGCTCCTCGCCCAGGATCGCGCGCTGGAATTCGCCGAGCTGGGCGCGGCAGAGCTGGCTGTGGATCGGCGCGTCCTCGGCCGACGCCTCGCCGCCCCGGGCGCGCGCCAGCGCCTTGCCGTCGAGGGGCATCGTCCCCTCGCAGTCGCAGAGAAGTAGGGTCTTGCCGTTGATCTTCATGCCATCCCGCCCGCTGGGCCACCTGCCCACGAGAACCATTGATAGACCGTCGCCGGCGCGAATTCGACCCGAATCTCGCC
The DNA here is from genome assembly GCA_964531525.1 of uncultured Alphaproteobacteria bacterium. Lineage (GTDB taxonomy): Bacteria > Pseudomonadota > Alphaproteobacteria > JAAXGF01 > JAAXGF01 > CAYYWV01. Next base: position 15,837 of record CAZHDF010000025.1, on the reverse strand, counting down.
GTGGTCATGGCGGCGCGCCGCGCGCGCGGTTTATGATGGGACCGGATCAACCGGGCGAGGGGCGGACGGGTGCGGACTTCGGCGCGCGAGATGATGAACACCCGCGAGGTGGCCGACTATCTCCGCATCAAGGAGCGCAAGGTCTACGACCTGATCAAGGCGGGCCGCATCCCGTGCTCGCGGGTGACCGGCAAGTGGCTGTTCCCCAAGCGGCTGATCGATCGCTGGGTCGAGGCCGGCGCGGCGACGCGCGGCGATGGCGCGCGCGACCGTCCCGCGCCGCCGGTGATCGCCGGAAGCCACGATCCGTTTCTCGACTGGTGCCTCGGCGAATCGGGCTCGGGCCTCGCCATGCTCGCGGGCGGCAGCCTCGACGGGCTGCGGCGGCTGGCGGCGGGCGAGGCGATGGTCGCCGGGATGCATGTTCGCGAGGCCGAGGGCGCGGGCTACAACGTCTCGCTGGTGAAGGAGCGGCTCGCCGGCCTCGGCGTCGTCGTGATCGAATGGGCCTGGCGCGAGCAGGGCCTGGTGCTCGCGCCAGGCAACCCGCTCGCCATCCGGGGAATCGCCGACCTCGCGGCGCGCCGCGCGCGCGTCATGGCCCGCCAGGACGAGGCCGGCAGCCAGCTTCTTCTCGTTCATCTGCTCGCCGAGGCGGGGCTCGACCTCGGCGATCTCGACCTCGTGGCGGGGCCCGCGCGCAGCGAGACCGAGCTCGCGCTCGCGGTCCTCGAGGGCAAGGCCGACGCCGGGCTCGCGGTCGCCGCCGTGGCCCGGCGCCTGCGTCTAGACTTCCTGCCGCTCGCCCGCGAACGCTACGATCTGGTGATGCGCCGGCGCGATTACTTCGAACCCCCGGTGCGGCGGCTCATGGCGTTCGCCCGCACGGAGCAGGCAAAAGCCCGCGCCGCCGCGCTCGGCGGCTACGATTGCGCGGGCCTCGGCGCGATCGTCTACAACGCGCCTTGATGCCTATACCGGCGGGCCGATTGCTCGGCCCGCCGGGCGTTCAAACGCCACGCGGGCTTTCCTCGCATAAGCTCGGGCGCGCGGTCGCGCTTGCCGACGCGCCCATGGGCGCGTCGGTGTAATCTCGGGCGGAATCCCCCGTCAGCTTCCCGGCGCGTTTTTTGCGTTGGGGAAGAAAAGCTGCTGTCCGTTCACGCGATAGGCGGCGATCGCGGCCTGGCCCTTGTCCGAGAGCAGCCAGTCGATGAACGCCTGGCCCTCGGCGACGCGCACATGGGGGTACTTCTTGGGATTCACCAGGGTTACGCCATACTGGTTGAACAGCCGAGGATCGCCCTCGACCAGAACCGCGAGCCGGCCCCGGTTGCGGAAGTTGAGCCAGGTCGCCCGGTCGGAAAGCGTGTAGGCGTCGAGTCCGCTCGCGGTGTTGAGCGTCGCGCCCATGCCCGACCCGGTCTCGCGGTACCAGCGCCCGCTCGCCCCGGCGACGTCGATGCCGGCGGCCTTCCACAGCCCCAACTCGGCCTTGTTGGTGCCCGAATCGTCGCCGCGCGAGGCGAACAGCGCCTTCGCCTTGGCGATGCGAGCGAAGGCGGCGGCCGCGTCGGTCATGCCGCGAATGCCCGCCGGGTCGTCGCTCGGGCCGACGATCACGAAGTCGTTGTACATCACGTCGAAGCGCTTCACGCCGAAGCCGTCGGCGACGAATTTGAGCTCGGACGGCTTGTGGTGGACGAACAGGACATCGGCGTCGCCGCGCCGCGCGAGGCGGATCGCCTGGCCGGTGCCGACCGCGACCACGCGGACCTTGATCCCGGTCTCGGCCTCGAACATGGGCAGGATGTGCTCGAACAGCCCCGAGTTCTGGGTCGAGGTGGTCGAGGCGACGATGATCTCGCCCTTCCCCGCCCAGGCGGCGGGCGCGGCGAGGACCAGCGCGAACGCGGCGATCGCCGCGAGGGCGAGGCGTCGCGTGACGGGTTGGATGGACATTGACGAAAACCTCCCTTGGGTCGCTATGCTGGGGATTGCGCCGGATGACGGCGCGGCGGGCGTCCGCGCATTGCCGGGCGCCCGAACGGAAACCGGGTGGATGAGGAAACCGAGGGGAGAGAAACCATGACGTTGCGCAAGCGCGCCGAACGCATCGCCGGCGAGATCCTGGCGGCGCTCGGCATCGCCGGCGACAACGCGCGCACCGAGGCGATCGCGCGGATCGTCGAGCAGGCGATCATCGACGTCGTTCTTGAGGAACGCGAGCGTTGCGCCGGCGTCGTCCTGGCTCTGGGCACGCCGGACGAGGACAAGGCCCACAAGATCGCCGAGGAGATCGAGCGCGCCGAGGGGGCGCTGGTCGCGAACCTTTCGGCGCTGCGCTGAGACCGCGCGCTCACCACGTCAATTCCCCTTCGAGGAAGGCGGCGGCCTCGGCGGTCCGAGGTCCGGAGAAGAAGGCCTCGGCCGCGCTCCGCTCGACCAGCCGCCCTTGGTGAAGGAACAGAACCTCGTCGGCGAGCCGGCGCGCCTGGCCGAGGTCGTGGGTGGTCATGACGATCTTGACGCCGGCGCGGGCGACCGCCTCGATCGCGGTTTCGATCGCGCGGGTCGCCGCCGGGTCGAGATTGGCGGTCGGCTCGTCGAGAAACAGGACCTCGGGCTCGGTCGCCCAGGCCCGGGCGAGCGCGAGCCGCTGGCGCTCGCCCGCCGAGAGCGCGCGCGCCGGGCGCGCCGCCGCCCCGGCGAGCCCCACGCGCTCCAGCGCCCGGGCGACGCGCATCCGCCGCGCCGCGCCGCGCACCCCCCGGACGGCGAGCGCATAGGCGACATTGGCCGCGGCCGAGCGGCGCAGCATCATCGGCGTCTGAAAGACCATCGCCTGGCGGCGCGCCGCCGCGCCGGCCCCGGGGCCGAGCCAGCGGACGGCGCCCGCGCTCGGCCGCAGCAGCCCGTGGCACAGGCGCAGGAGCGTCGTCTTGCCGGCGCCGTTGGGGCCGAGAACCACCGTGCGCGGGCCGGCCTCGAGCCGCGCGCTCACGCGGTCGACCAGGGGCTTGCCTCCGGCCTCGAACGAGACCGCCTCGAGCGCGCAGGGCAGGATCGCGGCGTCGGCTGCCCGGGTCGTCGGGGGGGATATCCGGTTCATCCGCCGCGCGCCCGGGCGGCCTCGCGCAGAACCTGCGCCGCCCCGTTGACGATCAGCGAAAGCGCGATCAGCACCGCGCCCAGCGCCAGCGCCAGCACCAGGTCGCCCTTGCTGGTCTCGAGCGCGATCGCCGTGGTCATCACCCGGGTAAGATGGTCGATGTTGCCGCCGACGATCATTACCGCGCCGACCTCGGCGATCGCCCGGCCGAAGCCGGCGAGCACCGCCGTGACCAGCGTGAAGCGCCCGTCCCATAGAAGCGTCGGCACCGCGCGCGCCGGTCCGACGCCCAGCGAGCGGAGCTGCTCGGCATAGGCCTCCCACAGATCCTCGACCACTTGGCGGGTGAGCGCCGCGATAATGGGGACGACCAGTAGGCATTGGGCGATGATCATCGCCGTCGGGGTGAACAGAAGCCCGAACACGCCGAACGGCCCCGAGCGCGACAGCATCAAATAGACGATCAGCCCGACCACCACCGGCGGCAACCCCATCATCGCGTTGAGCAGGACCGCCGCGACCCCGCGCCCCGGAAAACGCCCGAGCGCGAGGGCCGCGCCCACCGGCAGGCCGATCGCCGCGGCGAGCGCCACCGCCGTCAGGCTGACGCGCAGCGACAGGGCGACGATCTCGACCAGATCCGCGTCGAGCGCCGCGATCATCGCGCCGGCGCGCAGAAGCGCTTCGCCGAGCTCGTTCATCGCCGCGCCTGAGAGGCTGGAGAGCGCGATTTCATGCGTTGACTGTACGAATTTTCCGCATTCGTGCAATTTTCGAAAAATATGCGTATGAACATACATGGAACCGGCATTTCATGCAGCCGACTCGCGCGCCCGAACAGGCCCGAATAAAAAAAGACAAAAAAAGTGGCGGCCCGAAGGCCGCCGAGGTAGAGGGGAGGTTGAGGCTGAAAAAGCGTAGTCGGTAGAGGCGTCCCGCCCGCGACGCGCGGGCGTCGATGAAACGTCAGGTCAGGTAGTAGAAGGCGAGCAGCCTACCGCCGGGACCGACCACCAGCTTGACCGAGCGGCCGTGGCGGTCGTGGCCCCAGATGCTGTAGGAGCCGGCCGAAAAGCGGATCGCGGAGACGCGCACCCCGTGGCGGCGCTCGACGCGGTAAACGATCGCGGAAACCGGCAGTCGCCGGGGATAGGGCGGGTAGGCGCTGTAGCGGCGGCGCAGGCGGCGCTTCAGATGCCGCTTGTAGCGATAGGGCTCGGCGTAGAAATAGTCGCGCCCGCCGTAGCGCTTATGCCAGTAATGACGGTTGCCATAGCCGTATCCCCCGTCGCGATGCCCGGCGTATTCGACGGTCGCACCGACGCCGTCGCGTTCGGCATGCGCGGGCGCGGTGGGCGCGGCGAGGCCGATGGCGAAAACGGCGGCGGCGAGGGCGACGAGGGGCTTCATTGCGAACCTTCGGGCATTGGCATTTGCCTGATATTGAAAACATTACGCCCCCGCGCTTGTCACGACCGTGAACGCGCCGTTCATCGCCCGTTCATCTTCGCCCCGCCGCCGCCCGGGCGCGGGCGGGCCTTGGCGTCGGTCCGCTTCCGGTCCATATTCGCCCCATGGCCGAATTTCTCGTCAAGCCCGACCCGGCGGACCCGCGGCTCACGCGCCGCGTCGCCGGGCGCGATCAGGAGGGGCGCGAGATCGAGACCGCCGTGGTCGTCGAACGCCCGCTGACCCTGTTTCTCAACGGCCAGGAGATCGTCACCATGATGACGATCGGCGATTTTCCCGAATATCTGGCGGTCGGCTATCTGCTCAACCAGAACATGCTGCGGCGCGACGACGAGGTGACCGCCATCGACTACGACGACGACATCGAGACGGTCGTCGTGCGCACCCGCCGGCGGACCGATTTCGAGGAGAAGCTGCGCAAGAAGACCCTGACCTCGGGCTGCGCCCAGGGCACGGTCTTCGGCGATGTGATGGAGCGCTTCGGGGAGATCGACCTCGACCGCGAGGCGGTGCTCCGGACCTCGTGGCTCTATGCCCTCACCAAGACGATCAACACCACCGAGAGCCTTTATCTCGCCGCCGGGGCGATCCATGGCTGCGTGTTGTGCGCCGGCCCCCGCCCGCTGGTCTACATGGAGGACGTCGGCCGCCATAACGCGGTCGACAAGATCGCGGGCTACATGTTTCTCGAAGGCATCGCACCCGCGGGCAAGCTGTTCTACACCACCGGCCGGCTCACCAGCGAGATGGTCATCAAGACCGTGCAGATGGAGATCCCGATCCTGATCTCGCGCTCGGGCTTCACCGCATGGGGGGTCGAGCTCGCCCGCGAGGCGGGGCTGACGCTGATCGGACGCGCGCGGGGGCGGCGGTTCGTCGCGCTCTCGGGGGCCGAGCGGATCGTCTACGACGCCGCCGCGGACGCCGACTGGGACGAACCCGCGCGGGTCCGGCGCAAGGGCGCGCGAGGCGACGATGCCGGTTAAGGCCATGCCGCGCAAGCCGATCGGGCACGGCGTCGCCGGCGTGGTGCTCGCCGGCGGCCTCGCGCGGCGCATGGGCGGCGGCGACAAGGCGCTCGCCCGGCTTGGCGGCGAGACGCTGCTCGCCCGGGTGATCGCGCGCATCCGGCCCCAGGTCGAGCATCTGGTCATCAACGCCAACGGCGACGCCGCGCGGTTCGCCGAATTCGGCCTTCCCGTCGCCGCCGACGTGGTCGAAGGCTTCGCCGGTCCGCTCGCGGGGGTTCTCACGGGGTTGCTCTGGGCGCGCGAGGCCGCGCCCGGCTGCCGCTGGCTGGTGAGCGTCGCGACCGACGCGCCCTTCCTGCCTCGCGACCTGGTTCCCCGTCTGCTCGGCGCGGTCGCGCGCGAGGGTGCCGACATGGCCTGCGCGTCGAGCGCCGGGCGCAGCCACCCGGTGTTCGGCCTTTGGCCGTTGCGACTGACCGACGATCTCGCGCGCGCCGTTCGCGACGAGGGATTGCGCAAGGTCGACGTTTGGACCGCGCGCTACCGCCTCGCGGTCGCGCCGTTTCCCGACACGCCGGTCGATCCGTTCTTCAACGCCAACCGGCCCGACGACCTCGCCGCCGCCGAGGCGATGCTCGCCCGGCTGGGCGCCGACCCCACGCCGGCGTGAACGCGTGGCCCTTGCCGGGCGGGGGCGGGGGCGGCCATAATCTTCGCGGGCGGGCGAACCAGGGAGGATAAGGGGATCGTGACGACCGGAGCCGAGGTCATGCCCGTGGGCGTGGTGCTCGAACGTTATGCGATCGATCACCCCTGGCAAACTCACGGCTGGCGGCTGATCGGCGTGCTGCCGGGCGCCCCCGGCGTGTGCGCGCCGGTCGTCCTGCGCGAGAACGACGACAGCCGCCAGGTCCACGCCGCGACTCTCGAGATCACGCTCCACCGCCGCGAGACCGAGGGCTACAAGCGCAATCTCGCCAATGACCCGCCGCTTGTCTACGTGGTGTTGCGCGAGGACGGCGAGGAGGAATTCGACGGCGACGACGACGCGCCGCCGCGCCCCGACATCGCGACCGTCTGCCCTTACGAGGCCCAGGACTATCTCGACGCCTCGGGTCTCGACGAGACGGTCGAGGCCGTGCCCATGCCCGACGCGATTCGCGCCTGGGTCCAGGCCTTCGTCGATGTCCACCACGTCGACGAGCCGTTTCGCAAGCGCAAGCGCCGCGACTGGTCCGAGGACGTGGAGCGCGGTCGCCCGCCGCCGCTCGCGCGCTCGCGAGGCCGCCATGGCTGAACGCGACGCGCCCTTCCTCGCTCGCTGGTCGCGCCGCAAGCGCGCCGGCGGCGCGGCGCCCCGGATCGCGCCGTCGGCGGAGCCGCCGCCCGAGCCGCCGCCGTCCGGCGTGGCGGCGACCGAGGAGGGCGCCCCGGCCGCGCCCGGGGCGCCTCCCGCCGCGCCCGTTGTCGTCGCGCCCGCCGACGAGCCGGTCGCGGTCGAGGATCTGCCCGATATCGAGAGTCTCGGGCGCGAGTCCGACTACACGCCGTTTCTGAGAAAGGGGGTGCCCGAGCATCTCACCCGCCGGGCGCTGCGCAAGCTGTGGCTGAGCGACCCGGTGTTCGCCAATCTCGATGGGCTCAACGACTACGACGAGGACTTCGCCAAGCCCTTTATCGAGAGCGCCGGCAAGGTCATCAAGACCTATTGGACCGCGGCCCGCGACGAGGCGCGCGCCGCCGCGTCGGCGGCCGAGGATG
>CAZHDF010000025.1:0-8423 GCA_964531525.1 uncultured Alphaproteobacteria bacterium | reverse complement strand
TATTGGACCGCGGCCCGCGACGAGGCGCGCGCCGCCGCGTCGGCGGCCGAGGATGCGTCGGCGGCCGAGGATGAAATCGCGCCCGCCGCGCCCCCGAAGGACGACGGATCGTCGGACGCATCGCTGGACGAATCGACGGCGGCCGCCGCCGAGGACGACGAGGCCGGCGACGACGGCGGATCGCGCGGGATTTGATTTGACCGCGAGGAAACGATGCGCGATGATTAACCAACTGGGAACAATCATAAAACCGCATTAAAAACGCGGTGTTAGGCTGCCGGCCGACATGAGCGCCCAAGACTCGATCCCGGCCGGTCGCGCAGAGGAGGCAGGTTTGGTGGCCCAGACGCTGGGCGAAGACGCCGATATTGATGATGAGGAGCGCGCGCGCGGGAAGCTCTATGCGCTTCTCGGCTATCTTCTCGCCGCCCCGCCCGCGACCGACGATCTCGCGAGATTGCAGGCCATCGAGGGCGACGAGAGCGATCTCGGTCGCGCGCTTTCGGCGCTCGCCGCCGCCGCCGGAAACAGCGACGCCGAGGCCCTGCGCGACGAGTATCATGCGTTGTTCATCGGCGTCGGCCGGGGCGAGCTGAACCCCTTCGCCTCTTATTATCTGACCGGATTTCTTCAGGAGAAACCGCTCGCCAATCTGCGCCTCGACATGGCGCGGCTGGGAATCGCGCGGACCGAGGACGTGCCCGAGCCCGAGGACCATATCGCCTCGCTCTGCGAGATGATGGCGGGGCTGATTCTGGGCGCCTTCGGCGCGCCCGCCGGGCTCGCCGAGCAGCAGCGGTTCTTCAACGCGCATATCGGCCCCTGGGCGGTGCGTTTCTTCGAGGACCTTGAGACGGCCGAGACGGCCGTCTTTTACGTGCCCGTCGGTACGGTCGGCAAGCTGTTCATGACGATCGAATCGCAGGCTTTCGAGATGGCGGCCTAGCGTCGGGGCGCGGCGAGCCCCCTAGGCATCGATCGCCGATAACGTTCGCCACAGGAAATAGGGTGAGCAGATGAACGAGAACAAGGATGTGAAGTCGGCCGCGCGCCGCGCCTTCATGAAGAAGGCCGGTCTTGGCGCCGGTGCCGTCGGGGCGGTAGCGATTGGCCTGCCCGGCAAGACGGCCCAAGCCAAGCTCGCGACCGGTGAAGCCCCTGGCCGCGACGGCTACCGCGAGACCGAACACGTCAAGCGGTTCTACGAGACGGCCAGGTTCTAGAAACACAACCCATGACAGGGAGAGGTCGATGCTCACGAAACGGAGCAACGGGGTAGCGAATGGCCCCCGTTTGACCAAGGCGCTCGCCGGCATGGTCGGCGGCGCGATCGATCGTCGCACCTTCCTCAGGCGATCGGGCCTTGCCGCCGGCGGACTGGCCGCCGCGACGGGGCTCTCGCTCGGGACGGTTAAGAAAGCCGAGGCTCAGACCACGGCGGCGAGCGAAATCAAGAAGATCCTATCGGTTTGCACCCACTGCTCGGTGGGCTGCGCGGTCACCGCCGAGGTTCAGGGCGGCGTCTGGGTCGGGCAGGAGCCCAGCTTCGATAGCCCGTTCAACCTGGGCGCGCATTGCGCCAAGGGCGCGTCGGTCCGCGAGTTCGCGCACAGCGAGCGGCGCCTGCGTTATCCGACCAAGCTGGTCGGCGGCAAATGGCAGCGCATGAGCTGGGATGACGCGATCAACGAGATCGGCGACAAGCTGCTCGAGATTCGCGACAAGTCGGGTCCCGATTCGGTCTACTGGCTAGGCTCGGCCAAGCATTCCAACGAGCAGGCTTACCTGTTCCGCAAGTTCTACGCGTTCTGGGGCTCCAACAACGGCGATCACCAGGCGCGCATCTGTCATTCCACCACCGTCGCGGGCGTGGCCAACACCTGGGGCTACGGCGCGATGACCAACAGCTTCAACGATATCCAGAACAGCCGCGCGATCTTCATCATCGGCGGCAATCCGGCCGAGGCGCATCCGGTCTCGCTCCTGCATATCCTGAAAGCGAAGGAGCAGAACAACGCGCCGTTGATCATATGCGATCCCCGGTTCACCCGCACCGCCGCGCATGCCGACGAGTACGTGCGTTTCCGGCCCGGCACCGACGTCGCGCTGATCTGGGGCATCCTCTGGCACATTTTCCAGAATAGCTGGGAGGATAAGGAGTTCATTCGCCAGCGCGTCTGGGGCATGGACCAGATCCGGGCCGAGGTCGCCAAATGGACGCCCGAGGAAACCGAACGCGTCACCGGCGCGCCCGGCTCGCAGCTTCGGCGCGTCGCGCGCACGCTGGCCAACAACCGCCCCGGCACCGTGATCTGGTGCATGGGCGGCACCCAGCACCACACCGGCAACAACAACACCCGCGCCTACTGCATCCTTCAGCTCGCGCTCGGCAACATGGGCGTCGCGGGCGGCGGCACCAATATCTTCCGCGGTCACGACAACGTTCAGGGCGCGACCGATATGTGCGTGCTGTCGCATTCGCTGCCCGGCTATTACGGGCTTTCGGTCGGCGCGTGGAAACACTGGAGCCGGGTCTGGGGCGTCGATTTCGAGTACATGCTCGGTCGCTTCGCCTCCAAGGAGCTGATGACCAGCAAGGGCATTCCGGTGTCGCGCTGGTTCGACGGCGTGCTCGAGGCGAAAGAGAATATGGATCAGCCCGACAACGTGCGCGGCATGATCTTCTGGGGTCACGCGCCCAACTCGCAGTCGCGCGGGCCGGACGAGAAAAAGGCGATGGAGAAGCTCGACATTCTCGTCGTCATCGACCCCTATCCGACGGTTACGGCGGTCATGCAGGACCGCACCGACGGCGTCTACCTCCTGCCGGCGGCGACCCAGTTCGAGACTTATGGCTCGGTCACCGCGTCCAACCGCTCGCTCCAATGGCGCGAGAAGGTGTTCGAGCCGGCGTTCGAGTCCAGGCCCGATCACGAGATCATGTATCTGTTCGCCAAGAAGTTCGGCGTCGCCGACGAGATGTTCAAGAACATCAAGGTGAACGGGAACGAGCCCCTGATCGAGGACATCACCCGCGAGTTCAACAGCGGCATGTGGACGATCGGTTACACCGGCCAGTCGCCCGAGCGGCTCAGGCTGCACATGGCCAACATGTGGACCTTCAACAAGACGACGTTGCAGGCCGTGGGCGGCCCGGCGGACGGCGAGTATTTCGGCCTGCCGTGGCCCTGTTGGGGCACGCCCGAGCTGAAGCATCCCGGAACGCCGATCCTCTACGACACCTCCAAGCCGGTGGCCGAGGGCGGGCTGTGCTTCCGGGCGCGCTTCGGCGTCGAGCGCAACGGCGAGAACCTGCTCGCCGAGGGCTCGTATCCGGAGGGCTCGGAGATCAAGGACGGCTACCCCGAGTTCACCTACGGGGTGCTCAAGAAGCTCGGCTGGGACAAGGACCTGACCGCCGACGAACTCGCCACGATCATGAAGATCGGCGGCGACAAGGCCGAAAAGGTCAATTGGAAGATCGACCTTTCGGGCGGTATCCAGCGGGTCGCCATCAAGCATGGCGCGGCCCCGTTCGGCAACGCCAAGGCGCGCGCCGTGGTCTGGACCTTCCCCGACCCGGTGCCGCTCCATCGCGAGCCGCTGTACACGCCGAGGCGCGATCTGGTGGCCGACTACCCGACCTACGCCGATGCCAAGAAGTACCGACTGCCGACGCTCTACAAGACCATCCAGGACCAGGACTTCTCGGGCGACTTCCCGGTCATCCTCACCACCGGGCGGCTGGTCGAGTACCAGGGCGGCGGCGACGAGACTCGCTCGAACCCCTGGCTGGCCGAGTTGCAGCAGCACATGTTCTGCGAGGTCAACACCTTCGACGCCAACAACGCGGGCATCCGCGACGGCGCCGACATGTGGCTCGAATCGCCCAACGGCTCGCGAGTCAAGGTGCGCGCCCTGGTGACCGAACGGGTCGCCCGCGGCGTGGTGTTCATGCCGATGCACTTCGGCGGTCACTGGCAGGGCAAGGATCTCCGGTCCAAATACCCGCCGGGGGCCGATCCCTACGTGCTCGGCGAGGCGGCGAACACCTCCACCACCTATGGCTACGATTCGGTGACGCAGATGCAGGAGACCAAGGTCACCCTGTGTCGCATCACGTCGGCGTAAGGAGGCAACAATGGCACGAATGAAATTCCTCATAGACGCCGAGCGCTGCATCGAGTGCAACGCCTGTGTCGTTGCGTGCAAGAACGAGAACGAAGTGCCCTGGGGGATCAACCGCCGGCGGGTCGTCACCCTCAACGACGGCAAGCCGGGCGAGCGGTCGATCTCGGTCGCCTGCATGCATTGCTCGGATGCACCGTGCATCGCGGTCTGTCCGGTCGACGTCATCTACCAGACCGAGGACGGCATCGTTCTGCACTCGAAGGACCTGTGCATCGGCTGCGGCTACTGCTTCTTCGCCTGCCCCTTCGGGGCGCCGCAGTTCCCGCAGGCGGGCAACTTCGGCAGCCGCGGCAAGATGGACAAATGCACCTTCTGCGCCGGCGGTCCCGATCCGGACAACTCGGTCGAGGAGTTCCAGAAGTACGGCCGCAACCGGATCGCCGAGGGCAAGCTCCCGATCTGCGCCGAGATGTGCGCGGACAAGGCGCTTCTCGCCGGCGACGGCGACGTGGTGGCCGATATCTATCGCCAGCGCGTCACGGCGCGGGGCTTCGGGTCGGGCGCCTGGGGCTGGGGCACCGCCTATCGGCTTAAGGCCGGGTCCTGACGCCGGTCCGGGCTAGGATGGCGGCGGACGGCGGCGATGATCGGTCGCCGCCGCCCGTCCCGCCGCCTGGTGGCGGGAGGGTTTTCCACGGGTCCCATCCGATGGCATGCGGGGTCGCCGGGCGCGCCGCGATTCGCCGTTTCGACCCGCGTCCGCTCGGGGCCCGACGGTAGAGGAATTTAGGTTTATGCTCGTCTGGAGAGTCATTGCGGGGGCGCTTGCCGTGTTTCTGTTCGGCATCGTGATCATCGATGCGACCGGAAGCCGGAACGAGCCGGGGGGCGTTTTTCCGATCGTGGCGAAGGCGCCGCCCCGACTGGCCGCGCCCGAGCCGCCGCTCAGCGACGATCTGCGCGCCAAGCTCCGTCAGCGGAGCCTGGAGACGCGCGCTTGGTAGCGCGCTTCTCCGCCGAGCGATCGCCGCCTTGCCGTGTCCGGGACCGCGTCGGGCGAGCCGTCAGTTGAACTGGGAAGCGACGATGATGCAGATGGGAACAACAAACCGCCGCCCGCCGCGCGTCGCGCGCCGGCGGGTGGCGGCGATCGTCTTCGCCGTCGTCGCCGGGCTCGCGGTTCTCGCCGCGACCGGCGGCCAGGCGCGCGCCCAGCAGACGCCGCCGACCCTGCCCGTCCAGAGTCAGGGAGGCGCTATCCTCGCCGTCCCGCCGGGCAACAATCTCGCCAACACCCTGGGAAACGCGAGCGATTCGGACGTCTGGCGCCGGGTGCGGCGCGGCGGGCAAGGCAGCATTTCGTTCGCCGATACCGCCACCGGCGTCCTGATCCAGTCCGAGGGCCAGGACTGGCGCGAGATTCGCAACGGTCCGCTCAGGGACATCGGCTGGTGGCTACTCGCCGTCGTGGTCGCGCTTCTGGCGCTGTTCTTCGCGCTTCGCGGTCGCATCCGGATCGATGCCGGGCCGTCGCCGCGCCGCGTCGAGCGCTTCACCGCCTTCGAGCGGTCCGTCCACTGGCTGACCGCCGGAAGCTTCGTCGTGCTCGCGCTGACCGGGCTCAATACGCTCTACGGCCGCTATCTGTTCGCGAGCGGGCTCGAGGTCGGCAACGGCGAGTTCACGACTCTTCATCAAGTGTTCGCGACGCTCACCCATTACGGCAAGGTCACCCATAACGCGATCGGCTTCTCGTTCATCATCGGCGTGGTCTTGATGTTCGGGATCTGGATCCGCGACAACCTGCCCGACCGCCATGACATCACATGGCTTCTCAAGGCGGGCGGACTGTTCTCGAAGGGCGAGCATCCGCCGGCGGGTAAGTTCAACGCCGGGCAGAAGTTCGTCTTCTGGGCGGTGATGGCCTTCAGTCTGGTGCTGTTCGGCACCGGGCTCAGCTTGATGTTTCCGTTCTTCTGGTTCGGCATGCAGGACATGCAGCTCGTCAACCTGATCCATTCGGGCGTCGCCTTGGTTGCGATCGCGATCATTCTCGCCCACATCTATATCGGGACCCTCGGCATGGAAGGCGCGTTCGACGCCATGGGCACCGGCCAGGTCGACGAGAACTGGGCGCGCGAGCATCACAGCCTTTGGCTGGCCGAGGCCGAGACCCAATCCCCGCCCGACGACGCGGGCGGCGGTCCCGCCGGTCAGGCCGCCGAGTAGGGCGCGCGAAGCCGCGCGCGGCCGCGCAGGGAAATCGAAGGAGGCAGCGCGATGCGTCTCGCATCAGGGATCGCGGCGGCGACGGTCGTGCTCATGCTTGCGTTCGTGACCTTCCTCACGCCGCCGGCGCGGGCCGAGGTGACCGCCGAGCAGGCGGCGGCGGCGATCGCCAAGACCTACGGCGTTCGCGTGCTCAAGGTCGCGCCGATCAGGATCGACGGTCGCGCGGCCTATCGCATCACGGTGATGAACCCGGGCGGCGATTCCAACGACGCATTCCGGGTGGCGACCATCGCCGTCGACGCCAAGACCGGCAAGCTCATCCCCCAATTCCGCCACCGCGCGAGCGGCTACGACCTCTCGGGCGCCCCGCGCTACGAGCCCCGCCCCACCCGGCCGGACGCGGCGGAAACCGGAATCGTGTGGCGCTAGGCGCGCGGGACGCCTTTTCGAGACGGGCGGTCCGCGCGGCCGCCGCCTTTCTGCTTCTCCTCGCGCTCGCGCCCGCCGCGCGGGCCGAACTTTACGGCCATGGCGGCATCGTTCGCGCGGTCGCGGTCTCGCCCGACGGGCGCCTGGTGCTGACCGGTGGCTTCGACTTCTCGGTCAAGCTCTGGGATTTCGTCGATCAGACCGAGATCGCGAGCCTCGAGGAACACGAAGGGCCGGTCAATTCGGTGGCCTTCCTGCCCGACGGGAAACGCGCCGTCTCGGCCGCCGACGATCGCGTCGTCATCCTCTGGGACCTGGCGGCGCGCAAGCCGCTCGCCCGGCTCGTCGGCCACGAGGCCAAGGTGATGGCGGTCGCGGTCTCGCCCGACGGCCGCCTCGTCGCGAGCGGTGGCTGGGACCGGACGGTGCGGCTCTGGGACCTTGCGAGCGCTACCGAGAAACGCGTGATCGCGCTCCCGGCCAACGTCAACGCGCTCGCCTTCGCGCCCGACGGCGAGACCCTGCTGGCGGGCGGCCACGACGGCGGCATTCGTCTTATCGACGTCGCGACCGGCACCCTCGTCGGCGAGCTCATCGGCCATGACTGGGGGGTGACGCAGATCGCGGTTTCGCCCGACGGCGGGCGCGTTCTGTCGGCGGCGACCGACGGCAGCCTGCGGCTTTGGGATCTCGCCGCGCGGGCCGAGATCCGCCGTCTTTCGGGCCACGAGGGGCCGGCGTTCGCGGTCGCCTTCGCGCCCGACGGCGAAACGGCGGTCTCGGGCGGGCGCGACGGCTACGTGATCCATTGGAACCTCGCGACCGGCGCGCCGATCCGCGCCATCAAGGCGCACGGGAAGCCGATCTGGGGGGTCGCGATCACGCCCGACGGACGCTTCGTCGTCTCGGCGGGCACCGACGGCCGCGCGCGGGTCTGGCATCTCGCGACCGGCGACCAGATCGGGATCGCCGGCGAGGGCGCGGACGAGCCCCGTCCCTGGCTCGAGAGCAAGCATCCCGGCGCGAAGCTGTTCAGGAAATGCGCCGCCTGCCATTCGCTGTCCGCCGACGGGCCGCGCCGCTCCGGCCCCCATTTCGCCGGGCTGTTCGGCCGCCGCGTCGGCTCGGTCGCGGGCTACAACTATTCCCGGGCGCTCAAGGACGGCAACTTCCGCTGGGACGAGCGCAGCCTGTGGAAGCTGTTCCACGACGGGCCCGACGTGTTCCTGCCCGGCACCAAGATGCCGCTTCAGCGCATTCCGAACGCCAACGACCTCGCGGCCTTGATCGATTATCTGCGCGAGATTACGGCCGCCGACGGCGTCGGGAAAACCGGCCCCGGCGATTAACCGTGGCTAGGTAGGCCCTTTATTAAAGCCGAACGCTCGAGGCGGACAACCCGGTCTCGGCGGTCGAGGGGTTGGTGCTGTTCAGCACCACGCCGGCGATGATCGCGATCACGACGGCAACGGCAAAGCCCAGGAACATGGCCTTCATGCGGTCTTTCCCCAATGGCCCGATGACGGGCGGCAATCGCTCATTCTAGCGCTTACGGGGTCCTTCGTCACCCTGCCGCCGGGGCCTTCTCGATCCGCGCGGCGCAGAACTTGTACTCGGGGATCTTGCCGAAG
>CAZHDF010000024.1:0-29459 GCA_964531525.1 uncultured Alphaproteobacteria bacterium | reverse complement strand
GCAGGGGCAGGGCGAAGGCGGCCGTCTTGCCGGTGCCGGTCTGGGCGACGCCCAGGAGATCGCGCGCATCGAGGAGCGGCGGAATCGACTTATCCTGGATGGGGGTGGGGGTAGCGTAGCCTTCGTCCGCGATGGCGCGAAGGATGGGCTGGGCCAACGCGAGGCCCGAAAAATCGGTCATGTGTTGTTTTTCTTTCTCGAAAAAAATCATCAACACTCTCCGCCCCGAAAGCGGGACGGCGAGCGTGCAAGCACGATGCAAGCATTGCCGACGCGGCCCGCCGATGGCGGAAGCCGGTCTAACGAAACGCCCACTATATGTCGGAAAAAAACGAGGCCGGCCTCGGTCTTGCCGGGCCGGCGAGCGATCGAAATTCGACCTTGAAGGGAGTGTCGCTGGCGATACAAGGCGCTCGCGGCGGCGAAAAGTCAAGATAATTCGCCTCTTGTCGCCGACCCGAACGCAAGGCCCGCGACTCTCCCCCTAATTCCCAACGCCCTTGAGAAGGCCCTCGAGCAGGTTCTTGAACTGGACCTCGGGGGGCGGCGGCTCGGCAGGCGGCGGCGCGGGTTCCGGCGCGGGCGCGGCGGGCTGGGCCTCGGCGGCGGGTGGCGGGGCTGGTTGCGGCGCCGGCTCGACCGGCGCGGGGGCCGGGACATTGCCGGTCAGGGCATCGAGAAGCCGCTCGACGCCCTTGACCTTGCCGCCGCCGAGCTTGGGCGCGACCTTGCGCAGGACGGCGCTCGCGAGCCGAGCCGCGAGATACTGGCGCAGCGCGTCGTCGCGAACCTCGCGGCGCGGGTTGTCGATCGGCCCCGAAAGCACGACGCCCACGGCCGGCGCCTTGGGATGATCGGCGAGTCGGAATTCGCTGTCGAGCGCCAGCCGCCAGCGCGGCAGATCGACGCTCAGCGTCGCGTCGCCGTCGCCGCCGTCGAGCAGCACCTTGAGGTCGTCGCTCCGGAGCACCCCGTCGCGGACGACGAAGCTGCCGTCGAGCGAGAGGATGCGCGTCTCGCCGCCGCCAAACGCGTTGCCCACCAGGCGCAGCGCGTCGGCCTCGTTGTCGATCGCGCCGAGATCGGCGTTGAGACGCGCGAGGTCGAGCCCGCGCAAGACCCCGTCGCGGACCGACAGCGTCGCCTCGCCGCCGAGCGCCGAGACCAGCTCGAACAGGCTGCGGCCGCTGGTCTCGAACCGTCCCTTGAGGTCGAGGCGACCGGTGACCGCGTCGATCCCGGCGGAGGTGATCAGGAGATCCTCGAGGTCGGCGCCGGCGAAATCGAGGGTCAGATCGGCGCGCGGCATCTCGGCGGCGGTCAGCGAGCCGCTCACGTTCGCCGGCGCGCCGAACAGCTCGCCCGCGAGCTTTTCGACCGTGAGCACCCCGTTTTCGAGCGCGAGATCGAGGGTCGCCGCGTCGAAGCGGAAGCCGCGCAGGGTGAGCGATTTCGCCGTCACCCGCGCGCGCCCGTCGACGCTGCGCAGCGCATCGAGATCAAGCGGCGCGCGCGACCACCGCTCCCGAGGGACGTCGCCAGCGGACGGTTGGGCCGACGGCTGGGGTTCGGACGCGCCCCCCGACGCCGCCGCGTCGGCCTCGCCGCCTCCTCCCCCGCCGAGCACGGCGAGAAACGGGTCGAGCGCGAGATCGCCGGCGGCGAGCGTCGCCTCGATGCGCGGCCGCGGCCCGTCCCAGGAAAGACTCGCCTCGCCCCGCAATCGGTCGTCGCCGACGCGAGCGTCGATATCGCCGATCCGCGCCTTGACGAGATCGCCGGTCACCCGCGCGCCGAGATGAAGCGGACCGAGCGCCGCGCCATCTCCCACGCCATCTCCCATTGGGCCGGGCGAGAAGGCGGCGAGCAGCGCCCCGAGGTCGGGATGGTCGAGGGTCACGGCGAAGTCGTAGCCGGGCGCGTCGGCGAGGCGAATCGCGATCCCGTCGAGCCGCGCCTTCGCGCCGGCGGCGGCGAGCGCGAGCCGCGCCTCGATGCGCTCGACGCCGCCCTTGATCTTGCCCTTGACGGAAAACCGTCGGTCGGCGCCCTCGGCCATGGCGAGCGTCGCGCCGAACCGCTTGGCGGCGCGCGGCAGATCGTCGCCGCCGAGATCGAGCGCGAGGTCCACGGCGAGCCCTTCCGGCCGGTCGCCGTCGATTCCGTCGAGCGTGCCGGCGATCGTGGCCTTGAGACCGTCGAGAAGGAAGCGGCTGTCGAGGGTCGCGGTCCGGGTATCGCCCCGCACCCGACCATGGGCCTTGAGCGCGCCGAGCGCCTTGGCGCCTTCGAGCCCGAATGCGCGGGCCAGCCGGTCGGCGTCGGCGGCGTTGATCCCGTAAGTGAGATCGAAGGAACGCGCCTTGGCATCGAGCTTGCCGTTGAGCGCGCCCCGCGCGCCGGCGAAATTCTCGAAGGCGAGCCCCCGCAGATCGAGCTTGCCGCCGATCAGCCCGGCGTCGAGCGCGAGCCCCTCGATCGGCGCGCCGCGATAGACGAGACGGCCGACGCGCGCCTTCAACTCGCCGTCGAAGGCGAGCAGCGCCGCGAAGGGATCCTCCGCCGGCGCGGCGGCGGGCGTCGGCGACGCCCCGTCCCGTTGTCCTTCCGCGCCCTGCCCTTCTCCGCTTGGCTGCGCTCCGGGCGCTTCCGCGCCGGCGGGCAGCGGGCCCGGCAGATAGGCGTCGAGGTTGAGTCGGTCGAGGCTGACGATCGCGTTGAACGCCGGGCGCCGACCGAGCGCCAGGTTGACGCCCCCCGTGATTCGCGTGAGATCGACCCGCAGGTCGATCGCCGAGATGCGCGCGAGCGACGGCGTGATGTCGAGCTTGCCCGACAGGCTGATCTTGCGCAGCCGGTCGGCCGGCACCGGCGGCGGCGGCAGCTTGAGCCAGTCGAGAACCGCGCGCAGGTTGTCGGACGACGCCTCGACCTGACCGACGAAGCGCGGCTGGCCGCGCGCCGCCTCGACGCTGCCGAAAACGGTCACGTCCGAGCCGCCGGGCAACAGCGCCGAGGCCTCCTGAATGGTGAGCACGCCGTTCGCGAGGCCGGCGACGATCTGGGCCTGACGGACGACCGCGCCGTTGTAGATGACCGCGTTGGCCCGCATATCGAGGCTCGCGGCGATGTTCTCGGGCAACGCGAAGTCGGCGGCGGGGGTCGCCCCATTGCCGGCGGCGGGGTTCGCCGTCCCGGCGGGCGGTGTCGCGGGCGCGGTCCCGGGCGGCGTTTCGGGAATCAGCAGGCGGTCGAGGTCGAGGCGCGTGAAGGCGAGCGCCACGTCGTAGCGCGGCGCGCCCGCGAGCACGGCGTTGACCGCGCCGGTCCCCTGGAGGCCGTTGATCTCGAAGGCGAGCTTGTCGAGGGAGAGCGCGCGCGTCGAGCCGCCGACCTCGGCCGAAAGCGCGAACGGATGGTCGAGCGCGTCCGGCGCCGCGAGGCCGAGCGCCACCGCCAGCCGCCTGAGCGAAGTCCCCTTGGCGTCGAGCTTGCCGCGCAAGTCGGCGTCCGCCCGCGCCTCGGCGAGCGAGCCCGCGAACGAAACCGTCGCCTCGGCGTCGGCGACCCCGATCTCGACCGAAACCGGAAGCGGCTTGCGCGCGAGCGCCCCGACCGCGAGCTTGAAGGTGAACGGCGCGCCTCGGGCGACCAGCCGCCCCTCGGCGCGAAACGGCCCGGCGAGCGAACGGGCGTCGGCCACCAGATTGATGCCGGCGATGCGCTCGATGCTACCCGCGCGCGCGTCGCGATAGACGATCGCCCCGCCGCGCACGGCGATGTTGTCGAGCCGGACCGCGGCGGCGAACCCGCCGCCCGGTTCGGCCCCGGCGGCGGGCGACAGCGGCACCTCGGCGCTCCCGCCCGCGCCCATGCCCGTTTTCGCCCGGCCGGTATCGAAACGCCAGTTCACGCGCCCGTCGGCGAGGGTTTCGAGCTCGAGCGTCGGCGAAACCAGGGTCAGGCTTTCGACCCGCACCTCGCCCCGCAGCAGCGGCATCAGCGCGATCCGCGCCTCGGCCGCGCTCAGGCGCAACAGGTCGGGCGCGCTCGCGCCGGCGAGGTTGGCGACGCGAACCCCGTTGACCTTGATCGTCGGCACCGGCAACAGCGCGAGATCGATCGTGCCGTCGATCGCGATGTCGCGGCCGGTCGCGGTCTTGAGGCGCGCGGCGATCTCGTCGCGGTAGTCGTTGAGGTCGACGACGAAGGGCGCGATCAGCGCCGCGCCCAGCGCCAGAACGATAAGCGCGGCGATGGCGAGCGCGATTTTCCTCACGCCGCCCCCATCCTTGGTCCTGTTCTCGGATTCTGCGCTGCGATCGCTTGCACGTCCGGTCTTTTCCGCTAAGCTGATTTCCGAGGCGCCGCCATGCACGACAAATCGACGGGCGCATCACGGGCGCACCATGGGGCTTGGACATGGGAGAAGTAATCAATCTCGGCCGGTATCGCAAGCAGCGCGAGCGCGAGCGGGCCGAGCATCGCGCCCGCGAGGCCCGGGCGAAAAACGGCCGCCGCAAGAGCGAACGCGAAAGCGAGCGCCTCGAGGCCGAGCAACGTCGGCGCGAGCTCGACGGCAAGCGCATCGACACCGGCCCCAAGGACGACGCCTGAGCCGAGCCGGGACGATCCGCCCCACTCATGATTTCCAACTGATTTCCAACGCGCCCATGGGCGCGTTGGCAAGCGCGACCGCGCGCCCGAGCTTATGCGAGGCAAGCCTGCGTGGCGTTTGAACGCCCGGTGAGCCGATTTATCGGCTCACCGGCATTATACCCGCACCACCTTTCCGGGATTCATCAGGTTGTCCGGGTCGAGGGCGCGCTTGATCGCGCGCATCACCGAAATCGCCTCGCCGTGCTCGGCCTGGAGAAAGTCGATCTTGCCGTAGCCGACGCCGTGCTCGCCGGTGCAGGTGCCGCCCATGGCGAGCGCGCGCATGACCATGCGCTCGTTGAGCCGCTTGGCCTCGGCGAGCTCGGCCGCGTCGTCGGGGTCGATCAGGAACACGAGGTGGAAGTTGCCGTCGCCCACATGGCCGACCAGCGGCGCGAGCACCGTGGAGGCGGCGAGATCCTTCTGGGTTTCCTCGATGCATTCGGCGAGCCGCGAGATCGGCACGCAGACGTCGGTCGCGAAGCCCTTCTTGCCCGGCCGGAGCGCAAGGGTCGCGAAATAGGCGTCGTGGCGCGCCTGCCATAGGCGCGCGCGGTCCTCGGCCTTGGTCGCCCAGGAAAAATCGCCACCGCCGAACTCGGCGGCCAGCGCGCGCACGGTCTCGACCTGCTCGGCGACGCCCGCGGGCGTGCCGTGAAACTCGAAGAACAGGGTCGGCGCGAGCGGATAGTCGAGGTTCGAATACTTATTGACCGCCTCGACCGTATGCGCGTCGAGAAGCTCGACCCGCGCCACCGGCACGCCCGCCTGAATGGTGGCGACCACGGCGCGCGCCGCCGCCTCGATGTCGGGGAACGGGCAGACCGCGGCCGAGATCGCCTCGGGGACCCCGTGGAGCCGGACGGTCACCTCGGTGATCACGCCGAGCGTTCCCTCCGAGCCGACGAACAGGCGGGTGAGGTCGTAGCCCGCCGCCGACTTGCGCGCCCGCGACGCGGTGTGGATCACGCGCCCGTCGGCGAGCACCACCGTGAGCGCCAGCACGTTCTCGCGCATGGTGCCGTAGCGCACCGCGTTGGTGCCCGAGGCGCGCGTCGCCGCCATGCCGCCGAGCGAGGCGTCGGCTCCGGGATCGACCGGGAAGAACAGGCCGGTCGCGCGAAGCTCGCGGTTGAGGCTCTTGCGCGTCACGCCGGCCTCGACGGTCGCGTCCATGTCGTCGACGTTGACCGCGAGAACCCGGTTGAGCCCCGAAAGATCGATGCATACCCCGCCCGAAAGCGCCGCGATATGCCCCTCGAGCGAGGTCCCGGTGCCGTAGGGCACGACCGGCGCGCCGTGGCGGGCGCAGATCGAGACGACGGCCGCGACCTCCTCGGTCGAGTTGGGAAAGACCACCGCGTCGGGGGCGTGGCCCGCGTGGTAGGAAACGTCGTCGCCGTGATGCGCGCGCACCGCCGCCGCGGTCGAAAGACGCTCGCCCAGGAGCGCGCGGAGTTCCGCGATCGCCTCGTCTTGGATGGTCGGCGCGGCGTCCATATCCTCTTCCCCGTTGACCCTGGCCCGAAGGCTAAGGTAAGGCGACGGCGGCGGCGCGGCAACACGGCATAACGGCGAAAGAGGAAGGCTTCCCATGACCATCGATGCGCCTCTCGCGCTCTACGAGAGCGAGGTTCGGCCCGAGTGGATCGACTACAACGGCCATATGAACGTCGCCTATTACGTCCTCGCCTTCGATTGGGCGACCGACGCCTTCTTCGCCTATATCGGCGCCGACGAGAACTACGTGCGGAAGCGCGGCATGTCGCTGTTCGCGCTCGAGGCCCATGTCACCTACCAGCGCGAGCTTCACGCGGGCGGCCCCTTGCGAGTCACCACCCAGCTTCTCGACTTCGACGCCAAGCGCCTGCACTACGTCCACCGCATGTATCACGGAACCGAGGGCTGGCTTGCCGCGACCGGCGAATGGCTGACCATCCACGTCGACATGAATACGCGGCGCTCGGCGCCCCTGCCCGAGGACATCGCCGCCCGCCTCGCCGCGCTGCGCGACGCCCACGCGGCGCTGCCCCGCCCGCCCGAGGTCGGCCGGGTGATCGGCCTCGCCGCCGGCCGCGCGAAGGGCCGATAGGCCACGGACACCCCGCCAAGCGGACCGAAGGACGAGATCGCGGGCACGCGCCTGTTGCCCGGCGCGGCGCAGGCTCTATAACGGGGGCGCGGTTCCAGCGGAGAGCCGGTTTCGAGGCGACGACCGAAAACGGGTTTCATGGCAGCTTTCAGCGACCGGCTTTCGGCCTTCGCCCGCGGTTGGCGCGGCGCCCTGCGTCGCGAGCCGTTGACGCTTTCGGTGCTCGCGGTCGTGATCGGCACCGCCTCGGCCTACGGCGCGATCGCCTTCCACACCATGATCACCCTGTTCCAGCGGAGCGTCTTCGGCGCCTCCGACGAAAGCCTCGCGAGCTTCGCCGCCTCGCTTCCCTGGTGGCACGTGGTGCTCGCCCCGACCCTCGGCGGGCTGGCGATCGGCGTGTTCATCCACGTCGCCTTGCCGGGGGGGCGCTACCAAGGGGTCGCCGAGGTGATCGAGGCGGGCGCATTGCGCGGCGGGCGCATTGAAATCCGCGCCGGGCTGGGCGCCGCCTTCGCGGCGATCTCGTCGATCGGGGTCGGCGCCTCGGTCGGGCGCGAGGGGCCGGTCGTGCATCTCGGCGCATCCATGGCCGCCTGGCTTTCTCGGCGCTTCCGCTTCGGACGGGGAAGCGCGCTCACCCTCCTCGGCTGCGGCGTGGCCTCGGCGGTCGCGGCTTCGTTCAACGCGCCGATCGCCGGGGTTTTCTTCGCGCTCGAGGTCGTGATCGGCAACTATGCGCTCGCCGCCTTCGCCCCGGTGGTCGTCGCCTCGGTCGCCGGCACGATCATCGCGCGCATCCATTTCGGCGATTTCCCCGCCTTCATCGTGCCGCCGCTCGCGATCACCTCGTTTCTCGAACTGCCGGCGTTCGTCCTTCTCGGCCTCGTCGCGGCGGCGGTCGCCGGGCTGTTCATGGCCGCCGCCATGCTGGTCGAGAACGGCTTCTCCCGCACGCCGCTGCCGCGTTGGGCGCGCCCGGCGGTCGCCGGTCTCGCCGTGGGCTTGATCGCGGTTTTCTTCCCCCATGTGCTGGGGGTCGGCTACGAGGCCACCAATCTCGCGCTCAAGGAAGCGCTGCCGCTCGCGCTGCTGGTCGCGTTGATCTGCGCCAAGTTGGTGGCGACGGCGCTGTCGATCGGCGGCGGCTTCGGCGGCGGCGTGTTCAGCCCGTCGCTGTTCCTGGGCGCGATGACCGGCGGCGCATTCGGCATGATCGCGGGACAGGTCGCGCCCGAGCTGGCGTCGGCGCCGGGCGCCTATACGATCATCGGCATGGCGGCGGTCGCCTCGGCGGTGCTCGGCGCGCCGGTTTCGACCATCCTGATCGTGTTCGAGTTGACCGGCGACTACGGCGTGACCATCGCCGTGATGATCGCGAGCACGGTCGCCTCGGTGACGGTCGCGCAAATGGTGCCGGGGCGGTCGTTCTTCCATTGGCAGCTCGCGCGACGCGGGATCGACCTCGCGCGCGAGCGACCGAGGCTCGCGCTCCGCGCCATGACCGTGACCGAGGTGATGAACCCCGTCGCCTGCTGCATCCCGCGCCGCATGAAGCTCGCCGATCTGCGCGACCTCCTGCGGCGCGATCCCCAGGCGACCTTCTGCGTGACCGACGACGACGGATGCCTTATCGGCATGCTCGCCTTCCCGGACCTGGGCGAGTTGCTGTTTCGCACGCGGCCGAGCCGAGTCGTCGACCTCGGCGAGATCGCCCATGCCGACGATGCGCTTCTTCTCGCCGACGACAGTCTCGCTTTCGCCCTCGACCGAATGCGCGATACGGGCCTCGACAGGCTTCCGGTAATCGACGATCCAAAGACCCGCCGGGTCATCGGCGTGGTTCACCACAAGGACATCATCCTCGCGCATAACGCCGCGCTCGCCGCCGACTTCAACAGCGCCCACGTCTGACCGCGCGGGCTTCCTCGCACAGGCTCGGGCGCGCTTGCCGATGCGCCCTGCGGACGCGCCGGGAAACGCTCGCCCGGTTCGAGAGGCGGGCGCCCGAGCGGCCTTTGACGTGCAAAGCGCCGCGCGCGCCGTTATAAGTCGGCTCATCATGAGCGAGCGATCCGACCACGCCGTCCCGACCGATCCCGCGCCCGCCCCGGCGCGCGGCGGGGGCTACCTCGCGCGCCTCAACGAGGCCCAGCGCAAGGCGGTCGAGACCACCGAGGGGCCGGTTCTGGTGCTCGCCGGCGCGGGCACCGGCAAGACCCGGGTGCTGACCGCGCGGATCGCGCATCTCCTGGTCACCGGGCGCGCGTATCCCGGCCAGATCCTCGCGGTAACCTTCACCAACAAGGCGGCGCGCGAGATGAACGGGCGCGTCGCGCGGCTGATCGGACGCGGGGTCGAGGGGCTGTGGTTCGGCACCTTCCACTCGATCGCCGCGCGCATGCTGCGCCGCCACGCCGAGATCGTCGGCCTCAAGCCCGACTTCACGATCATCGACACCGACGACCAGCTTCGCCTTCTGCGCCAGGTGATGGCCGCCGACAACATCGACGAGAAGCGCTGGCCGCCGCGCGGACTGCTCAACCGCATCCAGGGCTGGAAGGATCGCGGCCTGACCCAGGACAAGGTCGCGAGCACGCCCGGCGCCGAGTTCGCCAACGGCCGCGCGCCGGCGCTCTATCGCGCCTATCAGGAACGGCTCAGGATCCTGAACGCCGCCGACTTCGGCGACCTGCTGCTTCACTGCCTGACGGTCTTCGCCCGCGACCAGGACGTGCTCGCCGACTGGCAGCGGCGGTTCCATTACATCCTGGTCGACGAATACCAGGACACCAACGTCGCCCAGTACCTGTGGCTCCGGCTTCTCGCGCAAGAGCGCCGCAACATCTGCTGCGTCGGCGACGACGACCAGTCGATCTACGGCTGGCGCGGCGCCGAGGTCGGCAATATCCTGCGCTTCGAGAAGGACTTCCCGGGCGCGGCCGTCGTCCGGCTCGAACGCAACTACCGCTCGACCGCGCCGATCCTGGACGCCGCCTCGGCGCTGATCGCGCATAACGAGGGTCGACTCGGCAAGACGCTCTGGACCGAGGCCGAGGGCGGCGAGAAGATCGTGGTGCGCGGGGTCTGGGACGGCGACGAGGAGGCCCGCGCGGTCGGCGAGGATATCGAGGCGTTGATGCGCGCCGGTGAGCGGCTGGGCGAGATGGCGGTGCTGGTGCGCGCCGGGTTTCAGACCCGGGCCTTCGAGGAGCGCTTCATGACCATCGGTCTGCCCTACCGGGTGATCGGCGGCTTGCGCTTCTACGAACGCCAGGAAATCCGCGACGCGGTCGCCTATCTGCGGGTCGCGGCGCAGCCCGCCGACGACCTCGCCTTCGAGCGGATCGTGAACCTGCCCCGACGCGGCCTCGGCGAGGCGAGTCTGCGGGTCCTGCACGAGATCGCCCGGGCGGGCGACATGCCGCTCACCCAAGCGGCGCGGGCGGCGATCGAGACCGACGAGCTCAAGCCCCGGGCGCGCAAGGCGCTGCGCGGCCTGCTCGACGACTTCGACCGCTGGCGCGGCCTGCTCGAGACCCTGCCCCACCCCGAGGTCGTCGAGATCATGCTCGACGAATCGGGCTACACGGCGATGTGGCGAAACGACAAATCGCCGACCGCCCCCGGACGGCTCGAAAACCTCAAGGAGCTGGTACGCGCGATCGCCGAGTTCGAAACCCTGGTCGGTTTTCTCGAGCACGTCAGCCTGGTGATGGACACCGACGACAACGCCGACGGCGAGATGGTCAGCATCATGACGCTGCACGCCGCCAAGGGGCTCGAATTCGACACCGTGTTCCTGCCCGGCTGGGAGGAGGGCCTGTTCCCCCATCAACTCGCGCTCGACGAGAACGGAACCAAGGGCCTTGAGGAGGAGCGCCGCCTCGCCTATGTCGGGCTGACCCGGGCGCGCAAGCGGGCGCGGATTCTGTTCGCCGCCAACCGCCGGATCTACAACCAGTGGCAGTCGAGCATACCCTCGCGCTTCGTCGATGAACTGCCCGACGACGCGGTCGAGCGGATTTCGGAGACCGGCCTCTACCAGGGCCTCGCCGAGACCGACGATCCCTTCCTCGCCCTCGGCGGCGAGGGCCATTGGCGGCCCAGGCCCCGGCACGGACGCCGCGCCGCGCCGGCGATCGACTACGCCCCCGCGGGCGCCGGCCCCGCCACCGCGCTTTCGGTCGGCGCGCGCATCTTCCATCAGAAGTTCGGCTACGGTCGGATCCTGGCGGTCGACGGCGACAAGCTCGAAATCGCCTTCGACAAGGCGGGCGCGAAGAAGGTGATGGGCAACTTCGTTCGCCCGGCGTGATGGCGACCTCTTCCGGGACGGCCAAGACCCTGTGGCGCGTCTCCCTCGTCGCGCCGGCCGAGCATTGCGACGCCTTCGCGTCCGCGATCGCCGACGACGGCGTCGCGGTTTCCTCGTTCGAGATCAGACCGGACGGCCCCTGGCGGGTGAGCGCCCTGGTCGACGCGCCGACCGATCGCGCGGGTCTCGAGGCGCGCGTCGCGATCATGGCGGCGGCGCTCGGCGTCGCGCCCCCCGCGGTCGCCGTCGAACCGGTGGCCGACATCGATTGGCTGGCGGCGACGCGCGCCGCCTTCCCGCCCTTGCGCGTCGGCCGGTTCTTCGTCCATGGCGCGCATATCGCGCCGCGTGGCCCGATCGACATCGAGATCGACGCGGGCCTCGCCTTCGGCTCGGGCGAGCACGCGACCACGCGCGGCTGTCTGATCGCGATCGACGCGCTCGCCCGGCGCGCGCGCCCGGCGCGGGTGCTCGACATGGGCTGCGGGTCGGGGATTCTCGCGATCGCGGCGGCCAAGGCCTGGCGCGCCGAGGCGCTCGCCGTCGATATCGACGCCCACGCGGTCGCGACGGCGCGGGCGAACGCGCGCCACAACGGGGTCTCGGACCGGGTCCGGGCGCGGCGCTCGGACGGCTTTCGCGACCCCGCGATCGCGCGCCGCGCGGCCTTCGACCTGATCCTCGCCAACATCCTGGCGCGCCCGCTGATCGCGCTCGCCCCCGATATCGCGCGTCGCCTCGCGCCCGGCGGAACGGTCGTTCTGTCGGGATTGATCGCGCGCCAGGAACGGATGGTGCTCGCCGCCTACCGGCCGCGCGGGCTCGCGCTCGTCCGCCGCATCGCCGTCGCCGGCTGGCATACGCTGGTTCTTGGACGCGCGCGAGTGGCGCGTGCCTAGAGTGGGATGATTTTAGGTCGGCGCGTCATTTCCTTGAACTGAATCGGCATATCTCGCGCCTCCCGTCCCCACCCCCACCCGACCCTCCCCCTCGATGGGGGAGGGTCGGGTGGGGGTGGGGACGGGAGGCAGATCGGGGATACGAGAGGCACCGATTCCACCAAAAGGTATCGGGCTCTATGCCGCGCTCTCGGCGGAAGGGGAGACGATGCGGCGGGGCGGGAAGCGCACGGTGACCGTGGTGCCGACGTCGAGGGTGCTTTCGATCTCGAAATCGCCGCCGTGCATCTCGACCAGCGCCTTGGTCAACGGCAGGCCGAGGCCGGTGCCCTCGAAGCGGCGGCTGAGCGTGCTCTCGACCTGGCCGAAGGGCGCGAGCGCGCGCCGGATATCGTCGGGCGCGATGCCGATGCCGGTGTCGGAGACCTTGAGAACGAAGCCCCGGCGCGGGCCGACCGCCACCCGCAAGGCAACGCGCCCGCCCTCGGGCGTGAACTTGACCGCGTTCGACAGGAGATTGATCAGGATCTGCTTGAGCTTGCGTTCGTCGACCCGGAGTCGCGGCATCGTCTTGGGCAGGCGGCAGGTGATCGCGATGCCGGCGCTCTCGGCGCGCTCGCGCAGCAGCGTCAAGCAGGCGTCGATCGCCATGCCGACGTCGACGTTCTCCTCGTAAAGTTCGAGCTTGCCGGCCTCGACCTTCGACAAATCGAGAATATCGCTGATGAGATCGAGCAGATGCTGGCCCGAGGTGTTGATGTCGTGAACGTATTCCAGGTACTTCTCGTTGCCGACCGGGCCGAACACCTGGTTTTCGATCAGCTCCGAAAAGCCGATGATCGCGTTGAGCGGCGTGCGCAGCTCGTGGCTCATGTTGGCGAGGAACTCGGACTTGGCGCGGTTGGCGAGCTCGGCCTGCTCCTTGGCGGCGAGAAGCTCCGCCTCGGCGCGCTTGTGACCGGTTACGTCGCTGTAGGTGGTAACCAGACCGCCGCCCGGCAGGGGCTTGCCGATGATCTCGAGGGTCGTGCCGTCGGGGCGCACGCGCTCGAAGCGATGAGGCTCGAACCGGCGGGTGAGCTCGACCCGCTCGCGGACTTGTTCGTCCACGTCGCCGGGGCCGTACTCGCCGCGTTCGGCGTTGTAGCGGATGAATTTTTCGAACAGATCGCCCTGCCGAAAGAGGTCATGGGGGAAGTCGAGAAGGTCGAGGAAGCGCCGGTTGAAGGCCGCGACGCGCAGCTCGGCGTCGACTAGGCTGATCCCCTGGTCGATATTGTCGAAGGTCGCCTCGAGCTGGCTCGTCTTGCGGGCGAGCTCGCGCTCGCGGCGCTTGATCTCGGTGATGTCGGTGCGCACGCCGACCACGCCGCCGTCGCTGGTGCGGCGCTCGCTGACGCGGAACCAGCGGCCGTCGGCGAGCCTGAAGTCGAACGGTCCCGTCGGGTTGAGGTGACGCTCGAGGCGCTCGCGCAGCCATTCCTCCTCGCGACCGACGGCGTCGGCCACAAGCTTGCGGCGCACGACGTCGCGGGAAATGTCATCGAACCGCGTGCCGGGAATCAGCAGGGTTTCGTCCAGCCCGAAGAACTCGCGGTACTTTCCGTTACACACGACCAGCCGATCGTCGGCGTCATAGAGCGCGAAGGCCTCGGTCAGGCTTTCGATCGCGTCGAGAAGCTGTTGTCGGGTCTTGGCGGCGCGCTGCTCGCTTTCGCGAAGCGCTTCCTCGGCGCGCTTGCGGTCGGTGATGTCGAGCGAGACGGTGACGATATTGGTCACGCGCCCGTCGCCGTCGCACAGCGGCACCTTGGTGGTCAGCCAAGTGTGCCAGACCCCGAAGGCATCCGGGTAGCTTTCCTCGAAATAGGGCAGCGACTCCTCGTCTTCGAGCACCTTCCGATCGAGCTCGGCGGTATAGGCGCCGTACTGGGGCCCGAGAATCTCCGCCGCCGTGCGCCCCACCGCCGCCTCGGGCGAGATACCGTAGAGCGTCGCCTGATAGCCGTTCATCATCACGTAGCGGCTGTCGAGATCCTTGGTGTTGATGATCGCGGGAATCGAATCGATAACCGCCTCGAGGGTCTGGCGGCTTTCGCGCAGCGCCGTCTCGCGCTCCTTCAGCGCCGTGATATCGGACCAGACCATGACCGTGCCGCCGTCGCTCGTGCGACGCTCGCTGATTCGCAGCCACCGGCCGTCGCTAACCCGTTCCTCGAACACCCCCTCGGCCCTGCGATGGCGTTCGAGCCGTTCGGCGAGGTCTTCCCCGGAGCAACAGACCTCCCGTTCCGAAGCCACCTTCAGGAAGGTCTCGAACGGTGTCCCCGGCACGAGCACCTCGTCCGTGCCGGGAAACATCTCGTGGCAACGATCGTTGGCGAGCACCAATCGGTCGTCGCGATCCCAGATCGCGAAGCCGTCGGGGATCGCCGCGAGCGCGTCGAGAAGTTGCTGACGCGCCTTGTCGGCGCGCCGCTTGGCCTCGACCTCGTTGGTGACGTCGGTGCCGGTGCCGGCGAAGCCCTCGAAGTCGCCGTCGTCGTCGAACAGGGGTTGCCCGCTGAGCCGAATCCGGCGGGTCACGCCGTCGCGGAACGTGCGATGGAACTCGAGGTTCCGAAAGCCGCGCCGCGCCTCGAGCAGTGCCATCAGCTCCGACCAGTCGTTGCCTTCGCGGTCCTTTTCGGCGATTTCCCACGAGGTTCGCCCGAGAATGTCCTCGGGCGACAACTTTGAGATCTCGAAATAGCGCTCCGAGAGATAGGTGAAGCGGAAATCGCGGTCGAGCTGCCAGATCCAGTCCGACGACGCCTCGGCCACGGCCTGGAACCGGCGGCGGGCCGCGTGCTCGGCCGCCTCCGCCGCGCGGCGGCGAACCGCGATCGCCAGCACGCCCGCGACCGCGCGCAAAAAGGTCGCCTCGTCGGACGTGAACCGGCGCCGTGTCCGCGTATGCGCGCCCAACACGCCGAACGGTCCCTCGTCGCCGGGAACGACGATGCTGACGCCGCTGACGACGCCGTGTTCGTGAAGAAGCGCCGGACCGTTGAAACGCGGATCGCTTTCTAGATCCTCGACGAGAACCGGTTCTCGCGCGAGAAGCGTATAGCCCGCCTGCGAGTCGCGCTCGGTTCCCACCCGGGCGACGCCGACCAGGCCGTCATGCCAGCCGATGCCCGCGCGTAGAATCAACGCATCGCCCTCGGGCTCGAGCACCAGCAGCTTGCAGTATTCGACGCCGAGCATGTCGGCGACGACCGTGACCGTCTCGTCGAACAGCTCGTCGAGCGCCGTGCCCGCCAGCGCCATCTGGGCGAGCTCGGCGGTCACCGCCTGCTGACGCGCCCGGGCCGCGAGATCGCGCTCGCGGCGCTTGAGCTCGGTAATCTCGTCGGCGACCAGCACCACGCCTCCCGCGCGCGTCGGATACTCCTTCACCGACAGCCAGCGTCCGCTGGCGAGCGGGCGCTCGAAGACATTGGGCGGATTGCGATGCATCGCGATGCGTTCGCGGATCCAAGCCTCGGCGCTTTCCGCCCCGCCGGGGATGTTCCCGAACTCCGGGAGACGGCGGAGCAGGTCCTCGAAGCGGGCGCCCGGCTCGATGAACTCCCTGATCTCGCAGAACAGGTCGCGATAGGTCTCGTTGCACAGCACGAGCCGGTCGTCGGCGTCGTAGAGCGCGAAGCCGCTCGAAAGCGCGGAAAGCGCGTCCTCGAGTCGAGCGCGCGCCTCGCCCGCTTCCCGCTTGGCCTCCTCGATGCGCGCGATATCGCGGTCGCGCCGGCGAAAATCACGCAAGACCACGATCGCGACCACCGTCGCCGTGCCAGCCATCGTGGCGATCAGCACGAAAAGCAGGAACTCGAAACTTCGGTCGAACCGCGCCGCCATGGCGGTCGCGTCGACATAGACCTCGATCACCCCACGGTGAGGCCCCACCGAAACCGGTACATAGGCCTCGGCGACGATGGACGGCCCGTTGCCGTTGCCGTTGCCGTCGGCATCGTCATCACCGGTATGGAGCGTGACGAACGGCTCGTTGCCGGCGGCGATGGCGCGAGCCTTGGTTTCGATCTCCTTGCCGATTTCGCCGGCGTCGCTCGAGTAGACCACGCGGCCCCGGGCATTGTGGATCCGGTAGCGATAGATCTGCCGCATCCCGGTCACGCGCCCGAGGATATCGGCGTCGCGGGGGGATATCCTGCCCGTATCGAGAACGCTTCCGAGATCATCGAGATGGACCTCGAGCGACCGGGCCGCGAGAAGCGCCGTGCTCACCGCCTCTTCGCGCATGAGGGCGTCGCGCACGCGCGACGTTTCCATCACCGCCGCGGCGATCCCCGCCACGCAGATGACCGCAAGCAGCGCGAGCAGGCGCAGATCGGACAAGCGGTTGGTCGAGCCCTTCATCGAGGCGTTACCCAGACACCCTTCATCGCCGCCAATCCACCACGCGCCTAGTCGGAGCCGGTGACGCAAACTTCCGCAGAACCTGCGGTTTTCATGCCCGCGACGCGGGCGGCCGCGCCGGACAGAGTGGACCGGGCGGGCTAATCTTCGGTTAACGAAACATGCGATAATGATCACCGGCGCCGAGATGCGCCCGGATATGTCCTGGGTGAAATGAAACGGTGCCGACCATCCCTCGGCCCGGGGGCGGGTCGGAGACAAGGGAGATCGCCGATGAAGACCTACAAGGGCGCGCGCACGGCCCATGGCTGCCTGGTCACGGTCGACGGCGCGCCGCTCGACCCCCGCCACGAGCTGCGGCGCTACTCCGAGGGGAACTTCGAATGGGGCTACGACGGAGCCGGGCCGCGCCAACTCGCCCTCGCCCTGCTGGCCGAGCATTTCGGCGATGCGACCCGGGCGCTCGATCTCCACCGGGTGTTCGTCGAAACCGTGGTCGCCGAGCTCAAGAACGACGACTGGACCCTGACCGGAGACGCGATCCAGCAAGCGGTCGATCAGGTCGCGATCGTCCCCATGGACCTCGCCACGCTTCTCAACCGCGTGCGCGGCATCCGCTGACCCGCATATTCCCGAGAGAGACCCCCGGCGCGCGAAGCGCGTTGGCAAGCGCGTCCGAGCCTGTGCGAGGAAGCCTGCGTGGCGTCTGGACGCCCGACGGACCGAAGGTCCGGCGGTATCAACCGGTGCTATCTGCTCTTGCGGCGGCGGGCGCGGCCGCCGGGGCGACCCGCGCGACGCGGGCCGGCGGCGGCCGAGGACAGGGGGCCGAGCTCGGCCTCGATCCGGGCGCGATCGGGCGGGCTTCCGGGCATATGGTTCTCGATCGCCCGGACCATCGCGCGCAGATGCACGGGCGTCGAGCCGCAGCAGGCGCCGATGATGCGCGCGCCCGCGTCGCGCGCCATGCGCCCGTAGGCCGCCATGATCTCGGGCGTGCCCGAATAGCAGATCCGACCGTCGATATAGTCGGGAACGCCGCAGTTTCCCTTGGCGACCAACACGTCGTCCTCGTCGGCGACGCGCGCCAGGCCGACCAATGCGCCGATCAACTCGGCCGGGCCGTTGCCGCAGTTGGCGCCATAGGCGAGCGGCGCGGGGTCGAGCCCCCGGCAGAAGGCCGCCGCCTCCTCGGGCGTGATCCCCATCATGGTCCGCCCGGCGGTATCGAAGGTCATGGTGCAGACGATCGGAAGCCCGGTCTCGGCGGCGCCGGCGACGGCGGCCAGGACCTCGTCGCGCGAGGACATGGTCTCGATCCAGATCACGTCGGCCCCACCCTCGGCGAGCGCGCGGGCCTGCTCGGCGAAGGCGGCCGCGCCCTCGTCGACCGAGAGCGGGCCGAGCGGCGCGAACAGCTCGCCCGTCGGCCCCATGTCGCCCGCCACCACCACGTCGCGCCCGACGGCGTCGACGACCTCGCGGGCGATTCGCGCTGCGGCGACGTTGATCTCGGCGACCCGGTCCTGGGCGCCGTGCAGCTTGAGCCGGTAACGACTACCGCCGAAGCTGTTGGTCAGCACGATATCGGCGCCGGCGTCGATGAACCCCCGGTGGACCGAGGCGACGCGGTCGGGTCGATCCAGGTTCCACAGCTCGGGCGAGTCACCGGTCTCGAGGCCGAGCGCGAACAGGCTGGTGCCCATGGCGCCGTCGGCGACCAGATAGGGCTTGCGGGCGAGCAGTGCGGAAAGCGGATCTGACATGGCCTGAATGGTAATGGATAGGATCTTAAGAGCCCGTTTTCGCGCGCCGGCGTCGTCGGGTCGCGCGGCGGACGGGTAGCCCTGCGGCCTCGCGGCGCGCCTGGAGGCGATCGAGAAGCGCGCGCTTGTCGGCGAGCGAAAGCCCTTGCCAGGCCGCGATCTCCTCGACGTCGCGAAAGCAGCCCCGGCACAGACCGCTCGACGGATCGAGCGTGCAGACGCCGATACAGGGCGAAACCAGATCGGTTATCTCGTTCACTCCCGCGCGCCCGCCTTCTCGCCCTCGCCGTCGCGGCGCATTCTGCCCGGCGGCGGCGGAATTGCCAAGCCGAACCGCGCGGCGGCGGTCCGCCCTACTCGGCCGCGGCGAGATGAAAGCGCACCCCGGCCGCGCGCAGTGCCTCGGCGAGCGCGGGATCGGGCGCGGCGTCGGACACCACGTCGTCGATGTCGGCGAGCGGGCAGACGCGCTCCAGCGAGCGCGCCCCGAACTTGGTGGCATCCACCAGCAGCAGCACCCGATCGGCGCGCGCGATCATGCGGCGCTTGACCCAACAGCCGGCCGAATCGACCTCGACCGGGCCGTCGAGCGTCAGCCCGCTCGCGCCGATGAACGCCTTGTCGGCGTGAAACCGGTCGAGAAACGCGCCGGTCTCGTGGCCGAAGGTGCCGCCCTCGCGCATGTTGTAGTCGCCGGGGCAGAGGATGACCCGGATGCCGGGCGCCTGGCCGAGCGCGAGCGCGACGCCGATGCAGTTGGTGAGCACCGTGAGATCGCGCGCCCGGGCGGCGAGGCGCTGGGCGAAATGGGTGGTGGTCGAGCCCGAATCGATCATCAGCACCTCGCCCGGCTCGACCAGCTCGGCGGCGCGCGCGCCGAGGCGCGAGCGTTGCTCGACCAGCAGCCGGTAGCGCTCGTTGACCGCCGGCTCGCGGGCCAGCGCATGGACCGCCGCGCCGCCGTAGGTGCGGTTGACCAGCCCCCGGCGGCTGAGCTCGTCGATATCGCGGCGCACGGTCTCGGTCGAGACGCCGAACGCCTCGGCGAGCGCCGAGATGCGCACCGTCGGGCTCGCGCGCAGCTCGGCGATAATGCGCTCGAAGCGCTCGGACTTCTTGAGCCGCTCGTTCATCTCGCGCCGGTTTCCGCCTTGGCCGCGCGGGCCGCGATCAGGGCGTCGGCGAGCTCGGCGAAGCCGTGGCCGCCGGGGCGCTCGGTGATCCAGGCGGGCTCGGCCTCCAACTGGTCCGCGAAGACGCGCAGGTTCGCCACCCCGACCGCGTTCGGGAAGTAGCCGAACATGGGCGCATCATTCGGCGAATCGCCGGCGAAGACGACGCATTCGCGGATGCGGTCGAGATCGGCGTCGAAGCATTCGGCGAACAGGATGCGCGTCATGGCGAGCTTGTCGTAGTCGCCGAACCAGCCGTTGACGTGGATCGAGCTGACCTTGGCCTTGGCGCCGGCGGCCTCGAAGATCGCGACGATGCGCGCGATCGCTTCGCCCGAAAGCGGCGGGACGTCCTCGCAGTAGTCGATCGAGAGGTCGGCCTCGCGGTAGGGCTGATCGGCCGAGACCGCGGCCCCGGGCACGGCGGCGAGGATCTCGGCCTCGAGCGCGGCGAGGCGCGCCCGGTCGGCGGCCCGGCTCGCGGCGTCCTTCCAGTAGCGCCGACGCATGCGCCGCGCCGCATCGTCGTAGCGAAAGTAGAACGCGCCGTTCTCGCCCACCACCGCGTCCACCGGCCACATGCGCGCGATATGGTCGCACCAGCCGGCCGGCCGCCCGGTCACCGGCACGACCGCGAAGCCCGCCGCGCGCAGCCGTTCCAGCGCGCCATAGGCGACCGCCGGCAGGCGGCCGTCGAGGGTGAGGGTGTCGTCGATGTCGGTGAGCACGTAGCGGATCGCCCGGCGGCGGGCGGCGGAGAACTCGGCGAGCGGACGCATGGCGCGGCGGACCCTGATGGGAGGTCAGATGAAATCGAGGGCGCCGAGCATACCGCAGTCGGCGGCGAGGTCCAGGAAGGTGTAGCGGTCGCGAATCTCGCGCGCGTGCAGCACCGCGTCGCGGTAGAAGCCGCGCGGCCAGGCGAGGTCCTCGGGCGCGGTCGGCGCGCGCGCCGCTTCGAGCACTGCCGCGAGCCGCGCCGCGGGGACGAAGATCGCGGCGATCTCGGCGCGGATCGCCTCCCAGTTCGCGGCGAGCCGGGCGTTGAGCGCCTCGGCCCCGGCGGCGTCCAACCGCTTGGCCGCGAACTCGCGCCAGCAGGCGGCCCCGAGGGACTCGCCGAAATGGGCCTTGAGCGCCGCCTCGTCGGTCGCGCTCGGCGAGAGGACCGGCGGGCCGCCCGCGAGCAGGCGCTCCTGAATCCGCGCCATGGTCAGCGTGGTGACGGCGATCTGCTCGCCGTGGAAGGCCTCCGGCCAGTCGGCGGGCGCCATCATCTCGACATAGTGGCTGATCAGGTGCTCGCCCTCGCTCGCCGGATGGCTGGAGCCGCAGATCGTCATGCCGAAGCCCGAGAGCACGAGGGTGCGGGCGAGCCGGCGCATGGCCGCGACGTCGCCCGCCATCAACGCGCCCGCGCTCGCGAACAGTTCGGGCTCGTCGTCCGCCAGCAAAGCGAACGGCGCCCGGCGGTAGGGCGCGCCCAGCAGCAGATGGGCGAGCAGCCAGTCGGCCTGCGCGGTCGGCCGGCAGAGGCTGTCGCCGAGGCCCGAGCGGATCATGCGCGCGGGCGCGGCGGCGAGCACCTCGAGGTCGAGGAACACGCCGGCGGCGGCGGTCGCGGGCAGCGACTTCTTGTGGCCGTCGACGGTGATCGCCGCGTTGACCGAGGTGTAGCCGTTCATCGACGGCGCGGTGGCGAACACGGCGTAAGGGCGGCCGCTCTCGGCGGCGACGTATTTGCAGAGATCGTTGATGGTGCCCGAGCCGACCGCGATCAGGCCGTCGCAGCCGGCGCTTTCGTCGCGGAGGCGCGCGGCGGTCTCGGCGTCGGCGTGGGGGCGGCCGGAAAGGCGGAGGACCTCGACCTCGGCGATCGCGCGAAGCGCATCGGCGACGCGCGCGCCGAGCGCGTGCTCGGTGTTCGCGTCGACCACCAGCGCGAGCCGGCGGCCGAGGTCGAGCGCCGCGACGAGATCGGCCTCGCGCCCGGCGAGCGTGTCCTCGATCGCGACCATACGGGTCGGCACCGAAAGCGGCGGTCCGCCGTCGGGGTCCGCGAACCGTCCCGCGAGCAGCGCCGCGAGGGGGTCGCCGGTCACGGCGCGGCCTCGTACATGGGGCGCAAGGAATCGAACAGGCGGCGATAGGCGTGGTAGGCGTCGTCGTAAGCCGCGCGGCGGTCGGCGGCGGGCGCGACCGTCTCGGCGCGCGCCGAGACGGCGCCCGCGCAATCGGCGAGCGCGCCCAAGACCCCGCCGGCGATGGCGGCGAGGCAGGCGGCGCCCAGGGCCGCATGATCGCGCGATGCCGGGATGCGCGCGGGGAGGCTCGCGCAGTCGGCGCGGATTTGCGCCCAGAGGCGGCTTTTCGCGCCGCCGCCGAGCAGCAGCAGATGATCGGTCGCGACGCCGAGCGCGGCGAGCCGCTCGACCACGTCGCGCATGGCGAAGGCGCAGCCCTCGAGCACCGCGCGCGCCAGATGCCCGCGTCCATGCGCCGGGGTGAGGCCGTAGAACGCGCCGCGCGCCGAGGCGATCCATTCGGGCGCCATGGCGCCGCTCAGGGCGGGGATGAAGACCAGCCCCTCGGCCCCCGGCGCGACCTCGGCCGCCGCACGATCGAGCGCGGCGGCATCAGTGAACCCCAAAATCCCGGCGAGCCAGCGCAGCGCGCCGCCCGACAGCCAGCCCGGATTCTCGATATAGAAGCCGCCGCCGACATAGGCGTGGGTCTCGACCAGCCCGCCCGGATCGATCCGGGGCGCGGGGTCGAGCGCGCCGACCACCTCGGCGGTGCCGAGCACGCAGGCGACAGGCCCCGGCGCGATCATGCCGGCGCCGAGCGGGGTCGCGAAGTCGTCGCCGGTGCCGACCGCGACCGGCAGCCCCGCGGGCAGGCCCGACAGCGCCGCGCCCTCGTCCGACAACGCGCCCGCGCGATCGCTCGCCTCGGCGATCTCGGGCAGCTCGGCGCGGTCGATGCCGAAGGCGTCGAGCAGCGCGGGCGCGAAATCGCGGCGCGCAAGCGCGTAAAGCATGGTGGTCGAGGCGAGCCCGTGGTCGAACACATGGGCGCCGGTGAGCCGCGCGACCATGTAGGACACCGGCTGGTGGAAACGAACCGCCCGCCGGGCGTCGCCGCCCGCGCGCTTGAGCCAGCGGATCTTGGCCGCCATATGGGTGGCGTCGGCGACCACGCCGGTCGTCGCGCGCAGATCGTCCGCCGGCACGATCTCGGCGTCGCGCGCAGCGCGCCGGTCCATCCAGAGGATGCAGGGGCCGAGCGCCCGGCCCGCGCGATCGAGCGCGACGCAGCCGTCGAGCTGGCCGGCGACGCCGAGCGCGCGCACATGCGAGGGCGCGACGCCGCCGGCGGCGAGCGCGTCGGCGATCGCCGGGCCGAGCGCCGCCTCCCACAGCGCCGGCGACTGCTCGGCCCATCCCGGGCGCGGATAGTCGGGCGCATAGCCGCGCGATCCCGCGCCCAGCGGAACCAGGCGATCGTCGGTGACGACCGCCTTGAGGCTTTGCGTTCCGATATCGACCCCGACGAGCGCGATGGCTCCCTCCCCGATCATGCCAAGGGTCGGCGGCGACGACCCTTGTATTTGTCTTTCAAGTCCGCGGCTTCCGCGTCCGCTTAGGCGCAGGCGGCGAGAATATCTTGCAATTGCGCGCGCAGCGAGCCCTTGCGCGGCGAGAACGACCCGTCGAAGGCGGCGGTGCCGATGGTGAAGGCATCGGCGCCGGCCTCGGCGAGCGCCCGGATGCGCGCGGGCGAATCGACGCTACCGGCGACGATCAGCTCGCCCGCGAGCGCGCCCCGCGCGGCGCGCACCAGATCGAGGGGCTCGGCCTCGGTCGCGCGGTAGGCGAGCAGATCGGCGCCCGCGCAGCCCAGCGCCTCGAAGCGGCGGCAGTCGGCGGCGATCTCGTCCGCCCGGCCGCCGAGCCGCGTCGGATGCCCCTCGGGCCGGCCGGGGAACGGGTAGTACGCGATGCCGCTACCGTCGAGGAGCGCGAGGGTCGGCTCGACCTCGGTGCCGCCGAGTAGGCGATCGACGCCGATCTCGACCGCGGTTCGGGCCGAGGCGAGGCAGGCATCCGGTGTGGTGCTTACCACTTCCATATAGCTCACGGCGCCGGCGGCCTTGATCCGCTCGGCGAGCGCGGCAAGCGTGTCGCGATCGACGCCCACATCCTTGAAACCGATATGCTTCACGCCTGTTTCCATAACGATATCAAGAACATCGAGCCCATCCTCGATGGTCTGATCGTCGCGCGTGAGCATGAAAATAAACTCCACGACGCCCCTCCCTGCCATATGAGTGACTTTGAAGATAACAAACTTTTTTTGGTAACTACAACATTAATCGTTGGAATCCCCATGATCTGCGTGCTAGAGTTTCGCGTTACAGGCTGGGGGCGGATTGCGCCCCGGCCGCGGTGCCCCGCCGGAAGGACCACCGGCCGGATCGGGGTCAGGGGAGATAAGGGGAGACAGGGGAGATGACAGCCATGAGCTCGATTTCGTTGCGCGCCGCGATGATCGCCGGCGCGGGCATCGCCGGCCTGACGCTGGCGGTCGCGACAGGCGGCGCGGCGCGCGCCTGGACCCTCGAGGAGGCGGCCGCGCCCTACAAGGGCGTGACCATCCGCACGATCGGCGAATCGCTGCCGCCGCTCGAGGCGATGGACAAGATGAAGCACAAGTTCGAGGAACGCACCGGCATCAAGGTCGTGATCGAGCAATACGAGCATTCCGAGGCGGTCAACAAGGTGATGCTCGACCTCAACTCGCGACGCGGCCGCTACGACTTCATTCTCCAGCCCCACCGCGAGCTCGGGCGCTTCGTCGCCAACGGGCATCTCACCTCGATCGACAAGTTCATGAACGACCCCAAGCTGCGCGATCCCGGCTTCAAGCCCGAGGCGGTGCTCTACCAGGGCCTGTGGAAGGAGATCTCGTGGTACGGCGGCAAGGCCTACGGCTTCCCGTTCACGGCGCTGACCATGTTCCTGTGGTACCGCAAGGACCTGCTCGAGGACCCGCAGGAGCGCGCCGGCTTCAAGGCCAAGTACGGCTACGACATGACGGTGCCCCAAAACTGGGATCAGTATCGCGATCTCGCCGAATGGTTCACGCGCCCCGACAAGGGCTTCTACGGCACCGCGATCCAGGGCAAGCGTCACGAGGCGCTGTGGTACGAGTGGCTCAACTTCCTCTACAGCTTCGGCGGCGACATGCTGGACGTGAAGACGGGCAGCGAATGCGGTCCGATCATCGTCAACAGCCCCGAGGCGGTCGCCTCGCTCGACTACTACAAGGGCCTGGTCAAGTACTCGCCCTCGGACACCCTCAACTACTTCTGGGACGACGTGATGGTCGCCATGCAGGAGGGCAAGGTGTTCGAGCTCATCATGTGGGACGACGCGACCTACGCGGTCGAGGATCCGTCGCAAAGCACGGTCGCCGGCAAGATGGGCTTCGACCTCATCCCCCAGGGCAAGGGCGGCAAGGTCGGCCAGGTCGAGGGCTGGACCTATCTGATCCCCAAATACGCGCGCAACCAGGAAGCGGCGTTCCTGTTCATTCAATGGATGATGGGGTTCGACCAGCAGCT
The DNA here is from genome assembly GCA_964531525.1 of uncultured Alphaproteobacteria bacterium. GTDB lineage: Bacteria > Pseudomonadota > Alphaproteobacteria > JAAXGF01 > JAAXGF01 > CAYYWV01. The sequence goes on along the minus strand of CAZHDF010000024.1, from coordinate 4,511 downwards.
CGAGCAGCACCTCAACGGCGGCGCCTCGGCGCGACCCGACGTCTACGCCGACCCGAGCGTGCGCAAGATCACCTATTCCAAGGCCGCGGAGGAAACCAACGCCGTCGCCATCCCCAAGCCGACGATCCCCGAATCGCCGCAGATCACGGAGATCCTCGTGCTCGAACTGTCCAACGCGCTCGCCGGCAAGAAGACCTCGCAGCAGGCGCTCGACGACGCGGCGGTGGCGATGAACAAGCTTCTCGGCGACTGCGCGCCGCTGCGCTACCCGGTAAACTGAGCGAAACGCCGGGAACGCGATCGCCGATCGCGGCCCGGACCTTCCCCGTCAACGCTCGGCGGCCATCCGCCGCCGAGCCGACGGGGACGGCGGGGGCTGCCGCGAGGCCGGCGGTTGCAGGGGTACGATCGTGATGGGGAGCAAGCCGTGAGCGGAGCGAAGGCCAAGGGCGGAATCCTCGATCGCGGCGTGGGCGTCCTGTTCCTGACGCCGTCGGTCGGACTTCTCGTCGTTCTTCTTCTCGGCCCGTTCATCTACATGGTGGCGATCAGCTTCACCGATCTGAACTTCGCGCTTCCCGGCCGCGACGGGAATTTCGTCGGTTTCGACAACTACCGCCATCTGATGCAGGACGACCCGGTGTTCTGGTCGAGCTTCCGGACCACGTTGATGTTCGTCTTCGGCGTCGTCTCGGTCGAATTCGTGCTCGGCTTCGCGCTCGCGCTGCTTTTGTTCCACCACATCCAGCGCCGCCGCGTGGTGCTCACCCTTCTCCTGATCCCGATGATGCTCGCGCCGGTCGCGGTCGGGCTGATGTGGAAGCTGATGCTTCAGGGCGAGTTCGGCATGCTCACCTATTACCTGCGCGCGATCGGGCTGATGGGCCCGCAGACCTCGCTGCTGGGCGATTACCGCCTGGTGCTCGCGACCGTGATGGCGATCGACGTCTGGGAATGGACGCCGTTCGTCACCCTGGTCATCCTCGCCGGGCTTCTCGCGCTCCCGCGCGAACCATTCGAGGCCGCGATCATGGACGGCGCCGGAACCTGGCGCATCTTCCGCGACATCACGGTGCCGCTTCTGCGCCCGATCATCGCGCTGGTGCTGCTGCTGCGCGGGATCGACGCCTTCAAGGAGTTCGACAAGGTCTTCATCCTCACCGGCGGCGGGCCGGGAACCGCGACCGAGCTTCTCAGTATTTACACCTGGCGGGTCAATTTCCGCCAATGGGACCTCGGCTACGGCGCGGTCAGCGCCTTCATGGTCTATCTCGTCGTCCTGATCCTGTGCGCCGTGTTCTACAAGGCGGTCTACTGGACCGAGGGGAGCCAGAAGTCATGAGCCGCAAGTCATGAGCCGCCCTTGGCGCATGGTCGCGCTCGCCGTGCTCATCGTGGTGCTGGTCGTCGCGCTGACGCCGTATCTCTGGCTGATCATGACCTCGTTCAAGACGCGGCTCGACGCGCTCGCCGACAGCCCGGTCTGGCTGTTCACGCCGACCTTCGAGCACTACCCCAAGATCTTCATCGACAAGGACTACCTGCCGCTGGTGATGAACAGCGCCGTGGTGGCGACCGCCTCGACCGCGATCTCGCTCGCGGTCGGCGTGCCGGCGGCCTATGTGTTCGCGCGCCACGACTTTCCCGGCAAGGAAGACCTGTTCTTCTTCTTCCTCACCACGCGCATGGCGCCGCCGATCTCGGTGGTCGTGCCGATGTTCCTGATGTTCACCTATGTCGGGCTGATCGACACGCGGCTATCGGTGATCCTCGCCCATTCGACCTTCAATCTGTCGCTGGTGGTGTGGATGATGCGCGGCTTCTTCGCCGACATCCCGCGCGAGATCGACGAGGCCGCGCAGATGGACGGCCACACCCGCGCCGGGATGTTCCTGCGCGTGCTCCTGCCGCTCGCCGCGCCGGGCATGGCGGCGACCGCGGTCCTGTGCTTCATCCTGAGCTGGAACGAGTTTCTCTACGCCTTCATCCTGGTCGCGTTCGAAGGGCGGACCCTGACCGTGGGCATCCCCGGGCTGGTCACGCCCCACGGCACGCTCTGGGGCCAGGTGGCGGCGGTCGCCGTGGTCGCGACCCTGCCGATCATCGTCTTCACCTTCCTGGTCCAGCGCCATCTGGTGCGCGGGCTCACCTTCGGCGCGGTCAAGGGTTAGGCCATGATCGACCGCATCGGCGCATCCAATGCCCTTGGCCCACTCTCCCGCCCGGCCACCCATATCCTACGATCCCGTGGGTGGCCGGGCGGGGGAGTGGGCCGGCGCCGACTGATTCCGAAAAAGACGCGAATGAAAAGAGTCTCGGCATGACGGTGGCGTTTCGCGACGTGCGCAAGGTGTTCCCCGACGGCACCGTGGCGCTCGACGGCTTCGATCTCACCTTCGAGAGCGGCGAGTTCGTGGTGCTGCTCGGCCCCTCGGGCAGCGGCAAGACGACCGCGTGCCGGATCCTCGCCGGGCTCGAGCGCGCGAGCGGCGGCACGGTCGAGGTCGACGGCCGCGACGTGACCGACCTGCCGCCCCGGGCGCGCGGCATGAGCATGGTGTTCCAAAACTACGCGCTCTACGCCCACAAGAGCGTTTACGACAACATCGCCTATCCGCTGCGCGTGCGCGGCTGGGCGCGCGGCGAGATCGACGGCCGGGTGCATGCGACCGCGCGGCTGGTCCAGATCGAGGGGCTTCTCGGCCGCCGTCCGCGCCAGCTTTCGGGCGGCGAGGCGCAGCGGGTCGCGGTCGCCCGGGCGTTGGTCTGGGAGCCCAGCATCTGCCTGATGGACGAGCCGCTCTCGAACCTCGACGCGATCCTGCGCCTGCAAACCCGCACCCAGCTCAAGCGCCTGCACGCCGAGCTCGGCACCACCTTCGTTTTCGTCACCCACGACCAGGAGGAGGCGATGACGCTCGGCACCCGCATCGCGGTGCTCAAGGACGGGCGGCTGGTGCAGTTCGACACGCCGCGGACGATCTACCACCGCCCCGCGACCCGCTTCGTCGCCGAGTTCATCGGCCGCCCGGCGATGAACACCGTCGACGGAACGATCACGAACGGCCGGTTCGAGGCCGGGGACGTCTCCCTGCCCGCGCCCGGACGGCCCGACGGCCCGGCGGCGCTCGGCATCCGGCCCGAGCATATCGCGCTTCACCGCGCCGCCGGGCCGCAGACCCTCCCCTTCCGCCTCGACGTGATCGAGGTGGTCGAGCCCGACATGCTCCTGTTCGTCGAGCGCGGCGACGTCCATCTCGTGGTGCGCACCGAGGCCGCGCCCGAGGGCCTCGAGCACGGCGCCGAGGTCCATCTCGCCTTCCCCGACGAGCGCCTCCATTTCTTCGACGCGCGCGACGGCGCGCGGCTGGCGTGAGGCGCGAGGCATGACCCGCGCGCCATGAGCATCTGGATCAACCTCGTCCCGCTCGCGCTCTCGGCCGTCGTCTGGTGGGCGCTGTCCTGGGTCAACCGGCGGCGCGGCTGGTTCCGGATCGGCGAGATCCTCTTCTGGGACGTGATCGTCCTGGTGCTGATCTACCTCGCCTGGCTGCACTGGTTTTAAGCCCGAGGCGCGGCCACAAGGCCGCCTGCACTACCAGATATTGCGGCCCGTTGCGCTCGACCCCCTTTTAATTGTATTATTATTGGTTAATAATCGGCGGGGAGAGGGCACTGGGCGCCGTCGCCGAGCGGCGCGAGACTGTTGCCTGGAGGAGTAGATGGCGAACCCCAATCCCGATCTTCGGGTGCTGGAGACCCGGCACGGGGCGGCGACCGGGCCCCCGGTCGGGAAGACGTCCGGAGCGGCCGCCCAAAATTCCGCCGAGACGACGGAGCCCACTTGGCTCTCGGTCACCGACGCGGCCGCGCGGCTCGGCGTTCCGGCGCGCCGGCTGCGCCGCTATCTCGACCGCCACGCGAGTGCGGTCGAAACCCGCCGCACCGGGCGCAAGCATCTGATCGCCGGCCGTTCGATGGCGACGCTCGCGCGGATTCGCGATCTCTACCGCGAGGGCGCGACCGCCCAGGACGTCGACCGGGCGGTGAGCGCGCGGGCGATCGCTACACGACCCGCGCGCTCGTCCGAGCAGATCCAGGAAAGCCGCGCGCTCACCAACGCGGTGCTGACCGCGGCGGCGGCCAAGCAGCTCGTCGAGCTCGAACAGCAGGTCGAGATGCTGCGCGGCCAGATGGCCGAGATGGCGAATTCGCTCGAGCAGCGCGACCGGGTGCTGCGCCGGGCGTTGATGGCGATGGTCGATCTGTTCCAATACAACGAGAACGAACGCCAGCTCGCCGAACGCGAGCGCGACCGCGACAACGCGCATTACCACCAGCGGGTCATGCTGGCGATGCAGGAGCTTCTGATGCACGCCCGCAAGCGTCGCCGGCGCTGGTTCTAGGGCGAGGCGCGTCGAGCCCGCTCTCGCCCGGGCCTAGAGCCCGATGTCTCTTGATGGAATCGGCGCTTCTCGCATCCCCGATTCGCGCGCGCACTCCACCCCCAC
>CAZHDF010000023.1:27670-30056 GCA_964531525.1 uncultured Alphaproteobacteria bacterium | reverse complement strand
AGGGCGGCGACTGCGCCGAGAGCTTCGCCGAGTTCCACGCCGACAACATCCGCGATACCTTCCGCGTGCTCTTGCAGATGGCGGTGGTGCTGACCTATGGCGCGGCCTGCCCGGTGGTCAAGCTCGGCCGCATGGCGGGCCAGTTCGCCAAGCCGCGCTCGACCGACACCGAAACACGCGACGGGGTCGAGCTGCCGAGCTATCGCGGCGACATGGTCAACGACATGGCCTTCACGGCCGAGGCCCGGTCGCCCGATCCCCATCGGCTGATCGATTCCTATAGCCAAGCGGCGGCGACGCTCAACCTGCTGCGCGCCTTCGCCCAGGGCGGGTATGCCGATCTCCATCAGGTCCACCGCTGGAACCAGGGCTTCGTCGCCCGCAGCCCCCAGGGAGAGCGCTATCGCGAGCTCGCCGACCGGCTGACCGAGACGCTCGAGTTCATGGCCGCCTGCGGGTTGACCTCGGCGACCGCGCCGCAGATTCGCGAGACCGATTTCTTCACCTCGCACGAGGCGTTGCTGCTGCCCTACGAGCAGGCGCTGACGCGGATCGACAGCACCACCGGCGATTGGTACGACTGCTCGGCGCATCTGCTGTGGATCGGCGACCGCACCCGCCAGCTCGACGGCGCGCATGTCGAGTTCCTGCGCGGGGTCTGCAATCCGATCGGCGTCAAGGCGGGGCCGAGCATGGACCCGGACGAACTGGTGCGGCTGATCGACGTTCTCAACCCGGCGAACGATCCCGGACGGCTCACGGTGATCGCGCGGATGGGCGCCGACAAGGTCGAGACCCATCTCGCGCCGCTGGTTCGCGCCGTCCAGCGCGAGGGGCGCAAGGTCGTCTGGGCCTGCGATCCGATGCACGGCAACACGGTCAAGTCCTCGACCGGCTTCAAGACCCGGGCCTTCGACCGGATTCTCGCCGAGGTCGAGGGGTTCTTCGCGGTTCACAACGCCGAGGGCTCCTACGCGGGCGGAGTTCATTTCGAGATGACCGGCCAGGACGTCACCGAATGCATCGGCGGCGCCCAGGCGATCACCGAGCAGAGCCTGGCCGCCCGCTACCACACGCATTGCGACCCGCGACTCAACGCCTCGCAGGCGCTGGAACTCGCGTTCCTGATCGCCGAGGCGCTGAAAAAGGAGCGGGCGGGTGCGGCGCGCGTCGCCAAGGCGTCCTGATCCGACGGCGTCCGGGCCGGTCAAGCGCCCGCGTCGTTCGGACATGCGCCCGGCATCCGATACCGCCGCGCGCGGGACGGACATCGAAGCCGAGATCGCCGCCCGCACCGATCATTATTTCAAGCGGACCAAGGCGGTCGTCACGCGGTTCGGCGATTGCGAGGTCACCTACACGGTGTTCATGCGCCGCCCGGTCTGCTTCGCGCCGCGGCTGATGACCGAGTGGCTCGAACGGGTCGCCGAGGCGCGCGGCGTGCATTTCGAGATCGAGCCCAACTTCGAGGAGGGCGACTGGGTCGGCGCGGGCGAGCCGCTGCTTTACATCACCGGCTCGATGGCGGCGCTGGTCGATCTCGAAACCCTGTTCCTGCAGAAGCTCGGCCCCGCTTGCGTCGCAGCCTACAATGCCTACGCCATGTGCGCGGCGCTGCCCAAGGTCGCCTTCATCGCCATGGACGCGCGCCATTGCACGGGCCCCGACATGGCCGAGATGATGGCCTATGCGGCGAGCGTCGGCTCGGCCTACGCCAAGCGCGATCTGGGCGCGGTCGGCTTCATCGGCAACGCGACCGACGCCACCGCGCGCTATTTCGGCAACGCGCGCGGGCGCGGCACCATGCCGCACGCGCTGATCGGCTACGCCGGCTCGACGCTGCGCGCCGCCGAGATGTTCCACGAGACCTTTCCCGACGAGCCGCTCACCGTGCTGGTCGACTACTTCGGCCGCGAAGTAACCGACGCGCTCGCGGTCTGCAAGCGCTTTCCCGAGTTGGTCGCGGCGGGTCGCCTCGCGGTGCGCGTCGACACCCACGGCGGGCGCTTCGTCGAGGGGCTCGACACCGCCACGTCCTACGCGGTCCTCGATCGCCATGTGCCCGAGGCGGTGCGCCACTACCGCACCGAGACCGAATTGCGCTGGCTGGTGGGGACGGGGGTCTCGGCGGCGGCGATCTATCACTTGCGCGACGCCCTCGACGACGCCGGGTTCGAGAAGGTGAAGATCGTCGCGAGCTCGGGCTTCACGGTCGCCAAATGTAAGGTCATGGCGAGCGTGGACGCGCCCATCGACATTATCGGAACGGGATCGTATCTGCCCGAAAACTGGCCCGAAACCTATGCCACAGCCGATATCGTCGCCTACGACGGAGAGCCGATGGTCAAGCTCGGCCGCGAGTTCCTGCTGCGCAAGCGATGAGCAC
>CAZHDF010000023.1:0-27570 GCA_964531525.1 uncultured Alphaproteobacteria bacterium | reverse complement strand
GGAGAGCCGATGGTCAAGCTCGGCCGCGAGTTCCTGCTGCGCAAGCGATGAGCACTAGAGCATGATCCGTTCAGTCGGCGCCGGCCCGCTCCCCCGCCCGGCCACCCCAATTCTACGATCCCGTGGGGGGCCGGGCGGGGGAGTGGGCCGGCGACATTGGATGCGCCGATTCACTTCAAGTGAATCATGCCCCGGCGGGCCCGGCCCGAACCATGACCGATAGCCTCGTCATCGCCCTTGCCCAGATCAATCCGACCGTCGGCGACCTCGACGGCAACGTCGCGCGGATTCTCGACGCGCGCGCGAAGGCCGCCGCCGGGGGCGCCGATCTGGTGGTGTTCTCGGAGCTGGTCGTCATCGGCTACCCGCCCGAGGATCTGGTGCTCAAGCCCGCGCTTCAGGCCGCCTCCGCCGCGGCGGTCGAACGGCTCGCCGCCGCCACCGCCGACGACGGACCGGCGATGCTGGTCGGCGCGCCCGAGGCCGCCGACGGCGTTGTCTACAACGCCTGCATGCTGCTCGACGAAGGGAGGATCGCGGCGGTCTGCCGCAAGCACGAGCTTCCCAACTACGGCGTGTTCGACGAAAAGCGCGTTTTCGCCGCCGGACCCGCGCCCGGGCCGATCGGGTTCCGGGGCGCGCCGCTCGGGGTCATGATCTGCGAGGACATGTGGACCCCCGACGTCACCGAATGCCTCGAAGAGACCGGGGCCGAAATCCTGGTGGTCGTCAACGGCTCGCCCTTCGAGACCGACAAGCCCGACGACCGGCTCGGCCTCGCGGTCGCGCGGGTGACCGAATCGGGGCTGCCGCTGATCTACGTCAACCAGGTCGGCGGCCAGGACGAGCTGGTGTTCGACGGCGCGTCCTTCGTGCTCGGCGCCGACCGCGGCCTCCGTGCCCAGGCGCCCGCCTGGCGCGAAGCGGTCGAGATCACCCATTGGGCGCGCGACGACGACGGGCGCTGGACCTGCGCCCCGGGCGCCATCGCGCCGCCGGTCGAGGGGCTCGCCGCGATCTACCAGGCGATGATCACGGGGCTCGCGGACTATGTCGGCAAGAACGGCTTTCCCGGGGTCGTGATCGGGCTTTCGGGGGGCATCGATTCGGCGCTCACCGCCGCGGTCGCGGTCGATGCGCTCGGGGCCGATCGCGTCCATTGCCTGATGATGCCGTCGCGCTATACCTCGGCCTCGTCGCTCGAGGACGCGGCCGACTGCGCCAAGCGCCTGGGCGTGCGCCTCGATTCGGTCGCGATCGAGCCCGCGGTCGCGGCCTTCGACGCAATGCTGGGCGACCTGTTCGCCGGCGCCGAGCCGGACGTGACCGAGGAGAATATCCAGGCGCGCATCCGCGGCCTGATCCTGATGGCGGTCAGCAACAAGTCGGGCGCGATGGTCGTGACCACGGGCAACAAGTCCGAGATGTCGGTCGGCTACGCGACGCTCTACGGCGACATGTGCGGCGGTTATTCGGTTCTCAAGGACATCTACAAGACGACGGTCTTCGCGCTGTCGCGTTGGCGCAACGAGACCCTGCCCGACGGCGCGCTCGGCCCCGCCGGCGAGGTGATTCCCGAGCGGATCATCGAGAAGCCGCCGTCGGCCGAGCTGCGCGCCGACCAGACCGACCAGGACACCCTGCCGCCCTACGACCTGCTCGACGAGATCCTCGTCCGCCTGATCGAGCACGACGACAGCGTCGACGAGCTCGTCGCGCGCGGCTATCCGCGCGAGGTGGCGCGCCGGGTCTCGCGCATGCTCGATCTCGCCGAGTACAAGCGCCGCCAGGCCCCGCCGGGGGTCAAGATCACGCGCCGCGCCTTCGGCCGCGACCGGCGCTACCCGATCACCAACCGGTTCCGCAACGGCTCATGAGCGCCGCCGTTCTCACCCGCTTCGCGCCCAGCCCGACGGGGCTTCTCCACCTCGGCAACGCGCGCGTGGCGCTGGTCAACTGGCTTTACGCGCGAAGCCGGGGCGGGCGCTTCCTGCTGCGCCACGACGACACCGACGCCGGGCGCTCGGAGGCGCGCTACATCGCCGCCATCGAGGAGGATCTCGCCTGGCTCGGCCTCGGCTGGGACGCGGTCGCGCGCCAGTCCGAGCGGTTTGAGCGCTATGCCGCCGCCTTCGAGCGCCTGCGCGCGGCCGGGCGGGTCTATCCCTGCTACGAGAGCGCGGAGGAGCTCGCCGCCAAGCGTCGCGACGCCCAGGCGCGCGGCCGCCCGCCGGTCTACGATCGCGCAAGCCTGCGCCTCGACGAGGACGCCCGCGCGCGGCTCGAGGCGGAAGGCCGCAAGCCCCATTGGCGCTTTCGCCTCGACGACGCCGAGATCGGCTGGCGCGATCTCTTGCGCGGGCCGCAACGCTTTCGGTTGCGGAGCTTCAGCGATCCCGTGGTGTTCCGCGCCGACGGGCGGCCGACCTACACGCTCGCCTCGGTGGTCGACGACGTCGAGCTGGGCGTCACCCATGTCATTCGCGGCGAGGACCATGTCGCCAACACCGCCGTGCAGCTCGCCCTCGTCGCGGCGCTCGGCCGCGCGCCCGAGGAGATCGCCTTCGGGCACTTGCCGCTGCTGCTCGACGCCGAGGGGCGCAACCTCTCGAAGCGCGAGGGGAGCCAGTCGCTCGCCGCGCTTCGCGAGCGCGGGATCGAGGCGCTGGCGATCACCAGCCTTCTCGCCCGCCTCGGCACCGCCGATCCGGTGGTGCCCGCGACCCGCCTCGACGACCTCGTCGCGGGGTTCGACCTCGGCCGCTTCGGCCGCGCCGCGCCCCATTTCGACCCGGCCGAGCTCTACCGTCTCAACGCCAAGGTGCTGCACGCGCTGCCCTTCGAGGCGGTGGCCGACCGGCTCGCGGACCTCGGGATCGAGGGGGCCGATGCGCGTTTCTGGGAGGCGGTGCGCGGAAACCTCGAAACCCTCAATGATGCGCGGCTTTGGTGGCGGGTCTGCCGGGGCGAGATCGAGCCGGCGGTCGAGGACCCCGACTTCGTCGCCCGGGCCGCCGCGCTGCTGCCCGACGAGCCCTGGGACGAGACAACCTGGAGCGCCTGGACCCGCGCCGTCGGCCAGGCGACCGAGCGCCGGGGCCGCGCGCTCTACCGCCCGCTCAGACTGGCGCTCACGGGTCGCGAGGATGGACCCGAACTCAAGAATCTGCTACCGATGATCGGTCGCGCCCGGGCGCTTGCCCGGCTCGGCGGCCGCGTCGCCCGATGACCGAAATCCCACCCGAAACGCCCGTGGAACTCAAGCTCTACAACACGCTCGCGCGCGAGAAGCAGGTTTTCGAACCGCGCGATCCGAAGCGCGTCGGCATGTATGTCTGCGGGCCGACGGTCTACGACCGGGCGCATATCGGCAACGCCCGGCCGGTGATCGTGTTCGACGTGCTCTACCGCCTGCTGCGCCACATCTACGGCGCGGACCACGTCAAATACGTGCGCAACATCACCGACGTCGACGACAAGATCAACGCCCAGGCCCAGGCGAGCGGCGAGCCGATCGAGGAGCTGACCCGGCGCACGACCGAGGCGTTTCACCGCGACATGGCGGCGCTCGGCGCGCTTCCCCCCGATCACGAGCCGCGCGCCACCCAGCACATCAAAGAGATGATCGCGATGGCCGAGGCGTTGATCGCGCGCGGCCACGCCTATGTGGCCGAAGGCCATGTCCTGTTCGACGTCGCCTCGATGCCGGACTACGGCAGGCTGTCGCGGCGCAGCCAGGAGGAGTTGATCGCCGGCGCCCGCGTCGAGGTCGCGCCGTACAAGCGCGGCCCGGCGGATTTCGTGCTCTGGAAGCCCTCGACCCCCGACCTTCCCGGCTGGGACAGCCCCTGGGGCCGGGGGCGGCCGGGCTGGCACCTCGAATGCTCGGTCATGAGCGAGAAGTACCTCGGCGTGCCGCTCGACATTCACGGCGGCGGCCAGGACCTGATCTTTCCCCACCACGAGAACGAGCGCGCCCAGACGATCTGCGCCCACGAGGGCCTCGATTGCTTCGCGCGCTACTGGGTGCACAACGGCTTCGTCATCGTCGAGGGGCGCAAGATGTCGAAGAGCCTCGGCAACTTCCTGACCGTCGAGGACGTGATCGAGGCCGCCGGCGGGCGCGGCGAGGCGGTGCGCCTGATGATGCTGGGGGCTCATTACCGCAAGCCGCTCGACTGGACCCGCGCCGGGCTTGTTGAGGCGCGCAGCCGGCTCGACTATCTCTACAAGGCGCTGTGGACGGCAAAGCAGGCGGGCGCGTCGCTTGCGCCCGCCGAGCGGATCCCCGACCGTGTCCTCGACGCGCTCGCCGACGACCTCGACACCGCCGGCGCGATCGCGCATCTGCATGCGCTCGCCAACGAGATGAACGTGGCGGCGGAGGCCGGGGCTCGCGACCGCCAGGCCGCGCTCGCCGCCGATCTCGTCGCGGCGGGCGCGCTTCTCGGCCTGTTGCAAAGCGACCCGGAAGCCTGGTTCAAGGAGGCGGGCGGCGACGGCCTCGATGCGGCCAGGATCGAGGAATTGATCGAGCAACGCCGCGAAGCCCGCAAGGCGCGCGATTTCGCGACCGCCGACCGGATTCGCGACGAGCTGGCGGCCGCCGGCGTTCAGCTCGAGGACAAGCCCGACGGCACCACCGAATGGCGGCGGGCATGAGCGGCCAAGGAAACGAAACCGGGAAGAAAACGGGCAAGACCGCGAAGGGCAAGGCGCCGCGCGTCTATCTGTTCGACACCACGCTACGCGACGGCGCGCAGGCGCAGGGGGTCGATTTCTCGGTCCAGGACAAATGCGCCATCGCCCATGAGCTCGACCGTTTGGGCGTCGATTACGTCGAGGGCGGCTGGCCGGGGGCCAACAGCACCGACGACCGCTTCTTCGCCGATGCGCCCAAGCTCGCGCGCGCGCGGCTTACCGCCTTCGGCATGACGCGCCGGCCGGGACGGAGCGCCGCCAACGACCCCGGGCTCTCGCAGCTCATCGGCAGCGGCACGCCGGCGGTCTGCCTGGTCGGCAAGACCTGGCGCTTCCATGTCGACGTGGCGCTCGGGATCGAGCCGCAAGAGAACGTCGCCATGATCGCCGATTCGATCGCGCTCTGCGTCGGCAAGGGCCGCGATGTGGTGTTCGACGCCGAGCATTTCTTCGACGGCTACGGGGACGACCCGGAGTTCGCGCTCGCCTGCGTTCGCGCGGCCCATGAGGCGGGCGCGCGCTGGGTGGTGCTCTGCGACACCAACGGCGGCACCCTGCCCGACGAGGTCGAGCGCATCGTCGCCGAGGTCACGCAAGTCGTGCCCGGCGAGCGGCTCGGCATCCATTGCCACAACGATACCGAGAACGCGGTCGCCAACAGCCTCGCCGCCGTGCGCGCCGGCGCGCGCATGGTGCACGGCACGATCAACGGCATCGGCGAGCGCTGCGGGAACGCCAACCTGGTCTCGCTGATCCCGACGCTCGCGCTCAAGATGGGCTTCGAGACCGGGGTGGACGCCGACGGTCTCGTCCATTTGACCCACTGCTCGCATCTTCTCGACGAGCTTTTGAACCGCGCCCCCGACCGCCACGCGGCCTATGTCGGCGCCTCGGCGTTTGCGCACAAGGGCGGGCTGCACGTCTCGGCGGTCGCCAAGGACCCGCGCTCCTACGAGCACATCGACCCGGCGCTGGTCGGCAACCGGCGCCAGATCGTGGTCTCCGAGCAGTCGGGCCGCGCCAACGTGATCGCGCGCCTCAAGGAGGTCGGCATCGACATCCCCGCCGACCACCCCAAGCTGCCGGCGATCGTCGACGAGGTGAAGGCGCGCGAGTTCGCGGGCTACACCTATGACGGGGCCGAGGCGAGCTTCGAGCTGATGGCGCGGCGCGCGCTCGGCGAGGTGCCGGCGTTCTTCCACGTCGACGGCTACCGCGTGCTGGTCGAGCGTCGCTACAACGCGGTCGGCAAGCTCGTCACCTTCTCGGAGGCGACCGTCAAGGTCACGGTCGACGGCGAGCGGCTGATGTCGGTGGCCGAGGGCAACGGCCCGGTCGATGCGCTGAACGCGGCGCTTCGCAAGGATCTCGGCCTCTATTCGCCCTATCTCGAGGATCTCCGGCTGGTCGACTACAAGGTCCGCATCCTGTCGCCCAACGAGGGCACCGGCGCGATCACCCGGGTGATGATCGAAAGCACCGACGCGAGCGGCGCGACCTGGGGCACGGTAGGCGTCTCGGCCAACATCATCGACGCCTCGTTCAACGCGCTGCTCGACAGCATCATCCATAAGCTGCTGCGCGACGACGCCCCCCGGGACAGCACGCGCAAGTGAGCGGGACGATGGCGGGAACCGATCGCTCCCGCGAGGGTCTCGCCGGCGGCCCGGCGATCATCCTGGTGCGCCCGCAGTTGGGCGAGAACATCGGCACCGCCGCGCGCGCGATGATGAACTTCGGCCTCGGCGATCTGCGCCTGGTGCGGCCGCGCGACGGCTGGCCCAACATCAAGGCGGTCAACGCCGCCGCCGGCGCGACCGAGGTGCTCGACAACCTGCGCCTTTACGACAGCGTCGCCGAGGCGGTCGCCGATCTGCGCCACGTGCTGGCGACCACGGCGCGGCCGCGCTACATGCTCAAGCCCGCGCTGACCCCGCGCCGCGCGGCCGCCGAGATGCGTGGCTGGGCGGCGGCGGGCGAGGCGACGGGGGTTTTGTTCGGGCGCGAGCGCACGGGCCTCGACAACGACGACGTGGCGCGGGCCGACGCGATCCTCACCGTGCCGATCAACCCGGCCTATGGCTCGCTCAACCTCGCCCAGGCGGTGCTGCTGGTCGGCTACGAATGGTTCCAGGCCCAGGCGGCGGACGCTCCCGAGGTCGAACTCGCCGAGGGGCGCACCCGGCCCGCGACCCGGGGCGAAATCGAGAACTTCTTCCGCCACCTGGAGCGCGAGCTCGACGCCTGCGGCTTTCTGCGCAACAAGGAAAAACGGCCCTCGATGGTGCGCAACATCCGCAACCTTTTCCTGCGCGCGGGCCTGTTCGAGCAGGAGGTCCAGACCCTCCACGGGATCGTCAGCGAGCTGGTCAAGGGGCGCGATCGCGACGGCGAGAACTGAGGATGCGCGAAAAACCACCTTTGCGCACAAGGATTTGATTGCCCGGCGTCCGTTTCGCTACCATCGGTTAACCATGATTCGCTAAACTGGCGCGGGCGCGCTTCCGTCGCGCCCCGTCCCTGACTATATGAAAGCCATGACAACCGTTGCGCGCTTCGAGATCGGCCATACCCGGATCCTCGACCCGGAGGGGCGGCCGGTCGGCGCGCTGCCCGATTTCGCCGCCGACCGCGCGGCGCTGCTCGCGCTCTACCGGGGCATGTTGCTGACCCGGCAGGTCGACGCCAAGGCGATCGCGCTTCAGCGCACAGGAAGGCTCGGCACCTATCCCTCCTCGCTTGGCCAGGAAGCGGTGGGGGCGGCGATCGCGGCGGCGATGCGCGCCGAGGACGTGCTCGTGCCCACCTACCGAGAGACCGCCGCGATGCTCGGACGCGGGGTCACGCTTCTTGAGTTGTTTCTCTACTGGGGCGGGGACGAGCGCGGCATGGACTTTTCCGGCCCGCGCGAGGATTTCCCGGTCTCGGTGCCGGTCGGCACTCATCCGCTGCACGCGGTCGGCGTCGCCTACGCCTTCCGCCTGCGCCGCGAGGCGCGCGCCGCGGTCGCGGTGTTCGGCGACGGCGCGAGTTCCAAGGGCGACGTTTACGAGGCGCTCAACATGGCCGGGGTCTGGCGACTTCCCGTGGTGTTCGTCGCGATCAACAACCAATGGGCGATCTCGGTCCCGCGCAGCGCCCAGACCGCCGCCGAGACCATCGCCCAGAAGGCGATCGCCGCCGGCATCGCGGGCGAGCAGGTCGACGGCAACGACGCGATCGCGGTGCGCGCGGTGGTCGAGCGCGCGCTCGACCGCGCGCGGGCGGGCGAGGGGCCGACCCTGATCGAGGCGCTGACCTACCGGCTTTCCGACCACACCACCGCCGACGACGCGAGCCGCTACCGCCCGCCCGAGGAGGTCAGCGCGCATTGGAAGGAGGAGCCGGTCGCGCGGCTGCGCGCCTATCTCGCGGAGGCGCACGGCTGGACCAAGGCCGAGGAGGAGGCGCTGATCGCCGAGATCGACCGCGAGATCGAGGACGCGGTCGCCGCCTACGAGGCGACGCCGCCCCAGCCGCCCGAGGCGATGTTCGATTACCTCTACGCCACGCTTCCCGAGGCGCTCGCCTGGCAGCGCGCGGCGTTGCTCGCCGAGGCGGCGGGCGAGGAAGAGGAGGGCGGCGGCGATGGCTGAGGTGACGCTGGTCGGCGCGGTCGCCATGGCGCTCGCCCGCGCCATGGCCGACGACGAAGCGGTCGTCGTGCTCGGCGAGGACGTGGGCGTCGACGGCGGCGTGTTCCGCGCGACCGAGGGCCTGCACGCCCGCTTCGGGCCCGAGCGCGTGATCGACACGCCGCTCGCCGAGACCGGCATTCTCGGCATGGCCGTGGGCATGGCGGCCCAGGGGCTTCGCCCGGTCGCCGAGATGCAGTTCCTGGGCTTCACCTATCCCGCGGTCGACCAGATCGTGAACCACGCGGCGCGGCTCAGGAACCGCACGCGCGGGCGCCTGACCTGCCCGCTGGTGGTGCGCGCGCCGTTCGGCGGCGGCATTCGCGCGCCCGAGCATCACTCCGAGAGCACCGAGGCGATGTTCGCCCATATCCCGGGCCTGCGCGTGGTGATCCCGTCGTCGCCCGGGCGCGCCTATGGCCTGCTGCTCGCCGCGATCCGCGATCCCGATCCGGTGATCTTTCTCGAGCCCAAGCGCATCTACCGCGTGGTCAAGGAGGAGGTCGCCGACGACGGCGCGGCGCTCGCGCTCGACACCTGCTTCGTCTTGCGCGAGGGCGGCGACGTGACGCTTGTGACCTGGGGCGCGATGACCCGCGAGACCCTGGAGGCCGCCGACCGGCTCGCCGCGCGCGGCGTCGCCGCCGAGGTGATCGACGTCGCGACCCTCAAGCCGCTCGACATGGAGACGATCCTCGCCTCGGTCGAGAAGACCGGGCGCTGCGTCATCGTCCACGAGGCGACGTATAGCGGCGCGGTCGGCGCCGACATCGCCGCCCGGCTCGCCGAGCGCGGGCTTCTCTCGCTGCTCGCCCCGGTCGAGCGGGTCGCGGGATACGACACGATCATGCCGCTCTACCGCCTGGAAGACCACTACATGCCGAGCGTCGCGCGTATCGTCGCCGCCGCCCGGCGCTGCA
The DNA here is from genome assembly GCA_964531525.1 of uncultured Alphaproteobacteria bacterium. Classification (GTDB taxonomy): domain Bacteria; phylum Pseudomonadota; class Alphaproteobacteria; order JAAXGF01; family JAAXGF01; genus CAYYWV01. Next base: position 18,275 of record CAZHDF010000023.1, on the reverse strand, counting down.
TCGACTTCGAATAGAGGGGCCGCGCATGACCACCTTCAAGCTGCCCGATCTGGGCGAGGGCCTGCAAGAGGCCGAGATCGTCACCTGGCACGTCGGGCCGGGCGACCGCGTGGTCGCCGATCAGCCGCTGGTCTCGGTCGAGACCGACAAGGCGGTGGTCGAGGTGCCCTCGCCCCGGGCCGGCCGGATCGCCAAGCTCCACGCCGAGGCCGGCGAGATCGTCGCCATCGGCGCGCCGCTGGTTGATTACGACGACGGGGTCGAGAAGGACACGGGCACCGTCGTCGGCACCATCGAAAGCGACGCGGGCGTGCTCGACGAGGCGCGCGAGGCCCAGGAAGGCGCGGGCGCGGGCGCCGCGCCGTCGCGCATCAAGGCGACGCCCGCGGTGCGCGCGCTCGCCCGGCGCAAGGGCGTCGATCTCTCGGTCGTCAGCCCCTCGGGCAAGGGCGGCATGGTGACCGCCGCCGACGTCGAGCGCGCGGCCAAGACCCTGGCCGAGGCCGGGCCGCTCGAACCCCTGCGCGGGGTGCGCCGGGCGATGGCGCGCCGCATGACCCAGTCGGGGGCCGAGGTGGTGCCCGCGACCGTGATCGACGAGGCCGATATCGACGCCTGGGCCAAGGGCACCGACGTGACCGTGCGCCTCGTGCGCGCGATCGCGCTCGCTTGTGCCGCCGAGCCGGCGCTCAACGCCTGGTTCGACGCCAAGGAGGGCGGGCGTCGCCTGAATCGGCGCATCGATCTCGGTTTCGCCGTCGATACCGACGACGGCCTGTTCGTGCCCGTGCTGCGCGACGTGGGCGAGCGCGACGCCGCCGACCTGCGCCGCGGGCTCGACGCCATGAAGGCCGCCGTCGAATCGCGTCGCATGCCGCCCGAGGAGCTGCGCGGCGCGACGATCACGCTGTCGAATTTCGGCACCATCGGCGGGCGCTATGCCGCCCCGGTCGTGGTCCCGCCCCAGGTCGCGATCGTGAGCGCCGGGCGGATCGCGCCGCGCGTGGTCGCCCATGAAGGCAAGCCGGCGGTGCGCCGCACGCTGCCGATCTCGCTCACCTTCGACCACCGCGCGGTCACGGGCGGCGAGGCGGCGCGCTTCCTCGCCGCGATGCTCGCCGACCTCGAAAAGGCCGCATAGCGCAGCTTGGCGTATCCCACCCCGGCGCGCCCATGGGCGCGCCGGCAAGCGCGCCCGCGCGCCCGAGCTTATGCGAGGAAGCCTGCGCAGGCTTGAACGCCCGGCGGGCCGATTTATCGGCTCGGCGGTATAGACCCTATTCGGGCAGGGTGTCGGGCTTGTCGCCGACCCGGGCGGGCGGGTTGCGGCGTTCGAGCTCGAGCAGCAGGGCGCTGTGGTCGTAGTCGCCGCCGCCGGCCTCGACCAGCGCGGCGAACAGCGCCCGCGCGGTCTCGCTGAAGGGTAGCGCGACGCCGCAATCGCCCGCCGTGGCGACGATGGTTTCGAGGTCCTTGAGCTGGATCGCGCTGCGCCCGCCGGGCAGGAAGGTCCGATCGATCATCCGCTGGCCGTGAAGCTCGAGGATGCGGCTGTCGGCGAACCCGCCGCGCAGCGCCTCGCGCACGGCGGCCGGGTCGGCGCCGCCGGCGGCGGCGAGCAACAGCGCCTCGGCGACCGCGCCGATGGTCACGCCGACGATGATCTGGTTGGCGAGCTTGGCGAGCTGCCCCGCGCCGTGCGGGCCGACGTGGGTCGCCCGACCGAAGACCGCGAACAGTTCCCGCGCGCGCTCGAAATCGGCGCGCTCGCCGCCCGCCATGATGGTGAGCGTGCCGGCCTCGGCCCCCACCGTGCCGCCCGAGACCGGGGCGTCGAGATGGGCCGCGCCGAGGGCTTCGAGGCGCGCCGCGTGATCGCGCGCGGTGGCGGGCGGGATCGAGCTCATGTCGACGACCAGCGCGCCGGGGGCGAGCGCCGCCGCCGCGCCTTGGTCGAACAGGACCGCGCCGACCGCCGGGCCGTTCTCGAGCATGGTGACGACCGTCTCGGCGCCCGCGACCGCCTCGGCCGGGGTTTCGGCCAGCCGCGCCCCGCGCGCGGCGAGCGGCTCGGCCTTGGCCCGGGTCCGGTTCCAGACCGTGACTTCGAACCCGGCGTCGATCAGGCGGGCGGCCATGGGCGCGCCCATGAGACCGGTGCCGAGAAGGGTTGTGCGTGCTGCCATGATCTATGCCCTCCGGAAGGCCGCCGCCGTGCCCCAGCCGGCCATGAGCGCGATGGCGATCGCGATCAGGCCGTAGATGACCGGCTGGTTGTGGGCGAGAAAGTTCACGTCGGCCTGAAACCCGATCTTGCTGATGAAAAGAGGCGTGCTCTCGGCGCTGATCACCTCGCCGTCGCGGATCAGGAAGACCTGGGCCGAATAGGTGCCGGTGGGCACGTTGGCCGGGAACAGGATGCGGGTGCGGAACAGCCGGCTGCCGACGAAGCCGACCTTGCCCGGCTCGGCGGCGTAGAAGCCCTCGCGCACCCGGTTGCGCAGCAGCGCCTCGCGGAAGATCTTGACCTCGTCCGCCGGGAGCGACGCGTCGGCGACGAAATCGAGGGTCTCGATGCCGAGGTGGTGGAGCTCGCGCAAGGGCGCCGGCGCGACCCGGTCGAGCGGGCGGCTCGAGGCGATCGCGAAGAAGGCCGGCACGCGGTCGAAGACGACGCTCTTTCGGTTGACCCAGATGCCGGCGATACGCTCCTTGCGGCGCACGACCACGCGTTCCTCGGGGCCGCGCACGACCACGACCACATCGCCCTCGCCCTCGATCGCGCCGTAGAGCAGCACCTCGGTTCCCGTGAAGCCCGAGCCGATCGCGATCAGATGCTTCGAAAGATCGGCGACCAGCGGCTGGGCGCGCGCCGACGACCCGACGATCAGGACGGCGCCGAGGGCGGCGATCATGCGGGCGGCGCGGCGCAGGGTGCGGCCTTGGGTCATGAGTTCAACGCCCGCTGGACCGAGAACAAATCGGCCGGAACGCCCACGAGATCGACCAGGAGCTTGATGCAGACGGCGAGCACGAGCAACGCGAGAAGCCCGCGAAGCTGCTCGCCGCGAAGCTTCGCCCCCACCCGAGTGCCGAACTGCGCGCCGACCGCGCCGCCGATCATGAGAAGAACCGCGAGCACCACGTCGACCGTCTGATTGTTCACCGCCTGGAGAAAGGTGACGTTGGCGGTGATGAAGATAATCTGGAACAGCGAGGTGCCGATGACCACCGAGGTCGGCATGCCGAGCAGGTAGATCATCGCCGGCACCATGATGAAGCCGCCGCCCACGCCCATGATGCCCACGACCACGCCGACCACGAGCCCCAGGCTGATCGGCATCAGCGCGCTGATATAAAGCTTCGAGCGCCGGAAGCGCATCTTGAACGGCAGCCCGTGGATCCAGTAATGCTGGTGAAGCTTGCGTCGCGGGCGTGGCCCGGGGCGCCGCCGGCGCAGCATGGCGCGCAGACTTTCCATCAGCATCAGGGCGCCGATGATTCCCAGGAACAGCACGTAGCTGAGCGAGATGATGAGGTCGATCTGGCCGAGGCCGCGCAGGATCGAAAACAGCCAGACGCCGAAGCTCGATCCGACGAAGCCGCCCGCGAGCAGAACGATCCCCATCTTGAAATCGACGTTTCCGCGTCGCCAATGGGCGTAAACGCCCGAGGCCGAGGAGGCGATGATCTGGTCGGCGGCGGTCGCCACGGAGACCGCCGGCGGTACGCCGATGAAGATGAGAAGCGGCGTCATCAGAAACCCGCCGCCGACGCCGAAGATGCCCGAGAGGAAGCCGATGACCCCGCCCATTCCCAACAGGAGAAAGACGTTGGCCGACATCTCGGCGATGGGCAGGTAGATCTGCATCAGTCCGAGGGGGCGCGGCGGGGACTATTGGCATACAACCGCATCGGGCCGCTTATGGGACGTCCGACAAAATAACTCAAGTAAAAAAGCGCACTCGTCTGCCCGATTATTCGCCGGATTTTTCGTCGTGGGAGACAGGCTTGGGGCGACCGCGCCTCGATCCGGGGCGCAAGCTCAAGGATCGCGCGGCTCTCAGGCCGCATCACCGCCATAATAGAGAATGACGCTGTGCTTGGCTTCGGCAAAGAAAAGCCAGCGTTCGACCAGAGTTCCCGCAATCAGGAAAAACGCGGCGAGAAGCGCCGTCGCGCCCGCGGCTCGCGGCGCGCTCGGCCCCAAGACCAACGCGATCGCGAGCAGCGCGAAGGGCAAGGCGAAGCCGCCCCAACTCGCCACGCGGCGCAGCCGGACGGCGTGCTTGCGCGCGATGCGGAACCCCATTTCCTTCATGATGAAGTTGTCGGCGGTATGCGGCGCGTCGAGCAACCGGACGCGTCCGAGGTGGCCGAGGCCCGTGGCGTCGCCCGGAGTCAGCGCCGCCGCGCCGCCGTCGATGGCGCGCCAGTAGGCGCGCTTGATCGCCAGCGTGACCGCGACCGCGGCCAGCGCCAGGGTGGCGTGAAGCTGCCGCCAGTCGCCCGCGAATCCGCCGAGCGCGGCGAGCCAGGGCGCGCCGGTCGCGAGTGCCAGCGCGAGGTAGCCGGGCACCACCCGGGGATCGCGCCACTGGCGGATCGGCTTGAGCGAGGCGTAGATCATTCCCGTCGCGGCGACCGCGGCGGCGGCGAGCAGCGCGGTCGCGGCGGCGAGCAGCGTCGCGCGGAGCGACGGCCCGTTCGCGAGCCGGTCGGCCACGAACGCCGTCCCCAGCGGAAAGACGGCGGCCGCCAGCAGCGCCTCGCGCGACAGCCAGCTCGACCGCCATTGGCCGAGCGCCCGCCAACCGCGCTCGGGCCGTCCGAGATGGAAGGCCGAGGAAACGAAACCCGCTCCGATCAGCGCGAAGGACAGCATGAGCGCCGCGATCGTCGCGCCCGGCGACGTCGGCGCATCCTCGAGCGCCACGGCGAGCGCGAGCGTGAACAAGAGCCCGAACCCCGCGCCCGAGGCGGTCGTGAAGACGATGATCGACAGCGCCGGATGCATGGCCCCTACCGCGAGAAAACGCGATCGACCCAGGAGAGGAACCGGCTTTCGATCGCCCCCATGGTCGCGAGCGCGTCGCCGCCGCCCGTGCCCGCGGGCGCGTTCGCGCGCGGCCGGGGGGGCAGGTACTTGTTGGTCGGCCGGTAGCCGAGCTCGGGCATGAGATCGTAGCCGCCGCGCTCGCGCACCAGCCGCGAGACCGCCGAATCGGGGTCGCCGAGGTCGCCGAAATGACGCGCCGAGGCCGGGCAGGTCGCGACGCAGGCGGGCACGCGCTCGGCCTCGGGCAGGGCCTCGTTGTAGATGCGGTCGATGCAGAGCGTGCATTTCTTCATCACGCCCTGCTCGCGGTCGAGTTCGCGCGCGCCATACGGGCAGGCCCAGGCGCACAGGTTGCAGCCGATGCAGAGATCGCCGTCGACCAGGACGATGCCGTCCTCGGCGCGCTTGAACGAGGCCCCCGTCGGGCAGACGGTCACGCAGTCGGGGTCCTCGCAATGAAGGCAGGAGCGCGGGAAATAGACCGTGCGCCCGTCCGCGCCCTCGCCCGCCTCGAAGGCGTGGACCCGGTTGAGCCAGACGCCGTCGGGCTCGGGGCCGTAGGGGTCGCTGTCGGACAGCGGGCCGGGATGGCCGCCGGTGTTCCATTCCTTGCAGTTGACCGCGCAGGCGTGGCAGCCGACGCAGGTGTCGAGGTCGATCACCAGGCCGAGCGCCTTGGGGCCGCGATTCCCGGGCAGGCTGGTCATCGCCGGTCCCCGAGACGGGCGGGGCGCGGGGCGAGGCCCGGCACCGGATCGAGCGCCGGGAACTGGGGCGCGCTTTCGCTCGCCTCGGCCGGATCCGCCTTCTCGATGCGCACGCGAAGGTCGAACCAGGCGGCCTGGCCGGTGATCGGATCGGAATTGAGCGTCTGGCCGCCGCCGCCGTCCCCGGGCAGATGCTCGGCGATCAGATGGTTGAGCAGAAAGCCGCGCCGGCCTTCGCGCGCGTCCGGGTCGAGATTCCAGGCGCCGCGCCGCTTGCCGATCGCGTTCCAGGTCCAGACCGTGTCGGGGTTGACGCCCTCCATCAGCCGGATCCGGCAGCGAATGCGCGCGTGATGGCTGATCACCCGGACCCAGTCGTCGTCGGCGAGGCCCAGCGCCTCGGCGGTCGCGCGGTTGACGTAGAGCCGATTGTCGCCGTGGATCTGGCGCTGCCAGGCGTTGTGCGAGCCCCAGGAGTGATACATCGCCATCGGCCGCTGGGTGAGCGCATGGAGCGGATAGTCGGTGGCGTCCAACGCCGCTTCCTCGAAGGGCGGATACCAGATCGGCAGCGGGTCGAAATAGCGCGCGATGGCTTCGCGCCGCGCTTCGGGCGGCTGGACCGGACCGTGGCCTTGCGCGGCGAGGCGAAAGCGTTGCAGGGGCTCGGAATAGATCTGCATCACGATCGGCGCGGCCTCGGCGATGAAGCCCATCTCGCGGGCGTAGTCGAGGTAGTCGCGGTTGACGTGGCGGTGGAACCGCATGGATTCGGGCAGAACGTCGCGCCAGAAGCCGCCGTTCTCGATATAGCGGTCGAGCTGGTCCGGGTTGGGCGCGCCGCGCCCCTTGGCCTCGCCGTCGGCGCCGCGCCAGCCGGCGAGCGTGCCGATCCCGGGCTTGCGCTCGTGGTTGACGATGTAATCGGCGTAGCCCCCCGGATAGCGGGGCCGGCCCGCCTCGTCGACCATGCCCGGCAGACCGAGGCGCGCGCCGAGGTCGAGCAGGACGTCCTGGAAGGGGCGCACGTCGCGATCGAGGGCGATCACCGGGTGGCGGATCGAATCGGCCGGCCCCTCGGCGCTCGAGATCGGCCGATCGAGCAGCGAGATCGCGTCGTATCGTTCGAAATAGGTGGTATCGGGCAGGATCAGGTCGGCATACGACACCATCTCGGAGTGGAAGGCGTCGGCGTAGATGATGTGCGGAATGCGGTATTCGCCGGTCTCGGGGTCGCGGTCGGTCAGCATCTCGATGGTGCCGGCGGTGTTCATGGCCGAGTTCCAGCTCATGTTGGCCATGAACAGAAACAGGGTGTCGATGGGGTAGGGATCGCCCTTCCAGGCGTTGGCGATCACCATGTGCATCAGCCCGTGCGCCGAGATCGGCGCGTCCCAGGAAAACGCCTTGTCGATGCGCGTCGGCGTGCCGTCGGCCTCGATCAGCAGATCCTCGGGCCCCTCGGGCATGCCGAGCGGCGGTCCCGGGAGCGGCCGGCCGGGCGCCACCTCGCCCGGCTTGCCGGCGGGCTTCGGCCCCGGCGGGCAGGGGCGCGGGAAGGGCGGCTTGAAGCGGAAACCGCCCGGACAGTCGATCGCGCCCAGGATCATCTGCAACAGATGCAGCGCGCGGCAGGTGTGAAAGCCGTTGGAATGCGCCGAGATCCCGCGCATGGCGTGCATGCTGACCGGCCGTCCGGTGGTGGTCTCGTGGCGGCGGCCGGCCCAGTCGGTCCAGGGAATGTCGAGGGTGATCTCGTGGTCGAAGGCGGCCTCGGCGAGCTCGGCGGCGAGCCGGCGGATGCGCGCCGCGGGCACGCCGGTGCGCTCGGCGACCGCCTCGGGCGCGTAAGTATCGGCCATGTAGCGCCGCGCCATCAGCTCGAACGCCGGCGCCGCGCGCCGCCCGTCGGCGAGCGTCACCGCGCCGAAGAGACGCGGGCGCGCCTCGGCCTCGAGCGCGCTCGCGAGCGCCGATCGCGCCCCGTCCCAGCACAGGGGATCGCCTTGCGCGTCGCGGGCGAACAGGCCGTGGTCGGCCGCGCCCGGGTCGTCGATCACCAGCCAGGCGGCGTTGGTGTGGCGCGCGAGCCAGGCGAGATCGACCTTGTCGGCGCACAAAAGCTCGCGGATCAGGGACAGGATCAGAAGCCCGTCCGTGCCCGGGCGAATGGCGAGCCATTCGTCGGCGATCGCCGAATAGCCGGTGCGCACCGGGTTGACCGAGACGAACTTGGCGCCCCGCGCCTTGAGCCGCGCGATTCCCGCCTTGAGGGGGTTCGAATCATGGTCCTCGGCGCAGCCGAACATGACGAACAGGCGGGTGCGCTCCCAGTCGGGCTCGCCGAACTCCCAGAACGAGCCACCGATGGTGTAGAGCCCCGCGACCGCCATGTTGACCGAGCAGAATCCGCCATGCGCCGCGTAGTTGGGGGTGCCGAACTGGCTCGCCCACCAGCCGGTCAGCGCCTGGCTCTGGTCGCGCCCGGTGAAGAAGGCGAGGCGGCGCGGATCGGTCCGGCGGATGTCGCCGAGCCAGCCGACGGCGGTCTCGATGGCGTCGTCCCAGGAGATCGCCTCGAATTCGCCCGAGCCGCGCGGGCCGACGCGGCGCAGGGGCGTCGAAAGCCGCGCCGGCGAGTACTGGGTCATGATCCCGGCCGAGCCCTTGGCGCAGAGAACGCCACGATTGATCGGATGGTCGGGGTTGCCCTCGATATAGCGGATGCGCCCGTCGCGCAGGTGCACGCGGATTCCGCAGCGACAGGCGCATTGGTAGCAGGTTGTGCATTTGACCTCGTCCGAGATCGCGGGCGAGGTCTCGACCGGGCGTTCGCTCATGGCTGTCGACGGGGGCGCCGAAGGAATCGCTTCGACGTCCGAAACGCGAATCTCGCCATGCTTCCTCGTCCTCGCTGGTCCCGGCGGTCCGCCGCGGTCCGGTGGCCTTGTTCTTGCCGCGCAAGGTATCGCGGGGTCGCGCCCTTGCCAAGCCGCGAGGGGCTCTGTCCCCATTCGTGGACGGGCGCTGGCCCGGGCGCCTCATGGGCGCGGGCTCGGATGCATGTGCTTTGCAAACCTTCCCAAAGTGGTAAGGTTGGGGATTGCAATCTCGATGACGGGCTCCACGCCGTCCGATGGGTCGCCCGACCCCGAAACGGCGCCTGCGTCCCGTCTCTCTGGCGAGGAGGGTGGAGAGGTCCATGTCAATCGCCGAACGACCGAAAATCATCAACCTGTTAAGTCCATTCCGCGAGAAGGAGTATCGCCGCCGCGAGGTAACGGCATTACCGCCCGGCGACGTCAGAATCGAGCCGCTCAATCTCAATTCCGACGGCTCGCTCGTGCCGCTCGAGCCCGGGAGTTGGTTCGTCTGCTTCGTGCCTCCGATCGACAGTCAATGGTGGCATCCGCTCCTCCATCGGGCGCACAAGCACGTCTTTGCGCTCCGGCCCGAGCCGGGCGGTGCGTGGACCGTGTTCGAGCCCTGGTGGACGCGACTTCTCACGGCGACGATCACGAGCGAGCAGGCCCGAAAATTCCTATGCTGGGGCGCGCGCGGCGACGTATTGCTGGTGCGCGAAGCGATCCCCGGCGATTCGAGCCAACTCCGGGGCATGATGACCTGCGGCGCCCTGGTGTCGCATCTTCTTGGGCGCCGGTATCTGGTTTGGACACCCCATCAGCTTTATCGCGTGCTGCGAAAAGAGCCGGGTGTCTGTCATGTCAACGTGTCGGCTCTGTTGCGCCACGGCCTGACCGGCTTGACGTCGGAGGATTCGCGGGCGATTTGGGCCTGCGAGGCGTGCCGGCCGCGCGAACTCAGGCGACGCAGGGGGGTGATTAGACCGTTTTGCATGAAATGCGGTCGGACCCTTGAACCGAGAGAGGAGCGGTAAGCCCGCGCGCCGTGGTCCGCGTGCGAAGGGTCGACCGGGAACCTTGTCGCGGGGTGTATCGTGCTGCCCGAGCGGCGCGATGAGGTTACAATCGCGCGATCGCAACCAGGGGCGGACGGGGCATGGAAGCGGAACCGGGCGGGAACGGGGCGATCCTCACGATCGCGTTTCCGGATCGGGGGGGTGACCGGGGAACGGCGCCGCGCGGGCCGGGCGCGATCGATCCCCACGACCTGATCGAGGCCAGCGTCGTCTCCCACGGCGGACGGATGACCGGAGCGACCGCCGGCCGGCTGCGCGCGGTCCTTCCGAGCGCGGTCCCGGCGGTCCGCTGCGCGCTCGCCATTCAGCGCGCCCTGGCGACGGGCGAGGGCGAGACGGGCGTGCGGATCGGCGTCGACGTGGTGGCCGACGAAACCCCGCCCGAGGGCGCGGGCGCGCTCGAGGATCTCGCTCATCCGGGCGGCATCAGCATTTCGGCCCCGATTTTCTCGCGCGCGCGCACGCGGTTCGACGTCGTCTACGAAGAGCTCGGTCCGCGCCGCGTCGTTGGCCACGCCGCGCCGATCGCGGTCTATCGCGTGCTGTTCGATACTGGTTCGCGCGCGAGCCGGCGCGAAATCGGCATTCATCCCGACCGGGCGAAGCTGTTCAAATGGGTCGGCGCCGCGGGGTTTCTCGTCCTTATCGCTCTCGCGCTGCGCCCGCTGATTCTCGAACGCGCGTCGTCGCCCGGCGACGCTTCCGGGGACGTGCCGGGAGTCGTCGTCGCGCCCTTTACCGCCGCCGAGGGCGGGACCGATCCGACGGCCTTGCGCGCGGCGGTGATCGCGGCGCTCGCGACTCGGCCCGGAGTGGCGGCGGGCGGCTATCGCCTCGAGGCGGAGACCCGGGGGAGCGGCGCGGACGCGCGTCTCGTCGTGCGACTCGTCGAGGCGGAAACGGGAAAGGCGGTCTGGTCGGCCGACTACGCCTCGGCGGGCATCGACATCGACGCGCTCGCCGCCGATATCGCCGCCGGGGTGGCCGCCGCGCTGAAAGCGGACGGCGGATAGGGCTTGTCGGAGGCGGGTGATCCGCTAAACTTCGCGCCCGTCGCGCGCCCGACACGAGCGGGTGCGTTCGCCGCAGCACCGCAGAGCACCGCCATGCCCCTTCTCACGACTACGATCGGCGCTTATCCCAAGCCCGATTTCGTCACCCTTCCCGATTGGTTTCGCGCCGGCGGTCCGAACGCCGAGGACCCGACCGGCGCCTATACCGCCTACCTGCGCGAGGCCGACGACGATCTCGAGGAAATCCTCGATCGCGGCACCTTCGCCGCGGTGCGCGATCAGGTCGAGGCCGGAATCGACGTGCCGACCGACGGCGAGATCCGGCGCGACAACTATATCTACTACCACTGTCGCCACATGGACGGCTTCGACTTCGAGGGCCTGACCGAAAAGGTCATGCGCAGCGGGGCCTGGACCGCGCGGGTGCCGACGATCCGCGGTCCCCTCGCGGCCGGAGCGCCGTTCCTGCCGCGCGACTGGCGCATCGCCCAGGACGCGACCGACCGGCCGGTCAAGATCACCGTGCCCGGCCCGCTCACGATCACGGATTCGGTGGCCGACGCCCATTATGGCGACGAGCGCGCCGTGGGCACGGCGCTCGCCGAGGCGCTGAACACCGAGATCCGCGCACTGGCCGAAGCCGGATGCCGCTGGATTCAGATCGACGAGCCCTTGTTCGCGCGCTACCCCGAAAAGACCCTCGACTTCGGGATCGAGAACCTCGCGCGCTGCTTCCATGGCGTGCCCGAGGAGGTCGCGCGCGTCATGCACATGTGCTGCGGCTATCCCGAGAAGCTCGATCAAACCGACTTCATGAAGGCCGACCGCGCGGCTTATTTCACGCTCGCCGACGCCTTGGGCGAGGCGGGCGTGGTCGACGCGATCTCGATCGAGGACGCCCATTGTCACAACGATCTTTCGCTTCTCGAACGCTTCGGGCGGGTCAAGGTGATCTTCGGCGCCGCCGCGATCGCACAAAGCCGGGTCGAGACGGTCGAGGAGATCATCGTCCGGCTGCGCGACGCGCTCGATCATATCGAGCCCGAACGCCTGATCGTCGGCCCCGACTGCGGGCTCGGCATGCTGCCGCGCGAGATCGCGATCGCCAAGATGCGCAACCTGGTCGCCGCCGCGCGCGCGGTGCCCTGAGGCGGCCGTTCCTTATCGCCTGGGAGAGAAAAAACCGATGATCGTAACCACCACGCCCGGTATCGAGGGGCGCGCCATCACCGACTATCGCGGGATCGTCTCGGGCGAGGCGATCATGGGCGCGAACATCTTTCGCGATCTGTTCGCCAATATCCGCGACATCGTCGGCGGTCGCTCGGGCGCCTACGAGAAGGAGCTCAAGAACGCCCGCGAGGCGGCGATCGAGGACATGATCGCCGAGGCCGCGCTGCTCGGCGCCGACGCGATCGTCGCGGTCGACATCGACTACGAGGTCGTCGGCCAGAACGGCTCGATGCTGATGGTGAGCGCGAGCGGCACCGCCGTCACCCTCGGCGGTTGACGTCAATACCGCCGAGCCGATTTATCGGCCCGGCGGTACAAATCCTCCCCCTTCGATAGACCGATTAGGCCATCTCTCCATGAGGGCCTTTCATGCTAACGAGCCCATGGGCGCGTTGGTGTCAGCCCAGTGAGGCGGCGATGTAGGGCGGCAGGGCGAATGCCGCTTGGTGCACGTCGGCCGTGTAATAGCGCATCTCGATCTTCGCGGTCGCCAGCCGCTCGGCCAGGGTCTCTTGCGCGACCGCGCGATGGGCCGGCTCGTCGCTCGCCCAGGCGAACGTCATGAAGCCGCCGAGGAAGCTCGGCACGGCGGCGAGGTAGAGCGCCACGTCGGCGAACAGCGGCTTGAGCCGGGCGCAGGCGTTGGCCGCCACGTCGCGTTGCAGGAACGGCACCGCGTTCTGGGTGATCAGGATGCCCCCGGGGGCGAGGCAGCGCCGGCAGTCGGTATAGAACGGGGTCTCGAACAGGACCGCGCCGGGGCCGACGGGCTCGGTCGAATCGACCAGGATCAGATCGAAGCGCTTTTCGGTCTCGGCGACGAAGCGCAGCCCGTCGCCGATGATCAGATCGAGCCTCGGGTCCTCGAACGCCCGGCCGCAGATCATCGGCAGATGCGCGCGGGCGAGCGCGACGATCTCGGCGTCGATCTCGACCATGGTGACGGCCTCGACCGGGTGCTTGAGCACCTCCTCGATCGCGCCGCCGTCGCCGCCGCCGATCACCAGCACCCGCTTGACCGCGCCATGGGCGAGGATCGGCGGATGCACCAACATCTCGTGATAGGCGAATTCGTCGCGTTCGGTCGTCTGGACGATGCCGTCGAGCGCGAGTACCCGCCCGAAGGCCGCGTTCTCGAACAACTCGACCTTCTGGAACGGCGTCTTGCCGGTATGGATCGCGCGATCGACGGACAGCGAGAGGTTGGCCTCGTCGCTGTCCGTCTCCTCGAAGCGGATCATTCCGCGAGCCCGCGCAAATGCTCGGCGAGCTGGACCCGTTCCGGGGTCCAGGCGCGCCGCAGAACGGGGATCGCCGCATAGGGATCGCAATCGCCGCAGACGAACACGTCGAGCGCCGCGTAGCCCGCCTCGGGCCAGGTATGGACGCTGATATGCGATTCCGCGAGCACCGCCACGCCCGAGATGCCGTGGTTGGGCGTGAAGTGGTGGACATGAACGTGCAGCAGCGTCGCGCCAACCGCCGCGACCGCCTCGCGCAGCGTCGCCTCGGCGAGGTCTAGATCGTCGAGGCGGCGCGCGCCCCACAGATCGATCAGCAGGTGGCGTCCGGCGAAGCGCAGCCCCCCACGGGCGCGGAAATAGTCGTCGGCGGCATGCGTATCGGCGCGGACGGCGGTCTCGGAGACGCGCGCCCGCGCCCCCGGGTTTATCCTTCCCTCGGCCCAGCTTTCCAGCGCTTCGTGCCGCATCCGGCCGGAACCGGAATTGGCGACGGAGCCGGAGTTAGACACCGTGGCGAGTTTCGCAGCGATACCGCTCGTCATCGCGTCCCTCCTTTTGTCTTGGCGGCTTGGCCGTGGGTGGTCGTCTTGCTCCGGGGGCGTTTCGCCCGGGAGCGGCAAAATCGAAAGGCGCGGACAATCGCAGAAAAGTCCCGTTCGGGCAATGCCAGAATACACCAGACGCGCGCGGCTGTTAATCGCGCCGCCCGGGGCCGCGAAAGCATCGAGACTTGTCGCGCTTGCGCCGCTGTGACATCGTCTTATCATGTACGGCCCTTATATTGCCTTGTTGCGGGGCGCATTCGACGCCCGAGGGCGGTCTGCGGACCGAATACGGGCCGAAACGATGAGTGTCCGGGTCGATGAACGGCTCGGTTCGAGGCATGTGACGGTATGGGGTTCGAGGGCGGGGTTGCCTTCGAAGAAACAGACAGGGAGAGACGTTCGATGAAGGAGAAGACGTTCAAACGGCTTCCGCTCCACCTTCTCGCCGCGGCGGCGGTGGGGGCGTGGTCGCTCGGCCTGGCGGGGACCCCCGCGAGCGCCGAAAGCCTGACCGTGTATACCGCGGTCGAGGCGGAGGACCTCAAGAAGTATGCCGCCCGTTTCAACGAGGACTATCCCGATATCCAGATCAAATGGGTGCGTGATTCGACCGGCATCATCACCGCGAAACTGCTGGCCGAGAAGAACAACCCCAAGGCCGACGTGATCTGGGGCCTGGCCGCGACCAGCCTTCTTCTGATGAAGAACGAGGGCATGCTTCTGCCCTATGCGCCCAAGGGACTCGAGAAGATCGACGCCAAGTTCCGCGATAAGGACAATCCCCCGGCCTGGGTCGGCATGGACGCCTGGGTCGCGGCGATCTGCTTCAATACGGTCGAGGCGGCCAAGTACAATTTGCCCAAGCCGACGTCGTGGCGCGATCTGACCAACCCGGTCTACAAGGGTCGTATCGCGATGCCCAATCCGAACTCCTCGGGCACCGGCTTCCTCGACGTTTCGTCCTGGCTCCAGATGTTCGACGAGGGCGGCGGCTGGACCTTCATGGACGCGCTCCACAAGAATATCGACCATTACACGCATTCGGGCTCGAAGCCGTGCAAGCAGGCCGCCCGGGGCGAGGTCGCGATCGGCATTTCGTTCGCCTTCCGCGGCGCCAAGTCGAAGGCCAAGGGCGCGCCGATCGACATCATCATCCCGAAGGAGGGGATCGGCTGGGACATGGAGGCCACGGCGATCGTCAAGGGCACCAAGAAGCTCGACGCGGCCAAGAAGCTGGTCGACTGGTCGATCACCGAGAAGGCCAACAAGATGTACAACGAGGGCTATGCGGTGATCGGCATTCAGCGGCTCGCCAAGCCCGTGAAGTACTTCCCCGACAACATCCCGCAGGCGATGATCGACAACGACTTCGAGTGGGCGGCCAAGAATCGCAAGCGCATTCTCAAGGAATGGCAGAAGCGCTACGATTCGAAGTCCGAGCCCAAGAGCTGACGTTGTCCGTCTCCGTCCGCCGCGTTTTCGCGGGGCCGGGCGGGGGATGATGCGCGACGGGGTCCGGTCCGCTCCCGCGAGCGGGCCGGACTTCCACGCGCGGGACGGGTTTAGCGGCCCGACGATTTGACGGCACAATCACGGAGCGCTTCATGGCGATTGCCCAGCGCGAGGCGGTAGAAAACGACGGCGCCACGCCCGGCTCGGCGCCGGCCGAACCCTATCTTCGGATTATCGGCATCACCAAGATGTTCGGCTCGTTCACGGCGCTGCGCGAGGTATCGTTCGATATCTTCGAAGGCGAGCTGATCTGTTTTCTCGGTCCGTCGGGCTGCGGCAAGACGACGCTGCTGCGCGCGATCGCCGGGCTCGATCTCCAAACCGCCGGCCGGATCGAGCAGGCCGGGCGCGACATCTCGGCGTTGCCGCCCGACCAGCGCGACTTCGGCATCGTGTTCCAGTCCTACGCGCTGTTTCCCAACCTCACGATCTACAAGAACATCGCCTACGGGCTCGAGAACCGGCGCATGAACCGCGCGGCGATCGACAAGCGGGTCGCCGAGCTGGTCGCGCTGGTCGGCCTCGAGGGCGAGGAGCGAAAGTATCCGGCCCAGCTTTCCGGCGGTCAGCAGCAGCGGGTCGCGCTCGCCCGCGCGCTCGCCACCTCGCCCGGGCTTCTGCTGCTCGACGAGCCTCTCTCGGCGCTCGATGCGCGGGTGCGCGTCCACTTGCGCCACGAGATTCGCGAACTTCAGCGCCGCCTCGGCGTGACCACCGTCATGGTCACCCACGACCAGGAAGAGGCGCTGACCATGGCGGATCGCATCGTCGTCATGAATCGCGGCGTGATCGAGCAGATCGGCACGCCGGTCGAGATTTATCGCGAGCCCGCCAATGCCTTCGTCGCCGATTTTATCGGCACCATGAACTTCATCTCGGCGACCGCGATCGGCGGGGGGCGGGTCCGGGTCGGCGAGATCGAGCTCGATTGCGCCGGTCGCGGCGCCGCCGGAAACAGCGAGACGGTGACCGTCTCCTTCCGGCCCGAGGATGTCGCCGTGCGCGGCGTCGAGCCGGGACAGACCAACAGCTTCGAGGTTCGCATCGAGTATCTCGAATTCCAGGGCTCGTTCGTGCGGGCGCGGCTGGGCCAGGAGGGGCTGAACGGCCAAACCCTGCTCGCCGACTTCTCGATCAACGTGGTGCGTGACCTCGGCATCGGGCCCGAGACGACGCTCAGGATCGCCTTGCCGCCCGAGCGCATCCATATTTTCCCAGCCGGGCAATGACCGTCACGACGCCATCGGAGGCCGCCGCGCTCGCGAGCAGGCGCATTCGGCCGAAGCTCGGGCGCGACGACTGGATCATGCGCAGCGCCATGGTTCTGGTGTCGCTGGCGTTGTTCGTCGTCCTCGTGCTGCCGCTCTACTCGATGCTGTCGAAGAGCTTCGAGGACCACGACGGAAACTTCATCGGCCTTGCGAACTACGCCGAATACGCCGATACGCCGGCACTGTTTTATTCGATTCAGAATTCGCTAACGATCTCGGTAATCGCGACCGTCATCGTGATCACGCTCGCGTTTCTCTGCGCCTATGCGCTGACCCGCACCTGCATCCCGTTCAAGGGTGTCTTCAAGACCGTCGCGCTGGTGCCGATCCTGGCGCCGTCGCTGCTGCCCGCGATCAGCCTGATCTACCTGTTCGGCAACCAGGGCATGATCAAGGGCGTGCTGATGGGGAACAGCATCTACGGGCCGATCGGGATCGTCATCGGCGCCTCGTTCTGGACCTTCCCGCACGCGATGATCATCATGACCACCGCGCTTTCGATCGCCGACGGGCGGCTTTACGAGGCCGCCGCGGCGCTCGGCACCAGCAAGATCCGCACCTTCTTCACGGTCACCCTGCCGGGGGCGAAATACGGCATCATCAGCGCGATCTTCGTGGTGTTCACGCTGGTGATCACCGATTTCGGCGTGCCCAAGGTGATCGGCGGTCAGTACAACGTGCTCGCGACCGATATCTACAAGCAGGTGATCGGCCAGCAGAACTTCGAGATGGGCGCGGTGGTCAGCGTGGTGCTGCTGATTCCGGCGGTGCTCGCCTTCGTCGTCGATCGGATCGTGCAGCGCAAGCAGGTCGCGCTCCTGACCGCGCGCGCGGTCCCCTACGAGCCCAAGCCCGACAAGCTGCGCGACGGGCTGATGCTGGTTTTCTGCATCCTTTTGTCGGTGTTCATCCTCGGCATCCTGGGGGTCGCGGCCTATGCCTCCTTCGTCGCGTTCTGGCCCTACAACCTCTCGCTCGGGCTCAGCAACTACCAGTTCGACATCATGGATGGCGGCGGCTGGGACGCCTATTACAACTCGATCCGCATGGCGATCTACACCGCCATCATCGGGACGGTATTCATTTTCTTCACGGCCTATCTGGTCGAGAAGGGGCGGGGGTTCGAGCGCGGGCGCACGATCATCCACTTCCTCGCGATCCTGCCGCTCGCCGTGCCGGGGATGGTGCTGGGCCTGTCCTACATCTTCTTCTTCAACCACCCCGACAATCCGCTCAACTTCATCTACGGCACCATGGCGATCCTGGTGCTGTGCACGGTCGCGCATTTCTACACCGTGAGCCATTTGACCGCGGTGACCGCGCTCAAGCAGATGGACGCCGAGTTCGAATCGGTCTCGTCCTCGCTCAAGGTGCCGTTCTATCGCACCTTCACGCGGGTGACGGTGCCGGTTTGCCTGCCGGCGATCCTCGATATCTCGATCTATCTGTTCGTCAACGCGATGACGACGGTCTCGGCGGTGGTGTTCCTCTATTCGACCGACACCACGCTCGCCTCGGTCGCGGTCCTCAACATGGACGATGCGGGCGATATCGCGCCGGCGGCGGCGATGGCGATGATGATCGTCTACACGGCCGCGGCCGTGCGCCTGCTGCACGGCATGCTGACGCGCGGAATTCTCCGTCGCACCCAGGCCTGGCGCTACCGCGACAGCAACAGCGACGAAAGTTGACGCCGGCGGGCCGGTGCGGTTCCACGTAAGTGGAAAAGACTCCAAGTCGGGCGTTCAGTC